>CANQQW010000055.1 GCA_947626075.1 uncultured Clostridia bacterium
TAACACCCTTTCGTCTCTTTTTATTATATCAGATTTTTGGGTGTTTGTCGACTCTATTTAAATTATATCACTCCAAGTCGCCTGAGGCGACAGCTCCCCTATTAGGGGAGCCTTGGCGGGGAAATGGCGGGTAGCCAATGACCGCCCCTACGAGGAGGGGAAAGGGTGAGCGGTGAGGGGGAGGAATCCCTCCACCGGCTACGCCGGTCCCCCTCCCTTTGACAAGGGAGGCTAAAAGGCGAGGGAATGACGGGCGGCCAATGACCCCCCCTACGGGGGGAGGCTAATAAGGAAAATATGAAAAAAATGTTTACAATTGGCGCGGGGTGTGGTATAATATAATTGCGACATACATCTTAATAAACACTTTGTATAGGTTTGCGCTTGTCTAAAAGCGCACGCTTTGATTATCGTACCTATATGAAGTGTTGGTTATGAAAGAAGTGTGTCGCAGCATTAACTCAAAGCGGCGTTTTTGGGTGCGCCGTATGCAGATTGATGCGCGGCGCGCTTTTTGTTTGCAATATTTTTCGGCGGAGGTGAAAACATTTTAGTATGCTTAATTTACGCGGTACCCAAAGAATACAACTATTCCGCAAGGGAAGGAAGGATTTTATGAGAAAAAAACTTACAAAAGGAATTATCAGCTTTATCGTGACGCTTGCCATGATTGCGGCGCTTATGCCGGTAATACCGGCAATGGCTGATAGCGGAGTTATCAGCGATACGGAGATCACATGGGAGTACGACGACAGTACAAAAACACTGACCGTAAGCGGCGCAGGTGCGATACCGGATCGTTGGTGGGAAAATGCAGGAGATATTAGAGTTGCTGAGGTTTTAATAATTGAGGAAGGTATAACAAATATCGGCGACTCAGCTTTTGAAAATAGCGGCCTTAAAAGTGTAACACTGCCTAAGGGACTTCTTACAATCGGAAATCGTGCGTTTGCTTTCTGTAGCAGCCTATCTGAAGTTAAAATTTCCGAGGGAACTACTTCAATAGGGGAGAGTGCGTTTGCTTTTTGCGGAATAAGCGTCAGGGACGGATTTAGCATAATATTGCCGATTAGCATAAACCATTTGGGAGCAAATGTTTTTCAAGGTAACAAGGACGGATGTTACGTTTATTACGCCGGCAGCGCGGAGGATTGGGAAGCGATAGATATAGACGAAGAAAATAGCGACCTAAGCGAAACAGATATACTGTATTCATCGACCGGTATCACATGGCATATCGATCCGCAGACCGGTATTCTTTACATAGACGGTCAGGGCTGCATGCCAAACTTTACACTGGGCGCTCCGTGGACATACGGCAACACGCTTGAGGAGTATTACGGATCTAACGATCATATTGACGGCGATTTGATAAAAGGAGCTGTTATTTCAGAAGGCGTCACCAGCGTGGGTGCCAACGCTTTCGTTGGTCTGGAAAATTTTGAAAGCGTTGATATGCCGGACACAATAACATCAATCGGACACGATGCGTTTTATAATTGCAGCAAAATGGCAAATGTGGATATTCCGGACGGAGTAACCGAAATCGGCGACAGGGCGTTTTATCATTGTAACAAGCTGACATCGGTCGTGCTGCCGAGCGAATTAACGAGGATAGGTGAAAGCGCGTTTGAACAGGATCGCTGGTCCGAGGACGGAATTTACGGTATATCCCGTATAAATCTTCCTTCTAAGTTGGTTTCTATCGGCTCGGGAGCGTTTGAAAGCTGCGATTTGAGAAGCATTACAATTCCGGCGAGCGTCAAGGAAATCGGTTTAAGCGCTTTTGAGAATTGCGACAGATTGGCAAGCATCACATTCAGCCCCGGCGCGTCCGTGGTGGGCGAGCATATGTTTTACTATTGCGACGCGATTTCAAATGTGACTTTGCCGGCAAGTATTACGGAAATCGGCGCGGGCGCATTTGAATCCAGCAGTCTTACGAGCATAGATCTACCTGACGGATTGGAAAAGATAAACGCCAGTGTGTTCGCTAATTGTCAGAAATTATCCGAAATAGACATTCCGAGCAGCGTGACAGAAATAGGCGAGAAGGCGTTTATGTACTGCTATTCGCTTGACAGCGTAACAGTTCCCGGAAATGTAAAAAAGATAGGCATGCAGGCGTTTGCAAACTGCTCCACTACAGGTTTGTGGGGAGTGACCGACACAAAAGGTCTTACCAACGTCGTAATTTCCGAGGGTGTTACGGAAATAGACAGACAGGCGTTTGAAAACTGCGATTATCTCACGTCGGTCGATTTGCCGTCCTCACTTGAAACAATCGGCAACGATGCATTCAGCGGCTGTACGGCGCTTAATACGGTGTATTATGAGGGAGAGCTTTACGCGAATGGCGCGTGGGACGAAGTAAATATCGGTGTGGGCAACGAGCCTCTGACGAACTTAACGCCGTCGGAGAAAGTGTATAAGCTCACATATGATACAATGCGCGGTACGGGTACGTTTGACCAAGCGACGGCGCGCAGAGGCGAAAACTTTACCGTAACGGATACGGCGCCGACGCGCGCGGGATATAACTTCCTCGGCTGGACGGATATTAAAAACGGCAGAGAGGTAAAGTACGAGGCGGGCGACACAATCGAGGCGTATTACGACATAACGCTTTACGCGGTATGGAGCGCGGACTTTGTTGTAAGCATACCCGATGAGGACTTAAGTCCCAAAATTTACGACACCGTGAGCATACCCGTTAGCGTTACGGACAATAAGGGCTTCGCAACGCTTATGCTGTCGGTGAAGTACGACAAGACAAAGTTTGAGCTTGCCGGCGCGGACGTGGGCGCTCTTGCACCCGGCGCAGCCGTGACGACCGCCGAAACAGCGGACGGCGCAAATATAATGATAGTCAGCAACTCCGACATAAAAGGCAGCGGCGAAGTCGTGACGGTGAAGCTTACAACGACGGTTGAAACGCTTAACGCGTCGTCCGATATAACGGTAACGCCGATACAGGCGAGAAATACCGCAAATCCCAATGACGACCTCGGCGTTGACGCTGCAAACGATACAGAAAGCGTCGTTCTCACCGTAAGCGGTGACGCGACAAATGACAGCAATGTAGACTCCGGCGACGTGCTTGTAATGTCGAGATACTGCGCGCAGTACCAAAACCACGGCATGACGAGCGAGGGTAACGCGGACGTATATACGGACGGAATTGTTAATATTAAAGACGTATACGTGCTGTCGCAGTACGTGACGGCGCATCCGTCGCTCAGCTCAATATCGCTTATGAACGCGCCGATAATGCCTGTAAACACGGATAAACCTGAAATCAAATGCGCGGTTGCGAAAGTAAGCGAAAGCGATAAGAATTATATCGACGTTACAGTATCGGTAGAAAATAATACAGGATTTACCGGCTTTAATTTCGTGCTCGGTTTTGATAAGACAAAATTAAGCCCCGTAAGAATAACAAACGGCGCGCTTACGTCAGAGGCGCTTGTATCGAATATGAACGAAAGCGGCGTGGATTTATCATCGCTCGATAAAGTAACGGCTTTTTGGATCGGCAGCGCAGTTATGGGTGACGGCGACCTTTATACCGTGCGTTTCGAGGAGCTTGCAACCGTAGAGGACGACGAGCAAATCACGTTTGAGCGCGACGGCTTCACTAACGGCGTAGACGACATTAACGCTTTGTTCCCGTCGGCTGTAACGGTGGGCGGTCAGAACATCAAAGAAGAGCTTGATATTGTATTCGACACGGACACGGTCAGAGTAACGGGTGACGCAAGCGGTCAGCTTATTGTCGCGGGTTATGACGAAAACGGAAATCTTGTAAAGGCAATCGCGCCGCAGGGCTACGAGCAGCCGCTTACCGAATTTGCGGATTGTGACAGCGTTAAGGCGTTCTTGTGGAACAGCCTTAGCGGTATGGCGCCTGTGTGCGAAAGCAAAAGCAAGTAAACAAAAAAATAGGTTACATTCATATATTCATATACGGAAAAGGAGCGTATCACTTTAGAATGATACGCTCCTTTTCCGCGCAGCGGTTACATCTTGAACATTGCCTTGACAATACCTCTTAAGCATCTCGGCACCTTCATAACCACGATTTTCATAAAAATTACCCCTTTCTACCACTTAAATAAGCACAGGTACCCGAAAAACAGCAGGAAAATCATTTCTATTACCGCGACTATCGCTATAGGTAAAAACGCTCCCGCGAGTATTCCCAAGCAGAACGACAAGATTGAAAGTCCTACGGCTTTCGAGCAGCCTTTCACGCAGAAATTAAGCATATATCCCACCTCTGTAGCCATTTTAGTATATAATATGCCGCGGCGCGGTTTGTGTGAGGAATTATAAAAATTCTGTTGCAGTCGTGACATTTTTGTTGTATAATAGTAATCGGAATGTAAAATTTACATGCGGGAGGAGTTTTTAAATGAACAAAGCAGTAAGTAAATTTGCCGCGTTCTTTGCGGTTTTATCTATGACAGCGGCGCTATACGTGCCGGTTTCGGCGAGCGGCGCGGAGGTGGTAAATCTCGACCCGTCGAACGCGCTTACGTTTAACGGCGGCAGGTTCGAGGGCTGGGGTACAAGTCTGTGCTGGTGGGCGAACAGGGTAGGTTACGACGATACGCTCACGCAAAAAGCGGCGGCGCTTTTTTACGGTGACGACGGTCTAAGTCTCGATATAGCCCGTTATAATATAGGCGGCGGCGATAATCCCGAGCATGACCACATAACGCGCTCGGACTCGAAAATTCCCGGTTACGCTTTAGGCTACGACGAGGACGGCGGAATTATATATGATTGGAGCGCGGACAAGAATCAAAGAAATACCGCGCTTGCGGTGCAAAAGGCAAATCCCGACGTGTACTTTGAGGGATTTTCAAATTCGGCTCCGTACTTTATGACAAATTCCGGCTGCACGTCGGGAGCGAAAGACGCGAGCTACGATAATTTGATGTCCACGCAGTACGACGAGTTCGCGGAGTACATAGCGGCTGTGACGGAGCATTTTAAGGACGAGTGGGGAATTGAGTTTAAAAGCTACTCGCCGATGAACGAGCCGTATACGAATTATTGGGGACAGTACAGCTATAAGCAGGAGGGCTGTCATTTCCACAGCGGCAACAGTGAGTCCGAGATGATCAACGCCCTGCGTTTCGCACTCAATCAGCACGGTCTTAACAACGTGATCGTCGCGGGTCCAGATGAAACGAGTATTGACACGTCCATATCAAGCGTAAATCAGCTTTCGTATCAGGCGCTGCATAATCTCGGCCGTATAGATACTCACACATACGGCGGCTCGAAACGCGCCGAGCTTCGCGCCCTTGCACAGACAAAGGGCAAGGATCTATGGATGAGCGAGGTGGACGGCTCGTACACGGCGGGCGAGGACGCCGGGTATATGTCGGCGGGTCTTGGTCTTGCAAATCAGATAATAAAGGATATGAACGGTCTTATGCCGTCCGCGTGGGTAATGTGGGACATTATAGACTCGCACAAGGATAATACAAGTCCGTACCGCGTAGAGTCGGAAAGTGAAACGGCTATTTCACAGACGGGCGGTATATGGGGCGCTGCGATGGCCGACCATGACGCGAAAGACATTGTTTTGACAAAGAAATACTATTCTTACGGTCAGTTTACGCGTTATATCGAGCCGGGTATGACGATAATAGGTTCAAGCGACACCACTCTTGCCGCGTATGATAAGGACAGCGGCAGGATAGTAATCGCAGCCGTGAATACAAGCGCGGACGACAAGGATTACATATTTAATCTCGCGAATATGCCCGTATCGGGAAGTACGGCGAGGGCGGTACGTACGAGCGGCGATATGGAAAGCGGCGAAAACTGGGCTGAGCTTAGTCCGATAGCCGTAAATAACAGACAGCTTGAAGCAACGCTTAAGGGTAATTCGATAACCACGTTTATTATAGACGGCGCGGGTGAGCTTGAAAGCATGGCGGACAGTCTCGCGCCCGACAGCGAAATCCGTTCGGCGCAGTATATGCCGTCGGTATATAACGGAGTGAATATAAAATGGACAACGGATAACGCCGCCGTCACGCGGGACGGCAGCGTAAGACGCGGTGAAAACGATACGGACGTGAAAATAACAGCCGAGTTTTCAAAGAACGGCGAATATTATTCAAGAGAGTATAATTGTAAGGTGATGGCAATGCCTAAGGGTAAATCGGAAGCGGATATGAGCGCTTATTTGTTCGTGCATTTTTCGGGCAGTGAAAAGAGCGCGGACGAGGAGCAAATTTACTTCTCCGTTTCAAAGGACGGTCAGACGTGGCACACGCTTAACAATAAGAAACCGATACTTACGAGTACGATGGGCGAGAGGGGAGTGCGCGACCCGCATATTGTACGGTCGCCGGAGGGAGATAAATTCTTCCTTATCGCCACGGATTTGAGTATATTTAACCGCGCTTACGACCCGAATCGCTGGAGTACATGTCAAAGAAACGGCTCAAAGTCAATTATGATTTGGGAGTCAAGCGATCTTGTACATTGGTCAAATCAGCGTATGGCTCAGGTTGCTCCCGACAACGCGGGCTGCGCGTGGGCGCCGGAGAGTGTGTACGACAGTGAAAAGGGCGCGTATATGGTATTTTGGGCGTCTAAGGTCAGTGACGACAACTACTCAACGCAGCGTATTTACAGGTGCTATACGAAAGATTTTGAGCATTTTACAGAGCCGGAAATATATATCGACGGAGGTACGGTAAGCAATATTGACACTACGTTTATAAAGGATAAGGGCGAATACTACAGATTTACTAAAAATGAGACAAATTCGTCCGTCACGATGATGCGCTCTTCTTCGCTTGACGGGGCGTTCAGTGACGTGGGTACATACACGCTTAACGGCGAAGCCGGTAACATGGTCACGGGTTATGAGGGTCCGACGGCGTACAAGATGAACGGTACGGATAAATGGTGTCTCTTGCTCGACTTCTATTCGCAGTCGGCAGGATATAAACCGTTTGTTACGGACGATATTACAGTCGGTAATTTTACGTCGGCACAGGATTTTGAGTTTGATATGAAGTACCGTCACGGTACGGTAATACCAATCACGCAGGACGAGTACGACGCGCTTGTGGCTGAGTACGCGACAACGGAATTTACGGGGGCGCAGCTTGTAAAGGTCGGTACAACGTCTGAGTACGCGCTGTCGATAAACGGCGAGGAGGCGAATGCCAATTGGAGCGTATCCGATGAGAATATCGCCGAAATAAGCGATGACGGAACGCTTACGGCTAAAAATCTCGGTACGGTCACGCTGCGCGCGTATGTGCCGGAATATAATCTTACCGCGTCGTATGACGTTGAAATTACGAAGTACAACGAAATCCCGCTTACGAAGAACATGACGAGCGGCAGCGCCGCGTGGGACGACGACGCGGTGAATACGTACGACAAGGCGGTTGACGGAGACTTGACAACCTTTTTTGACGGAGTTGAAAAGGGATATGTAACTATCGACATGGGAAGAACATACAATGTCGAGGGCATAGGCTACGCGCCGAGAAACGGCTTTGCGTACCGTATGAAAGACGCTTATTTTGAAGGCTCGCTCGACGGGAAAACGTGGAACAAGGTATACACGATACCAAATATACCCGAGCAGGGAACGGTTACAACGGTCGATATTAAGCCGGAAGATTACAGATATATCAGATACACGGTACCCGAGGGCAGCCATACGTACAATCCGAAAGGCGGCGATAAGCAGGAATACTGCTGCAACATAGCTGAAATTAAGCTGTACGGCGACGCTGTCAGTGATATAAACGATTCGCTCGCGCTTCATATTACTTTTGACGAGGAAAATACCGGCAGCGGTTCGTTTGACGCAAGGATAGGCGGTAAAATAAAGGAAAAGGGAGACGTTTCTTACGAGGAGGGCGTAAACGGTAAGGCGCTCAGTATCAAATACGGCGCCGACAATTATCTTGAACTGCCTGACGGTATACTTGGCGGCGCGTCCGCCGCTTCCGTAAGCTTTTACTTTAAGCAGGGCGACAGCGGCAAGGACGGCTGGACGTTTATGACAACACCCGTAAAAGGCGAACAGGTGTACAAGTCGGAAAAGTACCTCGGTCTTTTGATGTCAAAGAGTATGAACAAGATTACGGCGGAGAGATATTTCAGCGATAACCGCGAACGTCCGGCGCAGTCCGACGCGTCGAGTGACTTTACGGATTGGAAATATGTGACGGTAGTGTATGAGCCGGATCATACCTCGATATATGTAAACGGCGAGCTTATGAACAGAATACAGTCCGACGCGCCGCTTAGGGATATATGCACCGCCGACGCGAAGTCTTGGATAGGTCACGCGAACTGGGGCGGCGGCGAGGGCCTTGAGGGAGTTATGGACGATTTCAGACTGTACTCTAAGGCGCTTACCGAAAACGAGGTTAAGGAGTTATTTTCAGCCGCTGAGTAATGCAAAAAATTCTATTGATTTTACGCGGCAAAAGTAGTATACTGTCCTTGAGGAGGTTATGTATATGGAACCGATTATGTTTATATGGCTTGCGGGAATAATAGTGTTTGTTATTCTTGAAGCCGCAACGTATCAGATGGTTAGCATTTGGTTCGCGGCGGGCGCGGCGGGCGGTCTTGTGGCGGCAGCCTTGGGCGCGGATTTTACGGTGCAAATGACCGTTTTCATCGCTATATCGGTTATATTGCTGCTGTGCTTAAGACCCGTGTCAAAACGAATGCTTAAATCGAAAAAAACGCATACTAATGTAGACAGCCTTATAGGCAAGGACATATTGATAACAAAAGAGGTAAATAATATACAGGGAAGCGGCGAGGGTAAAGTGAACGGAATGTACTGGACGCTGCGCAGCGCGGACAGCGCCGTGATCCCCGAGGGCGAAACAGCCGCAGTGGAAAAGGTTGAAGGCGTAAAGCTTATAGTAAGGAGAAAGGGTGAATAAATATGCCGTTTATAATTTTGATTTTAATAGCTCTTGTACTGATTATTCTTATTGCGAATATTAAAATAGTACCGCAGGCGCACTCGTATATAATCGAGCGATTTGGCGGCTACTACGCAACATGGGGCGTAGGCTTGCATTTTAAGGTGCCGTTCGTTGACAGAGTGGCGAAAAAAGTTAATTTAAAGGAGCACGTCGCGGATTTCCCGCCGCAGGCGGTTATTACGAAAGATAACGTAACCATGCAGATAGACACGGTTGTGTACTATCAGATAACCGACCCGAAGCTGTTCGCTTACGGTGTGGAGCGTCCAATGATGGCTATGGAGAACCTGACAGCGACGACGCTGCGTAATATCATAGGCGACCTGGAGCTTGACGAGACGCTTACATCACGCGATACGGTCAACACAAAGATGCGCTCGATACTTGACGAGGCGACGGATCCGTGGGGTATAAAAATAAACCGCGTGGAGCTTAAAAATATTATGCCGCCGAAAGAAATTCAGGACGCTATGGAACGTCAGATGAAAGCGGAAAGAGAGCGGCGTGAGAGTATTTTACGCGCCGAAGGCGAAAAGAAATCGGCTATTCTGCTTGCCGAGGGTGAGAAAGAAAGCGCGATACTCAGAGCAGAGGCAAAAAAACAGGCGGCTATTAAGGAAGCCGAGGGTGAAGCGGAGGCTATTATCACCGTCCAGACTGCTGTGGCGGAGGGTATACGCAGAATTAACGAGTCAAATCCGGGCGATCCGTATATAGCTCTTAAAGCCCTTGAAAGCTTTGAAAAGGCGGCTGACGGTAAAGCTACAAAGATAATCATACCGTCGGATATGCAGGGGCTTGCGGGTCTTGCAACGTCGATAAAAGAAATTATGAGTAAATAACTAAATATAAAAACGTTCCCGAATTTACTCTTCGGGAACGTTTTTTATATGTATCCGACGCGTATCGCGCGCAAGCGTGGTGAGAATTTTATTTATTTCGGCGTTTCGGCTTTTGTCTATAACCTCTATTTCACTTTCGGGATTGGCGCGCAGCGTGTCGCGAAGCGTAACCTCAGCGGAATTTACGTCGTCATGGATTTCAAGCATTACGCGTGATTTTACATGCTTTCTGAGCAAAAAAGACGTGATTTCTTTCACAAGAAAGTAAATCCCGAATACGGACAGTACGGTTATTACGGATAAAAGACACATATTGAGCATTTTTCACACCTCCACTTTATTATATGCAGAATATATTGTCGGTGTTATCCTTGACAAACAGAGGCGTTATGTATTAAAATAGTAACGTAATGATTAAAAGCAAAGTAACGGAGGAATTACTATGGGAATGACACTGACAGAAAAAATCCTTTCGGCGCATCTTGTTGAGGGCGAACCGGTAAAGGGCACGGAGATTGGTATTAAAATCGACCAGACGCTCACGCAGGACGCTACCGGCACAATGGCGTATCTCGAATTTGAGGCTATGGGCGTGCCGAGAGTAAAGACGGAAAGAAGTGTGGCGTACATAGACCACAACACGCTTCAGAGCGGCTTTGAAAACGCGGACGACCACCGTTTTATCGGAAGCGTTGCGAAAAAGCACGGAATATATTTCTCGCGTCCCGGTAACGGTATCTGCCACCAGGTTCACCTCGAGCGCTTCGGCATACCCGGAAAGACGCTTATAGGCTCGGACAGCCACACCCCGACAGGCGGCGGTATCGGCATGATCGCCATAGGCGCGGGCGGTATGGACGTTGCCGTAGCGATGGGCGGCGGTACGTACTATATCACCTGTCCGAAAGTTGTAAAGGTAAATCTCACGGGCAAATTGCAGCCGTGGGTTGCCGCAAAGGACGTTATACTTGAAGTTTTAAAGCGCCTCACCGTAAAAGGCGGCGTAGGTAAGGTTATAGAATACACGGGTGAGGGCGTTAAGACGCTTTCCGTGCCGGAACGCGCGACGATAACGAACATGGGCGCGGAGCTTGGCGCGACGACATCAATATTCCCGTCGGACGAGGTTACGCGTGAATTTTTGAAAGCGCAGGGCAGAGAGGAAGTATGGACGGAGTTAAAGCCCGACGCTGACGCGGTTTACGACGAAACGGTCGAGATAAACCTTTCCGAGCTTGTACCGCTCGCGGCTTGTCCTCATTCGCCTGACAACGTAAAGAGCATTGAGGAGCTTGCCGGACAGAAGATAGATCAAGTGTGCATAGGCTCATGCACAAACTCGTCGCTCCTCGACATGATGAAAGTTGCGTACATATTAAAGGGCAAGACCGTTCACCCCGACGTGTCGCTCGCTATTGCGCCCGGTTCAAAGCAGGTGCTTAACATGCTCGCGAATAACGGCGCGCTGGCGATAATGATAGACGCGGGCGCGAGAATACTTGAAAGTGCGTGCGGTCCGTGTATCGGTATGGGACAGTCGCCGAATTCAAAAGGTATATCGCTTAGAACCTTTAACAGAAACTTTGAGGGCAGAAGCGGCACGAAAGACGGACAGATTTATCTCGTATCGCCCGAAACGGCTGCGGTTTCGGCTCTTACGGGTGTGTTCACCGACCCGCGCACGCTCGGCGCGGCTGCCGACATAACGCTCCCCGAGAAATTCACTGTAAACGACAATATGATAGTGCCGCCCGTATCGGCTGAGGATATGGACAGCGTTGAGGTTCTTCGAGGCCCCAACATCAAGCCGTTCCCCGTATCCGAGCCCTTGGCTGAAACGATCGACGCGAAGGTAAGCCTTAAGGTGGGCGACAACATCACCACCGACCACATCATGCCAGCCGGCGCGAAGATTTTACCGCTCCGTTCCAATATCCCGAAGATTTCGGAATACTGTTTCGCGGTATGCGACGAGAAATTCCACGACCGCGCTCTCGAAATGGGCAAGAGCGTGCTAATCGGCGGCTCGAACTACGGACAGGGCTCGTCGCGTGAGCACGCTGCGCTCGCTCCGCTGTATCTCGGCGTTAAGGCGGTAATCACAAAGTCGTTCGCGAGAATACATATGGCAAACCTCATAAACGCGGGAATCGTGCCGCTGACGTTCATAAACGAGGCGGACTACGACAAAATAGACCAGACGGACGAAATAAAGATTGAAAATATAGGCAAGCAGATCGCGGCGGGAAACGTGATAAAGGCGACGGACGTTACAAAGGGCTTTGACTTCGAGCTTAACGCGGACTTTTCCGACAGACAGAAGGAAATGCTCTACGCCGGCGGACTGCTCAACTATACAAAACAAAACGCGTAATATACAAAAACCGGATTTTATATCCGGTTTTTGCGTGCTCAAATTACTTTTTAAAAGGTCTGTACAAACTGTTTGATATATGATATACTATTGTTATATAATTAACAAGGAGTATGTACGTCATGAATGATAAGTCAAAGAAAGTACCCGACGTTGTGATAAAGCGGCTGCCGCGGTACTACAGGTATCTTGGCGAGTTGCTTAACCAGGATATAAAGCGTATTTCTTCCAATGCGCTGAGTGAAAAAATGAACGTCACAGCCTCGCAGATAAGACAGGATTTTAATTACTTCGGCGGCTTCGGGCAGCAGGGGTACGGATATAACGTTGAATATTTGTATGGAGAAATCGGCGACATTCTCGGTCTTAACGACGGCGACACGATGGTAATAATCGGCGCGGGCAACCTCGGAAAGGCGCTCGCGAGCCACGACACGTTTGAGAAGCGCGGTTTTAAGCTGGCCGGTATCTTTGACAACAATCCCGATGTGATCGGTACGGTAATAAACGGCAGAGAGGTAATGGACGTTGACTGCATGGAGGAGTTTATAAGCCGAAACAGAGTCGATATAGGCGTAATCACGGTACCGCGCGGCGCGGTCGAGGAAACCGTTGAAAGACTTGTAAAAAGCGGAGTAAAAGGGCTTTTAAACTTTTCGTACATGGAGCTTAAGCTCGGCAAGGACGTCGCGGTTGAAAACGTCCACCTGTCCGACCCGCTCATGACGCTTTCGTATAAAATCAAGGAGAAGAAGCAGGAGAATGAAGTATGAAAGTTATAGCGTTTGTCGGACCGAGCGGCACGGGTAAAAGCTACAGAAGCGTTATGGTATCGCAAAAGCACGGCGCGGACGCGATTATCGACGACGGTCTTTTAATATCGCACGGTAAGGTGATTGCAGGCACTTCCGCAAAAAAAGAAGATACAAAAATAGCGTCGGTAAAACACGCGTTGTTTATGCGCTCGTATCAAGTCGGGGATATACGCAGGGCGCTTAAAAAGTACAATATACAATGTCTTATGATTTTGGGTACTTCCGACGAGATGGCGCAGAAGATCGCGCGTAATCTCGGCGTCGGTGAAATCGAGCAATATATACGTATCGAGGACGTTGCTACAAAAGAGGAAATGGACATGGCGCTCAGGATGAGACGTGTAGAGGGTAAGCACGTAATACCCGTACCCACATTCGAGATTAAAAAGGAATTTTCGGGGTATTTTCTTCATCCGCTTCGGCGCTTTCAGAAAAACCTCGACACGGAGGTTACATCGGGGGCGGCGGACAAGTCTATCGTGCGTCCGACGTTCAGTTATTTGGGCGATTATATAATATCCGATAACGTAATAAATGAGATAGCTATACACGAGGCTATGAAAATAAAAAGCCTTGAAAAGGTACAGAATATAAATCTAAGGAAAACAGGTCACGGTGTGCATATAGACATGACCGTAACAGTGACTTACGGCTGTGATATATTTGACGTGTGCAGGCGGGTACAGGCGGCGGTGCGTGAAAATGTTGAAAAGTACACGTCGGTAAACGCGAGACGCGTAAACGTGCTCGTAAAAAATCTTGTGAGAGAGTAAAGAGGAAAGGGGAGCCGTATGGATAAATTTGAGCTTGTTTCGGAATTTGAGCCGCGCGGCGACCAGCCGCAGGCTATTGAAACGCTTGTAAACGGCGTTAAAAACGGCGAGAAATTTCAGACGCTTTTGGGCGTTACCGGCTCGGGCAAGACGTTTACAATGGCTAATGTGATAGCAAAGGTGAACAAGCCGACAATCGTGCTCGCGCACAATAAAACTTTAGCGGCGCAGCTTTGCAGCGAGTTTAAGGAGTTTTTTCCGAATAACTGCGTTGAATTTTTCGTGTCGTACTATGACTATTACCAGCCGGAGGCGTATATCCCGCAGTCGGACGTGTATATTGAAAAGAACGCGATGACGAATGAGGAAATAGACAAGCTCCGTCACAGCGCAACGTTCGCGCTATTAGAGCGCAAGGACGTTATAATAGTGGCGAGCGTGTCTTGCATATACGGTCTCGGCGACCCCGACGACTATAAGAATATGATGCTGTCGCTGCGCGTCGGCATGGAGCGTGACAGGGACGAAATATTAAAGAAGCTCGTTACAATGCAGTACGAGCGTAACGACTTGAATTTTGTCCGCAACAAATTCCGCGTGCGCGGCGACGTACTGGAAATATTTCCGTCAAACAACGGCGACAACGCGATACGCGTCGAGTTTTTTGGTGACGAGATAGAGCGTATATGCGAGATAAACGTAATAACCGGCGAAATAATCGGCGTAAGGCAGCACGCTGTAATATA
>CANQQW010000056.1 GCA_947626075.1 uncultured Clostridia bacterium
AACAACGTAGAAACTGCGTTTCAAAGGATCAGAGCTACCCTTGAAAATAAAGAGGATGAATTTTTCTTTTAAGCTTTCCGGTCGTAATTTGATATGCACCCCAAAAGTTAGACACATTTGGAGATGCCCGCCGCTCTGCCTTCGGAGGATACGGAGATGTCGCAAGACGCGGCGAAGAGTGGATTTAGCGGCGGCGTTTGATGATTTGTTCCGTAAAAAGACGGACGTGGACGGCTGCGTAAGGCTTATGGATAACTACCGTATTTCCGAAGCCGAGCTTCAGGGCGCAGACGGATTTTAGAGGATAAAAATGTTGACGGCGGATATAAAAAAACGCAAAAACCGCGTAAATACTTCGGTATTTACGCGGTTTTTTGGTGCCGATGGTGGGGGTCGAACCCACACGGTATTTCTACCACGGGATTTTGAGTCCCGCGCGTCTGCCAGTTCCACCACATCGGCAAAATAATCGCTTAATTATGATACCACAAGGCGGAGAAAAAGTCAAGAGGTAAATAAAAACATTGCGGGACTTAAAATCCCGCAATGTTTTTTCTTAATAAACTCTTACCGCGCCGGCGTACTGTGATATGCGGTACTCCGTGTTTATCGAAGAAATCTTTACGACGTCTCCGGTCTGCGGAGCGTGAATCATGTTGCCGTTGCCGATATATATACCGACGTGGTGTATTCCCTGACCTTTTCTTCCGAAGAATACAAGGTCTCCGGGCTGTAGATTTTCACGGCTTACATACGTTCCGTTATTTCTTTGGTCAGCCGCCACACGGCTTACGCTGATACCGTTAGCGCTGCATACGTACTGCACAAGACCGCTGCAGTCAAAACCGCGGGGTGATGTGCCGCCCCATACGTATGGCACTCCGAGATATTTCATCGCCGTGTTTACAATGGCTTGTCCCTTTGACGAGGACGCGGGAGCGGAGTAAGTCTCTGCCGCAGCCGCCGAGCTGCTCGGAGCCGACGAGTTTTGGCGCGCGATTTCCTCAGCCCGCGCAGCCGCTCTTGCAGCCGCTTCCTTGGCTTCCTTGATTTCACGCTGTTTAGCCGATATTGTGTCCTTTTCAATCCACTCGCCGGTAAACTGGAGCGAGGTGTTTATAACGTAGCCTTCCTCATAATCGTCACCGTAGCAAACTCTTATGAAGTCGCCTTCGCCCCACAATATATATACGTAAGTACCGTCGTTAAGGGTGGTGATCACTTTTGAATCTGTGCTTGCTCCCTCTCTTACTCTCACGGAGTCGCCTTCAAGCGTTACTTTGGCTATTCTGTAATTCGTCAGACCCTTTTTCGCGTCCTCGGCCGCCGCTCTGTCCTGAGTGATCGTCTCGCCGGGAACGTATCCGCCGGCGCCGCCGTTATAAAGCACCTTGTACCAACCGTCCGAACGCTCGATAACTTCAACCTCTGTTCCTACCCCGATACGGTCGATTACAGCCGCTTCGTATGAGGGGTTGTCCATTACGTCAAGCGCGTCACTTCCCGAAATAAGAACGTATCCTATGGGATAAAAGCTTTTCGCGGCTATTTCGCTTTCCGAAACAACGTCCTCAATCGGGGTCGCTTCCGGCTCAACCGAAATTTCAGCCGTACCCTTTACCGCGTCGGTTACATCCTTTTCCGCTATAGTTATACTGTCTGACGCCGCCGCGGCGTTGATCCTCATGTCTCTCTCGATTTTTGCGTTTTTCAAGTCGGCGGACTGTACCGCCGTAAGCGAACTTATCATTACAATCGCTATAACAGCGATAATCGAATGCTTAAAGTTCCTCATAAAATTAAACCTCCTAATATTTTAAGCAAAGCATTGTTTCAATAGCTTTACTTAGATTGCGTTTCTGTTACTGTAATGTTTCCAAATCATTACAAACGGAATTATACACCATATATTTCTGTTTGTCAACACTTTTTTTAATCTGTTTGTATTGATTTTGTAACAAAACAGTAATAAAAATGTGCTTTTTGTAACAAAAATGGGGCGGTATTTTGGTAAAACAGCTAGATAATAGTGCGTTTAATATGAATATATTGTGCTTTTTCACCAAAAATATAAAAATTGAAAAATCACTTATATTACATACAGATTACATGAGTTTTGTCAAAAAAGCCTAAAACACATCGCTTTTCGTTACAATCATGTTACAAATATTACAAAAGTTACATTTCATTGCAAAGAAAACGCCTATATGTTAAAATAAAAAAAGCGGAAGCGTTTGATATTCTGTCGTATAAAGGAGCTGTATATGTGATTGAATATATCAAGGCAGCGGTGATTTTTGCCGCGGGGATATATCTTGGCGAGCGTATATGCGCGGGATTTGCCGTAATTTTTATGTTATCCCTTATTATGGTATTGACAATTAAAGCGGTTTTTAAACATAAATTCGATTTAAACATACTTATCGCGGCGGTTATTTTTACGTCGGGAATATTCCTGTACCGCTGTGCGACGGACATTACGAGGTATGATTTATACAAGTACACGGACAGATATGTGACGCTTGAGGGACGCGTAAACGATATACCCGCGACGGGAGACGGAGACGAAAACGTACAGTACATTGTCGATGTAAGGACGGTGGAGCATGAGGGAAAAACGGAGGAGGTACATGAAAACGTGCTGCTTACCGCCGCGCCGGGATTTCGTTACGGCGATACCGTTACTTTCAGCGGCTTTTTGGAAAAGGTCAATTTAAAGATGAACAGCAACGGCTTCGACTACGCCAAGTACTGTAAGGGCAAGGGTGTGTTCTTTAAAATGTACACGTCCAATCTACAGCTTTCCGTAAACACGGTACGCGATTATTCGCCTTACGCGTGGGGTATGTACTTGAAAAGCTTTGTGTGCGATGCGGCGGACGAGATGTATTCGGGCGATTACAGCGCGATTATGAAGGCGGTTCTTGCGGGGAACAGGAAAGAGTTTTCCGAGGAATTTGAAGAGGTCCTTATAAGAACGGGTCTGCACAGGTTTTACTATCCCGCGTTTCTCCACGTCATGCTGTTCATGGCTGTTATATCGTTCGCGCTCGGCGCGGTCGGCAAAAGGAAGCGCGACATTGTGACGGTATTTCTTCTTATATTATATGCCGCCGTAAATTTTCAAAACGCGGTATTTTTAAAGCTCGCGCTGATGACGGCGCTGCTCATATTCCTGAAGTACCGCTTCGGGCGCGTGTACTATCTTGACGTAATCGGTATGACGGCACTTATCATGGGCGTGATAAATCCGCTTGTGTATTTTGACGTCGGATTTATAATGTCGATGCTGTCGAGTATTTTTATATATTATTTCTTCGATACGGTATACGCCCGTCTAAAATTTATAGGGGTGAAGTATATACGGAGGCTTACCGCGATAGGGCTTATATGCACGGTGGGGCTTATACCGATAACGGCGTATTTCTTTAACGAGGTGTCGTTTTATTCCGTATGCGTGTCGTTTATAATGCTGCCGTGCGCGTTCGTGCTGCTCGTTTTATCGCCGCCGCTCATAGCGATGCAAAAGATATTCGGCGCGGCGCCGATCGTCAAGCAGGCGGCGAACAGTATGCTGTTCATACTTAAATACATTCCGATATGGATAGATAAAGCGCGTTTTCTGCATCTTTCGCTTGCCAAGCCGGATACGTTGTTTCTTATTATATATCTGTTTCTGACGGTCGGAGCGGTTAAATATACAAAGAATAAGAAAAGTCACGCGCGTCTCGCGCTGTTTATAGCCGCCGCGCTTGCGGCGGGAGGCGCGGCATCGGAGGCGGAACGGTTAAACGACCTTGAGATCACGTTTGTGAACGTCGGTCAGGGCGACGGAGCGTATATAAGCGCGCCGCACAGGTTTAACGTTCTGATAGACGGCGGAGGCGGAAACGAATATTCCGATTACAATCCCGGTGAAAAGGTGTATCTCGCGTATTTGAAAACGGAGGGTATAAACGATGTGGACAGCGCGTTTGTAAGTCATTATCACAAGGACCATGTGCAGGGAATTATAGCGGCTGTGGAGAATATAAACGTGAGGAATCTGTTCCTGCCGGACGAAATGGAAGGCGGCGAATGGCGAACGGCGCTTGAAAAGGCGGCGAATGAGCGCGGCACGAAAATTCATTACATATCGGAGGAAACGCTTATTAGGTACAATAACGGTATGACTGTACGCGCAATACCTCCCGCGCCGCTCACGCGCATAAGCGACGATGAAAACGACACGAGTTATATTTACCTTGTGGAGTACGGCGGATTTTCGGCTATGTTCACGGGAGATATGTCCGCGTTCGCGGAAAAAGCGCTTTTAAATAACGGCAAGGTACCGCGCGTGGATTTACTTAAAATAGCGCATCACGGCTCGGACACGTCCACGAGTAAGGAATGGGTCGAAGCCTTAGCGCCGAGGTACGCCGTTATAAGTCTCGGCGAAAATAACGAGTACGGATTCCCAAACGACACGGTACTTGAAAATCTTTCCGGCGCGGAGGTGTACCGTACCGATTATGACGGAGATATACGGTTCGTTCTTGAAAAGGACGGAATAGAGGATATAGAGACATTTAACAGAAAGGAATAATCATGGCGGCAAAGAAAAACGACGATTTACTGAAGCTTAAAAAACAATTAAAGGACGGAGCGCTCTCGCCGCTGTATGTGTTCTACGGCGAAGAGGAATTTCTGCGCGATATGTACGTAAAGCGCGTCGGCGCACTTGTGCCGGACGGGGGATTTCCTGAGTTTAATCACATAGTCCTAAACGGCGCGGATATAGCGTTTTCCGATTACGACGACGCTTGGGAAGGCTTTCCCATGATGGCCGAAAAAAGGCTCATTCATATAAAGGACAGCGGTATTTTCTCTTCAAAGCGCGCGTCGGGCGGCGCGAGCAGCGAGGAAAAGAAAGAATTTTGGTCGGAAAAGCTTAAGCGTATTTCGGACGACACTGTTGTTATATTCGACGAGTTAAGCGTGGACAAGCGAAGCGCTCTTTACAAGGCGGCATCAAAGGTCGGAACAGTGGTTGAGTTTAAGTATCTTGGCGACGCGGACCTTGTGACGTGGGTAATAAAACAGTGCCTTGACGCGAAAAAGCGCATAAGTAAGGAGAACGCGTACTATCTCGTGACGCTGTGCGACCACGGGCTTAGCAATATAAACAACGAGCTTAATAAGCTGCTTGATTTTTGCGGCGAGGAAATATATAAATCCGATATTGACAGAGTGGTGTCAAAGTCGACGCAGGTAGTCGTGTTTGAGCTTACGGACGCGATTATGGCGGGAAACGCGCAGAAGGCTATGCGCGTGCTGGAGGATTTAAAAACGGTGAAGGAAAACTCGTTCACGCTGCTTTATCTTTTGTTTTCGTCGTTTGAAAAGATGCTTCGCGCAAAGCTCATGAATAACGTATCGCTCGGCGAGATAGCGTCAAAGCTGGGCGTGCCGCCGTTTATAGCGCGAAAGTACATTGACGGCGCGTCGGGGTTTAGCGAGGACGCGCTCGCGTACATGACGAAACGCGTCGCGGAGATCGACCTCGAAATAAAGGAGGGACGTATCGACGACAGGTCGGCGCTCGAACAGTACGTTACGGAGTGTATACATTACGGTCAGGTGAAGAAAATAAATTCAAATAAAAGGAGAGAGGTATTATGAAAAAGAGAATTGCAGCCTTGATTACGGCGGCGGCGCTTATTGTGGGCGTGACGCCCGTAATGGCGGCGGACAGCGCGGCAAAGCCTGTGCTGCGGTACACGTTTGACAATAAAAATCCGCTTGCCGACGAAAACGGCAAAAACGAGCTGGTTTTATCGGGCGGCGCGTCCGTTACCGACGACGGAAACACGGGTAAGGCGCTCGCTTTGGACGGCGTTGACGGTTACGCGCTTTTGCCCAAAGGTATTTTAACCGACAGCTTTACGGTCGCGTCGTGGGTGAAGATCGACCATTTTACGACGTGGGGACGCGTGTTCGACTTCGGAACGGACTCGGACAATAATTTCTTTTTCGCTCCGTACTCGGGCAGCACGGCGAGGATTGAAATAAAGTCGCCTGCGGGTACGGACACAATTGACACGGTGCAGGAAACGGAGCGCGGCTGGGTACATTACGCCGTCACGTACGAAAACGGCACGGTAAATTATTACAGAAACGGTCTGCTTGTAGACACAAAATCCAATATGTCCGTAAAGCCGACCGATATTAAGGACGATTTAAATTACATAGGCAAGTCGCACTACGACGGCGACGCGTACCTCGCGGCGGCAGTCGATGATTTCCGCGTGTATGACAAGGCGCTTAATGCCGACGAAATATCCGCCGTATTCGCGGAGGGCGAAATTGACCCCGAGATACTTTTGAAGTCGTATCAAATAGAGGACGGACAGATTTTGACGGGTGATAAAATAGAACTGCCGCGCGCCGCCGGTATAGAATGGAGCGCGGACAAGCCCGACGTTATAAACGCGGACACGGGCGAGGTGACGCGCGGCGGCGAGGCGCAGACGGTGACTTTGACGCAGGAGTACGGCGGCGCGTCAAGGACGTACACGGCGTATGTACCCGCTGCGAACGAAGCGCCGTTCACGGTTGATATTGACGCGTCCGACAGGTCGAGGGACGTTTCCGATATTATGTGGGGACTGTTTTTCGAGGATATAAACAGCTCCGCCGACGGCGGCTTGTACGCCGAAATGGTACAGAACCGCTCGTTTGAGATTGCGGCGGACGATAATTTGTATTCGTGGGAAACGTCGGGCGACGCGAAAATCGAGACGGAAAACCCGATGAACGAAAACAATCCGACGTATATCACGCTCGGTAAGGACGCGAGCATAACGAATGACGGATATATGGGTATGAGCGTTAAAAAGGACGCTGTTTACAACTTTTCCGCGCGGGTGCGCGGCAACGCCGATTTGACGGTTTCCGTAGGCGGCGCGTCAGCCGAGGTTAAGGCTGACGGCTCGGACTGGCAGGAGGTAACGGCAGCTTTAACGGCTGCCGAAAGCACGTCCGACGCGAAGCTTACCGTAAAGAATACGGGTGAAGCTGTTGATATGGACATGATTTCGCTTATCCCCGAGGACACGTACAAGGGTCACGGACTTAGAAAGGATTTAATGGAGGCTCTTGAAGCCATGCACCCGAAATTCCTGCGTTTCCCTGGCGGCTGCGCCGTTGAGGGCAATACCATGGACGTGGCGTGGAACTGGAAAGACACCGTGGGCGACGTTTCGGAGCGTAAGGAAACAGTAAATATCTGGAGCCCCTCCGACGGCACGTATCAAATGACCTACGGTTTGGGCTTTTATGAGTATTTCCAGATGTGCGAGGACTTGGGCATGGAACCCGTTCCGATATTGAACTGCGGTCTTTCGTGTCAGGTTCGCTCCGGCGGAAACGAGGACGAAAACCATGTTGTACCGATGGACGAACTGCAGCCGTACATTGACGACGCGCTCGATTTGATAGCGTTCGCGAACGGCACGGACGAGAGCAACGAGTGGGTAAAGCTGAGAAAAGAAATGGGTCACAGCGAGCCGTTTAATCTTAAATATATCGGTATCGGCAACGAGCAGTACGGCGACATTTATTTTGAGCGTTACGCGGAGTTTGCGAAGCAGATCCACGAAAAATATCCCGACATAAACCTCGTCACAACGTCGGGAACGGCGTCGAGCGGCACGAACAACGACCTCGCGTGGAACTGGATAAACGCGAACACCGAGCTTGCAGACAGAGTTGACGAGCATTACTATGAGAGCGCGGACTGGTTCAAACAGCACGCTTACCGCTACGACGATTATCGCCGCGACACAAACTCAAAGGTCTTTTTGGGCGAGTACGCGTCGAAGGGCAACACGTGGTACAACGCGCTTTGCGAGGCGGCGTTTATGACGGGTCTTGAGCGCAATGCCGACGTTGTGCGTATGGCATCGTACGCGCCGATGTTCGCGAAGTACGGTAATACCCAGTGGACGGCGGCGAACATGATTTGGTTCACGAACGACGACTATGTGCTTACGCCGAATTATTACGTGCAGTCGCTGTTCTCAAACAATCACGGCGATTATACGCTCCCGACCGATGTGGAAATGAGCGGTATACCGGCGGAGGACTATCTCCGAGGCGGCGTTGTGCTCGGTTCGTGGGGTACGCAGAACGAGTTTAAGGACGCGCATATACAGCATGAGAGCGGCGATATTGACGTTGCGCCCGACGGCTGGCAGAAAGGTATCGGTGAATGGACGATAGGCGGCGACGGCGTTATTACGCAAACGGGCGACTTAACCGGCTCGACCGTATATAACGACCTCGGCAGCGCGGTTGACAGAGATTATACGTTTACCGTTAAGGCAAAGAAAAGCGGCGGCGGCGAGGGCTTTCAGATAGGCGTCGCGGCACAGGACGGCGCGAACTATTACCGCGTCAACGTAGGCGGCTGGGGCAACACCACCGCGAAAATTCAGCATATAGTAAACGGCGTGAGCGCGGACGTGGGCAATGTCGCGGAACAGTCATACGTCGGCGACGTGCATATAAACGACGGCGAGTGGTACGACGTTAAGGTCGAGGTGAGCGACTATGAGATCAAGGCGTATTTGAACGGCGAGTTTATCTGCTCGTACACGAAGCCGAAAACATACGGTCCCGTTTACGCGTCAAGCACGTACGACTCGGAAACGGGCGGCGTTATCGTAAAGCTTGTGAACACGCTCTCATCGGACGCGGACGTAAACGTTAAGGTAAGCGGCGCTAAGGTAAAGAGTACGGCGAAAACTGTAGTTATGTCGGGCGATACGAGCCTTGAAAACAGTCTTGAAAATAAGGACGCGATAGTTCCTAAGGAGGGCGAAATCACAAACGCCTCTGAAAGCTTTGTTTACAGCGCGCCGGCGAACTCTTTAAGCGTTATACGCCTTGAAACGGACGCGGCGGCGCGTAACGCGTACATATCCGGCTACGGCGACGGTACGTTCCGTCCCGACAATACGGTTACGCGGGCGGAAGCCGCGTCGATAATCACGAACGTGTCGGGCGCGAAACCGAACGGAAGCAATAAATTCAGCGACGTAAGCGAAAGCGCTTGGTACAATGACAGTGTAAGCGCGGCAAGCGCGGCGGGATATATCACAGGTTACCCGGACGGCGCGTTTAAGCCCGAGAACACTATTACCCGCGCGGAAATGGCGGTCATTATATGCAAATACACGGGCGTAAACGTAAGCGAAAGCGACAGCGCGTACAGCGACACGGACGGACATTGGGCGAAGAATTATATAACCGCGCTCGGTAAAAAGGGTATTATTACCGGCTACAGCGACGGCATGTTCCGTCCCGATAAAACGGTAACGCGCGCCGAGGCGGTAACGATGATAAACCGCGCGGCAGGAAGCGGCGAACATATAGATTACGCCGAAAATCCGTTTACGGACGTTTCTCCGTCGCACTGGGCATATTATGAGATACTTGAAGCGGCGCTTGGTCATTGACGGGGGAGATATGAATGAAACGAAGTGAAATACATATACGCGATCCGTTTATACTGCCGTATAACGGTAAATACTATCTTTACGGCTCGCGCGGAAGTGAGGTTTGGGGCGACAGCGCGACAGGGCTTGACGTGTACGTAAGCAATGATTTGGAGAACTGGTCGGAGCCTAAGGAAATTTTTACGCGCACAAAAGATTTTTGGGCGGACAGGCATTACTGGGCGCCCGAGGTGTACGCGTATAACGGGGCGTTCTATATGTTCGCGTCGTTTAAGTCCGCCGCTCGACGCCGCGCAACGCTTGTGTTAAAATCGGACGCGCCCGACGGTAAATTTACCGTCCACAGTGAAGGCTCGATAACGCCGCCCGATTGGGAGGCGCTTGACGGTACGCTTTACATATCGAAAAAGGGCGAGCCGTACATGATATTCTGTCACGAGTGGGTGCAGATTAAAACGGGCGAGGTCTGTGCCGTCAAAATGAGCGCGGACTTAAAGCGCGCCATGGGCGAGCCGTTTACGCTCTTTAAGGCGGACGAGGCGAAGTGGATAAAAAGCGGCGAGGGCGGTATATACGTAACGGACGGACCGTTTCCTTACCGCTGCGCGGACGGTACGCTTATTCTCTTGTGGTCGAGTATCGGCAGCGAGGGGTACACCGAGGCGATAGCCGTATCCGATAACGGCGACATAGACGGCAAATGGGTACAGCGCGACGAGCTTTTGTTTAAAAAAGACGGCGGTCACGGCATGATTTTCAAAACGTTTGACGATAGGCTCATTTTACTTTTACACGAGCCGAACGAGCACCCGTTCGAGCGTCCCGCGTATTTTGAAATAGAGGACAGGGACGGTATGATTTATATAAAGGAGTAAGATTATGAAAAGGATAATATCGGTTTTAGCCGCGGTTATAATAGGTTTGTCGCTCGCGTCGTGCGGTAAGGACGCATACGCGCCGGATATGACGGACGCGCCGCCGCCCGAGGAGGCGGCTCCCGCGCTTCTTGACACGATGAGCGTTGAGGAAAAAGTCGGACAGCTTTTGTTTGTACGCTGTCCCGAAGAAGAGTATGTAAGCGAGCTTATGGAAATAAAGCCGGGCGGTATACTTATGTTCGGGCGGGATTTTGAAAATCTGACGGCGGACGAGGTTATAAACAAGATTGACGGATTTCAGTCGCAAAGCGATATACCGCTGTTTATCGGCGTTGACGAGGAGGGCGGCACGGTCGTGCGCGTAAGCTCAAACAAGAACCTTGCGCCGGAAAAGTACAAGTCGCCGCAGGAGATATATAACGAGGGCGGTATGGAAGCGGTCGAAAATAACGCGGCGGAGAAATCGAGGCTTTTATTAAGTCTCGGCATAAATATGAATCTCGCGCCCGTCGCGGACGTGTCGACCGACCCAAACTCGTACATTTATGAGCGCAGCTTCGGTCAAGGGTACGCACAGACGGCTGATTTTATTTCGCGCGTTGTGACGGTGATGAAAAACGAGGGTATATACAGCGTTCTAAAGCATTTCCCCGGTTACGGTGAGGTGACGGGAGACAGCCATGAGGGAGAAGTGTATAACGAAAAAAGCGCGGACGCGCTGCGCGCCGAGGATTTTATGCCTTTTCGGGCGGGTATAGACGCGGGCGCAAGCTGCGTGCTTGTGTCGCATAATACGGCGGGCGGTTTGGACGCGGAAAATCCCGCTTCACTCTCTCCCGAGGTGCATGAAATACTGCGAAGCGAGCTTGGTTTTGACGGCGTTATAATGACGGACGACATCGCTATGGGTGCGGTGGCGGACGTGGAGAACGTGTACACGCGCGCGGTGAACGCGGGTAACGATTTGCTTATTACCACAGATTACGAAACGGGGTATAATCAGATTTTATCGGCGGTAGAAAGCGGCGAAATCAGTATGGACACGCTTAACGGCGCAGTAAGGCGCATATTGAAATTAAAAGGGTTTATGTAAAACAAACGGCGGGCTTTGCCCGCCGTTTGTTTATGTATGAGGTAAACAGTATTTGTGTTACGAATTTTTTGGCTTTGGATATGGTTTTAATTCGTTTGTTCTGCCAACAAGATAGTCAATACTTGTATCATAAAAATCTGCCAGTTTGCATAAAACAGTCACCGGTATATTTAAATTACCGAGTTCATAGTCCGAATATGTTGTTTGATGTATATTCAACATATCGGCAATCTGTTTTTGATTTAAATCCATATCTTCCCGTAAATCTCTTATACGATTTCTCATATTTTATCACCAAAAAAATATTAGCATAAGGGAATATCCCTTATTGACTTTTAAGGCATATTCCCTTAAAATATATTTTGTACCGAGGTGATATATTATGAGTGGAAAAATATGTTCTTTCAGCGGTCACAGGGAAGTTTTGGATATAGACGTTGAAAAGCGGCGGAGGGTTTATCATTCACACGCGTTTTGGGCGGCGCATATTATACAACAGAAAAAATCAAGGAGGGTAATATAATGTGCGGAATATGCGGATTTATAAATTTTAAGACAAACCTTGTGAAAAACGAAGCGGAAAACAAGCTGACCGCCCGCCGTATGGCGGAGCGCCTGCGTCACCGAGGTCCCGATTCATGGGGCGAATGGGTAGGGGAGCATACCGTGTTCGCACACAGCCGTTTGGCTGTCATAGACGTGGAAAAAGGCTTGCAGCCGATGAAGCGCACCGTGGCAGGACATGAATTTGTGATTACATATAACGGAGAATTGTATAATACCGACGAATTAAGGCGCAATCTTATGTCCTACGGTTACGAGTTTACAACCTCGTCGGATACCGAGGTGCTTCTTACCGCGTACATACACTACGGCGAAAGGTGCGCCGAGATGCTTAACGGCATATACGCGTTCGCGATTTGGGACAGTATGCGTCAGCGCGTGTTCGCCTGCCGTGACAGATTTGGCGTGAAGCCGTTTTTTTATACGGTAAAGGACGATGTTACCGTGTTCGCGTCGGAAATAAAGTCGCTTTTCGAGTACCCCGGAGTGGAGGCGGCGCTCGACAAAACGGGTCTTTGTGAGCTGTTTGCGCTTAGTCCCGCGAGAACGCAGGGCGTTGGCGTGTTCAAGGACGTTTCGGAGCTACGTCCCGCGCGGTACATGATTATAGACCGTCACGGCGTAAGAATTAAAAAGTACTGGTCGCTTAAAAGCCGCGCTCATATCGACAGCTACGAGGATACTATAGCGAACGTCCGCTCGCTCGTATATGACACGGTAAAGCGTCAGCTTGTTTCCGACGTGCCTATAGCAACGTTTCTGTCGGGCGGTTTAGATTCGAGTGTGATAACGGCGATAGGCGCGATTGAAATGGAGAAAAAGGGCGAGCGTCTTTCGACGTACTCATTCGATTACGAGGGTAATAACAAGTACTTTAAATCGTCGAGTTTTCAGCCAGACAGCGACACGAAATGGGTACCGCGTATGGCGGAGGAATTTAATACCGACCATACGTACCTCGTATGCCCGAACAGCGCGCTTACGGAGCTGTTGGAGGAAACGCTTATCGCGAAAGACTTACCCGGTATGGCGGACGTGGACGCTTCGCTTTTGTATTTCTGCCGCGAGGTCAAGAAAAACCATACGGTTGTGCTGTCGGGCGAGTGCAGCGACGAGATTTTCGGCGGGTACCCGTGGTTCCGCGATAAAAAGGCTTTTGAAACACCCGCGTTCCCGTGGTGTTACGACCTGTCGCTTCGGGAGAATATACTTTTGCCGTCGGTAAAGGAAACGCTTAATTTAAGCGAGTACTCGCGTATGCGTTACGACGAGAGTATAGCGGAGACGCCCGTGTTTGAGGGCGACAGCGCGGAGGAAAAACGCCGCCGCGAGATTTCGTACCTGAATATAAACTGGTTCATGACGAACCTTTTGGACAGAAAGGACAGAATGAGCATGGCAAGCGGGCTAGAGGTCAGAGTACCGTTCTGCGACCACCGTCTTGTTGAGTACGTCTGGAATATACCGTGGGAAATGAAGAATAAGGATAATGTGTCAAAAAATGTGCTGCGCGAGGCGGCGAAAGGTATTTTGCCCGAGGACGTTAGGCTTCGCCGTAAAAGTCCGTACCCGAAAACGCACAATCCGCATTACGAGGAAGCGGCAAAGGAGCTTTTGGACGGCGTAATCTCCGACCCGAACGCGCCTGTGCTTGCGCTGTGCGACAAGACGAAGCTTAGAGCGCTTTTGGAAGGCTCCTCCGACTATGGCAAGCCGTTTTTCGGTCAGCTTATGGCAGGTCCGCAGTTTATCGGGTATATATTGCAGGTAAATTATTTATTAAGGGATTATCATGTGAAAATAATGTAAAATTAAAGGGACGGCGCGTGAACTGCCCCAGAATATACAGACAGTACAAAAAAGAGCGTCTATGGTAAAATATTACAATTCAAGCAACATAC
>CANQQW010000057.1 GCA_947626075.1 uncultured Clostridia bacterium
ATCGTGTTCGCGGAGGGTACGTACAACATTTCAGCGGCGTTTACAATCAGTAAACCTGTTGTGTTTGAGGGCATGGGAGACGGTACACAGTTTAACGTATCTGACGCACTGGCAACATGCTCGGCAACGGGAAACATTGTATTCCGTGATATGAAAATTACGGCGAATACGATTTCAAAATATCTCTACAAGGGCAGCGGCAATGATGATGTGCTGCTCGACAACGTAACGATTACCATGACGGCAAAAGAAGCTCACCATCTTGCTCTTGCTGATACATATGCGGCATTTTTGGGACAACGATCATTTAATTCATACAATTCGGACATATCGCTAATGACTAAATGCAATGGTGGTGTGAGTAATTGTTTTGCCGTAGCCGAAAATACAGATTACCAATCATCCAGCGGCACACCTGTTAGGGTAATAGGCGGTAGCATTACACTGGAAGCGAGTAATGGCAACGCACATGTATCGCGCAATAGACTAATATGCAATGCAGTTGATATAAATTATAAATCCAGTACGGCAGATGGCGCTGTCACGGTTGGTGACAGCCTATACACAATGATAATTGGATGCAGACTATTGTTTGGCGACGATTTAGATCCAAGTACTGGCTATATGTATCAAGGCGGGGTCACTAATTCAGTTGTTTATAGCGATAAATCAACAAATGCTAATACAACAGTGGAAGGCAGTTTTGTAAACTGTCGATACCACAACATAAAACTGCCGAGCTCTGCGGTTTTATGTAATCAAATATAAGGAGGTAAAATCATGGAACGAATAAAAATAGAGAACGGCAAAATCGCCGTTGTAAAACATCATGCGTTTATCCGCGAGTATTACAATCCCGTGTTCCTGCCCGAAAATACCGAAGGCATAACACGTGAGCACTATTTGACCGACGCGGAGTGGAAAGAATGGTCAGAACAGCAGATACCCAAACATAAGCGGTATGAGCTGGTAAGCCATGAAGATATTGATGTATCGGCGTATGCGTGGACTGACGGCGTTGATGTGTCGGGCGAGGCAGACCCGATGTTTACGGCTAACGAGATGATAAAATATCGCAGCCGCGAGGAATACGAGGCGGCACAGCCAGCACAGCAGGCGGAGTATCAAATAGACTTGGACTATCGGCTGTCCAAGCTGGAGTTAGGAATATAAGGAGGAATTAACATGACGTATACATATTGTAAATCCATTATAGAGCGCGGCAATTACGACGCGCAGGAGATGAAAGACAAGCTTGACGTGTTTCTGCTGAATAACCGCATTACGGACGAGCAGTACACGGAGCTCACACAGATGATTGACGCGGCGGTGTAAGCGATTATGGAAAAGATATTTAACGGAGCAAGTATAATTATAGGTATTGTCGGCGGTGCGGCAACGGCGTTATTCGGACAGTGGGACAAAGCACTGTGGGCGCTGCTTGCGGTTGTGGTGTTCGACTATGTTACAGGCGTAATAAAGGCAATATACAAAAAGAGTCTGTCGAGTGAGGTCGGCTATAAAGGCATACTCAAAAAGGTTACCATATTTATAATGGTCGGACTGGCTAACGTATTGCAAACGGTGACAGATACCACAGGCATAAGGGAAATTGTGATTATGTTCTTTATTGCAAACGAGGGTATTTCCGTACTTGAAAACGCAGCGGTAATTTACCCGAAAATGCCCGACGCGCTGAAAAACATACTGCTTCAGCTTCGCGGCGACAATAAGGAGGAATAGGCGATGAGCGCGATAACACAGTTTAAGCAAATCGCATATAACCGTTCGCGTCGAACGTCAACGATAAAGTACATAGTCGTGCATGACACGGGAAACACCGGCAAAGGCGCGGACGCGGAACGGCATTATCAGTACTTCAACGGCGGTGACAGAAATAGCAGTGCGGACGTGTTTGTGGACGACCGTCAGGCGATAAAAGTCAACGACTGGAATAAGTATTATACATGGCACTGCGGCGACGGTCACGGCAAGTACGGTATAATGAACGGTAACAGCGTCGGCGTGGAGATGTGCATTAACTCGGACGGCGACTATAACAAGGCGTTCGACAGAACGGTAGCGGTTGTTAAGGAGCTTATGCAGACGCTCGGTATTGACGCGAACCATGTTGTACGGCATTATGACGCAAGCCGTAAGAATTGCCCTATGAGCATGAGCGGCGGCGACTGGTCGCGGTGGAAAGAGTTTAAGAGAAGAATAACGGAAACGGAGGAACTAACAATGACACAGTATGAGGAATTGACGGCGAGAATTAACTCGCTGGAGGATAAGGTAGGCAAGCAGAGCGAAAAATACAACTACGTCGATAAGAATTTGCCTGAGTGGGCGAAGTCGGATGTACAGTGGATGCTTGACCGAGAAATCATCGTCGGCAACGATAAAGGCGAGCTTGAACTCACGCCCATTAAGCTGTGGGTGGTTGCGATAGTTGCACGCACGGCAAGGTATATCGCGAAGCTGGTAGGTATTAAAATATCGTGATAAAGCTTGACACGGCAGCATTGTAGGTGTATAATTATCACAGACGATGCCTATCAAAAATATCGGCGTACCCGATTCGTTCGGTGCGCCGATAATTTTTATTAGCTCAACAAATGCGTTCTGCTAAACCGCGTTTGTTATTAACCTGTTACTAATTTGTTACTAATCGTTATGATTTTACTATTTTTTAATGCAGAGGCTAATTTTATCACTTTCCGCACGGCGGTCCCAACGGCGAGCTTGCGGCGTCACTCAGATACTTATCGCAGCGTTACACCATGCCCGATGAGGTCACAAAGGGACTGCTTACCGATATAGGCACGGAGGAACTGGGACACCTGGAAATAGTCGGCTCGCTCGTATCGCAGCTTTCAAAGTGCGCGCCGCCGAAAGAATGGAAAGAGATGGGAAGCTGGGAGTATTACAGTGACAACGGCGCGTCGGTATTCCCGCAAAGCTCGCAATGTTCTCCGTTTAACGCGGCTTCCATAGCCGTGACCGGCGACCCGCTTTCAAACCTGTACGAAGACCTTGCTGCGGAGCAAAAGGCAAGGACGGTATACGACAATATTTTGAAATTGTCAGACGACCCCGACGTAAACGAGGTAATCAAATTCCTGCGCCAGCGCGAGGTTGTTCATTTCCAACGCTTCGGTGAAGCGCTTGACAAAATGCAGTCAAATATGCAGCAGAAAAAGGTCATGGGTACGGGTATTAAGAAAAAATGCGACAAGTGCGAGAGTAAATAATATAAAAACTTTCTGCCGCGCTGACCGAAAATTCTGCTTATGACAAAAGAACACGCCGACGTTTTTAAGCGCGTCGGCGTGTTCTTGTAATATTTATTAAAACACAATTCGTTTTTTTACTCGTTATCTCCGTACAAATATACCCATAATACCGTAAGCAGCGCCACCGCGATGCCTCCGCCGATACATATAACGGGCAGCCGCAGACCGGACGAGAATTTTTTCTCTATTTGTATAACCGGCGTTGCTTCCGGTTTCGGCTCATCCTCGCTGTACTTTGACTCTTTCAAAAGCTTCAGCGATCCCTTTGCCTTCTTATAAAGCAGCGTATTCCTGTCATAGTCCGTCTTGATTTGCTTAAGCTCCCTATCCGAAAGCGGTATACAGTCGGTACGCACTTTCAGAATCTGATATCCGTTCTCCGCGTCGTCGCTGCGCCTTAAAAGCGCGTAATTGTAATACGAACGGTCGGTGGAAAAACGTATATAGTATATCTCGTTGCCAAGGCTGTAAGCCTCCGAAATCAGGTAGAACCTGTCTCCGCGCGGCTCAACGTCCAGCGCGTCTCGGTATTCGTCCATCGTTGCGTAATCGGCAATATCGAAGTCGGTGAAATTCACCGCGTCCTTTAGAACCGCTTCGATCTGCGCTTCATCCTCGTCTTTAAGACGCTCCGCGATGTCCTCATACGTAACGCTGTCAGCCGCCGCGTTCTTCAAATCATCGAAAAAGCCGCCGACGTTCGCGTTATAATTTGACACATCCACATTCGGGTGGAAATAGTTGTTGCCAAAATCCATTACGCCTATGTCGCTTGTCACGGCGGGCGAGTTGACGTACATGAACGCGTCGCCCTCTATAGCGGTGTAATATTCCTCATAGGAGAGCGCGTTGTTTTCAAAAATCCTGTATATTATATACCGTTTTTCATTGTTAAAGCCCATCGCGAACGCGCCGACCTGACCGTCCTCAAACAATGAATAATTTACGTCGAGCACGGCAATGCGCTCCGCCTCCTCCGTCTCCTCATTGAACTTCCATACATGACACGACGCGATTGTATTCGCCGCGTCCGCGAGGAATATCACAAGGTAAGGATTGTCGTTCGCGTCGAAATTGATTACCTCGCTGTGTACCACGCCGTTCGGTATGGAATTTTCAAAACGTATCGTGTCGCCCGCGTTCTCCGTGTGCAGCGCGCCGTAATTATAGAGATAATCGTTAAGCACATACGCGTATACCGCCGACATTTTGCCGACAGGCTCATCCGCGTTCGCGCCGCTCAATGTTAGGCAGGACAGCACGACGCTTACCGCGCATAAAACAGAAATAAAACGTAATATCCTGTTTTTCAACGTCCCACCCCCCGCTTACGCATAATTTGACTTTTGTTTACATAATTCATAGTCTATATTATACAAGTAAAACTGTAACAATTCAACGTGATTTCTGTTAAGAGCGTATTACAATAATGTGGCAAATTCCCTCTTTACAAATGTAAAAATATGTACTATAATTAATAAGATAGGTTAAAAAAGAGTATTATTCACATTGAAAAGAGGGGTAAAAAATGATAAAAGCTGCGGTTCTCGGCGCGACCGGCTACGCGGGCATTGAGCTTGTGCGCCTTCTTACAAACCACCCGGACGTAAGCATTGAAATACTCGGCTCACAAAGCTTTGCCGGACAGAAAATAAGCGACGTGTACCAGAATTTAAGACACGTTCTCGAAAAGGAATGTGAGGAGCTTGACCTTGACAGAGCAGCAAAGTGCGACGTTGCGTTTACGGCTCTGCCGCACGGCGCTTCAAAGACGGTCATACCGTCGCTTTTGGACAGAGGACTTAAAGTAATAGACCTAAGCGGCGACTACCGCTACGACGACGCGGCGGTGTACGAGGAATGGTACGGCGAAAAGCACTCGTCCCCCGAGCTTTTAAAGGAATCGGTGTACGGACTTCCCGAGCTTCACCGCGAAAAAATCAAGAAAGCGAGACTTATCGGCAACCCCGGCTGCTACACTACCTGCTCCATACTGGGCGCGGCGCCGCTTCTGGCGCGCGGAATAGCCGAGACGAAAAACATAATCGTTGACGCGAAATCGGGCGTGACGGGCGCGGGACGCGGACTGTCGCTTCAGAACCACTTCTGCGAGTGTACGGAAACGACCAAGGCGTACAAGGTCACGAACCACCGCCACACGTCGGAAATTGAGCAGGAGCTTTCCAATATCGCCGGCGAGCCGATTATAATTTCATTCACGCCGCACCTGATACCGCAGAAGCGCGGCATACTCTCCACGATTTATGTAAACCTCAACCGACCGTCGAGCGCGGAGGAGCTTACGGAAATATACAAGGAATTTTACAAGGACGAATTTTTTGTGCGCGTAAAGGACACGGGCGAGCTTCCCGAAACGAAGCACGTCGCCGGCTCGAACTTCGTCGATATAGGCGTGTGCTACGACAAGCGATTGCAAAGAGCCGTCGTCGTGTCGGCGCTTGACAACATAGTCAAGGGCGCGGCGGGACAGGCTGTGCAGAACATGAATTTGATGTTCGGACTTGACGAAAAGACCGCGCTCCAAAACGCGGGATTTTATCTCTGATAATCACGGAGGACATGACAAATGGAAGAACTTATCAAAAAAGCGGGCATACTTATAGAAGCATTGCCGTACATACAAAAATTTTCGGGCAAAACCGTAGTCGTGAAGTACGGCGGCAACGCGATGGTAAACGACGAGCTTAAAAACTCCGTCATGGAGGACATAACGCTCTTAAAATTCATAGGACTTAATCCTATAGTCGTACACGGCGGCGGACCCGACATTTCAAAAGCGCTTAATGACCGAGGTGTAAAAAGCCGCTTTATAAACGGACTTCGGGTAACGGACGACGTGACGATGCAGACGGCGCAGCAGGTGCTCATCGGCAAGACGAACAAGGAGATTGTCGCGCTTTTGAACACAAAGGGCGGACGCGCCGTCGGCATAAGCGGTATCGACGGCAGTTTTATCGAATGTAAGAAGCAGTACGCCGACGTTGACGGCGATAAGGTCGATATAGGCTACGTCGGCGACATCGTGCATATAAAGCACTGCCTCATAGACCTGCTCGCGTCCGACCAATACATACCCGTAATCGCCCCGATAGGCACGGACGACGAGGGTAACAGCTACAACATTAACGCCGACACCGTAGCGGCGGCTGTCGCGGCGGCTGTTCAGGCGGAAAAGCTGATTTTACTCACCGACGTTGAGGGAGTAAAGGACAACGGCGGCAAGGTAATATACGAGGTACACAAGAACGAAATATTTGAAATGATAAACGACGGCACTATAAGCGGCGGCATGATACCAAAGGTGCTGGGCTGTCTTGAGGCGATTGACAAGGGCGTTGCGGGCGTGCATATAATAGACGGACGCATACCGCACTGCCTGCTTTTGGAAATATTTACGAAAACGGGAATAGGCACGCTCATAAAGAGCGATAAGTATTAATATGAAAGGAACACACGATAATGAGAATGTCAAATTTACTTCTGCCCACCTTGCGCGAGGTGCCGGCGGATGCTGAAATAATAAGCCACAAGCTCATGCTGCGCGCGGGACTTATCCGCAAGCTGTCATCGGGCATATACTCATACTTACCGCTGGGGCTTAGGGTCGAGCGCAAAATAGAACAGATAGTGCGCGAGGAAATGGACAGAGCGGGCGCGCAGGAGCTTTTAATGCCCGCGCTTTTGCCGGCTGAGGCGTACCGGGCCTCGGGCAGGTGGGACGTATTCGGCGCGAGTATGTTCAAGCTCAAAGACCGCTATGACCGTGATTTCTGTCTGGGACCCACTCACGAGGAGCTGTTTACGCAGACTGTTATAGACAACGTGCGCTCGTATAAGGAATACCCTATGACGCTTTATCAGATACAGCACAAGTACCGCGACGAGGCGCGTCCGCGCTTCGGCGTGATAAGAAGCCGCGAATTTGTCATGAAAGACGCGTACAGCTTCGACTTGACCGAGAAAGGACTTGACGAGAGCTACAAGGCTATGTACGACGCGTACTGCCGTATTTTTAACCGCTTAAAGCTTGATTTCACCGTTGTTGACGCGGACAGCGGCGCTATGGGCGGCAGCGGCAGTCAGGAATTTATGGTAAAATCGCCGGTGGGCGAGGACGGTATAGCTTACTGTGACGGCTGCGGCTACGCGGCGAACTTTGAAAAGGCGGAATGTATCCCGACCGAGGTTAGCTGCATAGAGGGCGATTTGACTATGGAAAAGATTCACACCCCGAACGTCCACACGATTGAGGAGCTTGTTGACTTTATGAACGCCAAACCGCATAACTTCGTAAAGACCATACTTTACAAGGCTGACGATAAGTATATCGCGGCTATGGTTCGCGGCGACAGGGACGTAAACGAGGTCAAGCTTAAAAACCTTGTCGGCTGCACGGACGATTTGGAGCTTGCCGAGCCGCATATTGTAAGACAGCTCACAAACGCCGAGGTCGGCTTCGCGGGACCCATAGGACTTGAAATCCCCGTTTACGCCGATAAAGAGGTGGAGCTTATGAAAAACTTCATCGTAGGCGCGAACGAAACGGATATGCACTATAAGAACGTCAATATGGGCAGAGACTTCACGCCGCACACGGTCGCGGATATACGCACTATCACCGAGGGCGACGCGTGTCCGAAATGCGGAAAGCCGATAAAGACGGCGCAGGGCATCGAGGTGGGTCATATATTTAAGCTCGGCACAAAGTACTCAAAAGCCCTCGGGCTTACCGCCCAAACGGAAACAGGCGAGGAAAAGACCGTTATAATGGGCTGCTACGGAATAGGCGTTACGCGCTGCCTTGCCGCGTCTGTCGAACAGAACAACGACGAAAGCGGCATTATCTGGCCTGTGTCTATCGCGCCGTTCGAGGCTATCGTAATACCCGTAAACGCGAAAAATGAGGAGCAGACCGAGGCGGCGGAAAAAATCTATAACGAGCTTAAGGCTAAGGGCATTGACGCGCTCATTGACGACAGAAACGAGCGTCCCGGCGTTAAGTTTAAGGACGCGGATCTCATCGGTATTCCCGTGAGAATAGTCGTAGGCAAGAAGATAGGCGAGGGCATAGTCGAGTACAAGCTTCGCCATGAAGAAACCGCCGTGGAAATGCCTGATTCGGAAGCGATAGGAAGCGCGTGCAAATTTATAAACGAGAACAAATAATGAGGGTGACGGATATGGAAGAAATAACCTTAAAAAGAGACGGTCTGACGCTTAAAGGAACGCTTGAAAGACCTACCGGAAGCGGAAAATGCCCGATAACGATAATATTCCACGGACTTATGTCGAGCCGAGGCGTGGGCAAGGGCGGTATGCACGACATACTTGCCCAAAAGCTTTTAAAGCGCGGCATAGCCGTAATACGCTTTGATTTTAACGGTCACGGCGAGAGCGGCGGCGAGTTTGAGGATATGACGGTGTACGGCGAGATACTTGACGCTATGGCGATAATGGAATACGTAAGGACGCTCGACTGGGTAAGCGAGATATATATAGCCGGACATTCACAGGGCGCGCTTGTCGGCGGCATGACGGCGGGCTACTACAGAGAGCTTGTTAAAAAGCTCGTTTTAATGGCGCCCGCGGCAACTATACCCGACGACGCTCAGCGCGGCTCGTGCTTCGGCAAAATATACGATACCTATAATCCGCCCGAATATATAGACATGAAAGACGTCGAGCAGAACGATTACAGGCTCGGTCAGAAATATATGCGCCTTGCGCGCACGATCCCCGTGTACGAAACGACCTCGATGTTCCTCGGCAAAACGCTTATCATTCACGGCACAAAGGATGAGGCGGTCGGACTTATAGGCTCGCTTCGCTACAAGAAATGTATGGATAACGTAACGCTTCATATAATAGAGGGCGAAACGCACGGTCTCGACACGATTTCGCTTGACAGTGTGCTTGAAGAAGCGGCGGACTTTTTAAAGAATTAAAATATACGCCGTAAAGGCGTAAGGAAAGAGGTAATAACATTGGACAGAAGAATACCGATAACGCTTTTGACGGGCTATCTCGGCGCGGGCAAAACGACGCTTATGAACCACATTCTTTCAAATCAGGAGGGCTATAAGTGCGCCGTGATTGTAAACGACATAGGCGAGGTCAATATCGACTCGTCTCTTATTCAGAAAGGCGGCGTTGTGCAGGAGGAGGACGCAAGCCTTGTGCCGCTCACGAACGGCTGTATCTGCTGCACACTGAAAGTTGACTTGATGAAGCAGATTGCGGAGCTTGCTGCGTCGGGAAATTTTGATTATATACTGATTGAAGCGAGCGGCATATGCGAGCCGCTGCCTATCGTGCAGACGATTTCTATGATGGACGGCTCTGTAGAGGGCAGCAATGTGCCGCCTATAGTAAAGCTCGACTGCGTTGTAACCGTTGTTGACGCGCTGCGCCTTGTGGACGAGTTCGCCGGCGGCGATAAGCTTATGGGACAGGTGGACGAGGAGGACATAGAGAATTTGCTTATACAGCAGATAGAGTTCTGCTCGACCATTATAATAAACAAAGCGGACGAGGTGAGCGAGAGCGACCTCGGCAAGGTACGCGCCGTTGTAAAGGCGCTTCAGCCGAAAGCGAAGATTATAGAGACAAATTACTGCAAGGTCGAAATGAAAGACGTGCTCGACACAAAGCAGTTCGACTTGGAGGAAACATACTCGTCGGCGGGCTGGATAACGGAGTTTGAAAAGGACGACCATGACGACGATGATGACGACCACGACGAACATCACCACCATGACGGCGAGCATGAGCATCATCATGACCACGACCACGACCATGACGAGCATCATCACGACGACCATGACCATGACCACGACCATGACGGTCACCACGGTCACCATCATCACCACCACCATGACCATGACCACGGCGAGGCGGAGGAATACGGCATAGGCTCGTTCGTCTATTACCGCCGCAAGCCGTTTTCACTCGATAAGCTCAGGAACTGGGCGAACGAGAGCTTTCCTGCGAACGTCATAAGGTGCAAGGGCATTATATGGCTCAAGGAAAACAAGAACATGTCTTACGTGTTCGAGCAGGCGGGCAAGCAGGTACAGGTATACGAGAACGGTCTGTGGCTCGCGAGCGCGCCGAAGAGAAAGCTAAAGGAATTTCTTAAGGAAAACCCGTCGCTTATGGACGACTGGGACGAAAATTGCGGCGACAGAATGATAAAGCTTGTGTTCATAGGCAGAGATCTTGACAAAAAAGCTATCTCGGCTGAGCTTGACACTCTGCTTGCTAAATAAAAAAATACCGCGGGGCGCTCAGCCCCGCGTTTTATTACGCATTTTCGCGCTTTCTTGTAAGCTCGATACATTCCTTGCCGCTTATATGCTCCGCGTCAAGCTCAATCATGCAAAGCGCGTCAAATTCCTTTTCTATGTAATATGAGCGGTTTTCCTCGCTGTCCGACGGGTAGTACTTCTTCGCCAAAAGCGTTATGGCGGGAAGTATCTCGTCCTTATCGAGTATGCGCGCCCTGCCGAATACTATAACGCTTTTAAAATATGTGGTATATTTTTCCGGCACAACGTCGTCTTGGTATATGACGCAAAATGACGCTTTCGGATTTCGCCTTATCGCGTCGATTTTGTGTCCCTCTTTCGCGCAGTGGAAAAAAATTTTGCCGTCGTGGTAAACGTAGCTCAGCGGCACGGCGTAAGGGTAATCATCGTCGCCCGATACGGCGAGTACGCCCGAGGAGGCGAGCGCAAGAATTTCTTCACATTCCGTCATAGGAAGCTGCTGACGGCTTCTTCGCATTTTTTTGAACATAATTAGGGTCTCCTTGTTACTAGTTACATACATCATATCATATTTTGAGGGTATTTTCAATAAAAAATAGTATAATATTAAGATAAATATAAATGTTTTTTTAGACAAATATAAATGTTTTTTGCCTTGACAATCACTTTAAAAGCGTGTATAATGGGTAGCTGAAAAATGAATAATTTTGGAGGAATGACGAGATGGCTGAGACAAAAGAATATGTTTTAACGCGGGAAGGTAAAGCAGATCTTGAGGCGGAGCTTGACACATTAAAGAACGTAACGCGCAAGGCGGTTTCGCAGAAAATCAAGGAAGCACGCTCGTTCGGCGACCTTTCCGAGAACGCCGAGTATGACGAGGCAAAGAACGAACAAGCGGAAGTTGAAGCGAGAATAGGCGAGATAGAGCATATGCTAAAATACGCTCGAGTACTGGATGACGAAGAAATAAAATCAGATGTTGTAACGCCCGGCTCAAAAGTTGTACTTGAAATATTCGGCGCGGAAAAACAATATACGATTGTAGGCTCAACGGAGGCGGATCCTTATAAAAACAAGCTTTCATACGAATCACCGATAGGCGCGGCGTGTCTTAACAGAAGCGCGGGCGAGACGGTGAAAGCGGAAACGCCGGGCGGAGAGATGGAATTTAAAATTTTATCAATAACAAGATAATAATTTATTATGTGCGCGGTATTTAAAAAGAATACCGCGCCGTTTTTTTGCATAGGCTTGTTTTGGGGGCGAGGCGTATGCTGAAAAACATATTAAAAATTTTCGGAGTATCCTGTGGATATGCGGCCGCCATAATAGGCGCCGGTTTCGCGTCCGGACAGGAAATAGTAAGCTTTTTTGTACGCTACGGCAGGTACAGTATAATCGGTATATTCATCGCGTGCGCCATATTTTTTTTGTTTTCCTGCTCGGTTCTGTGCGTATGCGCGCGAACTTGTATATACAGCTACTCCGACCTATTGGACAGCCTTTTCAATAACGAGCGGGTATGCTGCGCTATAAAGCTCATGACGCTCGTTTTTGCCATTGCGTCGGTATGTGTTATGACCGCCTGCGCGGGCGAAATGGGGGAGGTTATAGCGGACGTGCCGCGTATTTGCGGCGCGGCTTTGTTTACCGTCTTGTGCGGAATTATATTTTTTATGGGGAACAGAAAAATAATGAAAATAAATTCCGTTTTGGGCGCGGTAATAGTATTAGGCATAATATTCACGTGTCTGTACATACTACGTTTCAGAGAGCATCAGACGAGCGCCTACGCGGCGCCGATAGTGATGTCGGGCGCGGCGTACGCCGGTTATAATTTGCTTACGGCGGGCAGCGTGCTTGCGAATATGAGCAGGAATATATCGGGACGGGGCGAGGCGGTGTTGTGTTCTGCGGCGTCGGGATTAATTCTGTTTGTGATGATAACGCTGATTTGGGGCGTTCTCGGTATTTATTACGGCAAAATTAATTTGGGCGAGATACCTATGCTTACTATGGCTTTGCGTCAGAATTGGGTATTCGGCGCGTTTTACTCGGTTATGCTGTTCTTCGCCGTACTGACAACGGGCGTGTCAAACGGCTTTGTAGTGATAGATATTATCGATGTGAAAATGGGACGCGCGTTCGCGGTTTTTATGCTTTTAATGCTGTCGTTTTGTATGAGCGGCGCAGGTTTTTCCAACCTGATAAACACTGTGTACAGGATTTGCGGATACATAGGCGCAGCGCTTGTTTTTACGCTTATAATCGCCTTTTTCTCGGCTTCAAAAAACATCAAAATGGAGAGAATAGAAGAAAACAGAAGTATTTCAAAGAAAACAGTACAAAAATAGTATAAAAACATAAATAACAGAGGTTTACAAAAGAAAAAAACTTTGCTATTATATACAAGTCGTCTGACGGATGAGAACAACGGGATGTAGCGCAGTTTGGTAGCGCATCTGGTTTGGGACCAGAGGGCCGCAGGTTCAAATCCTGTCATCCCGACCAGTATATATTTTTTTAGCAATCTAAGGTAATGGGAGTTTAGCTCAGCTGGGAGAGCATCTGCCTTACAAGCAGAGGGTCACAGGTTCGAGCCCTGTAACTCCCACCAATTTCGCTCCGCAAGGAGTGGACACGCTGGTGTAGCTCAATTGGTAGAGCAGCTGATTTGTAATCAGCAGGTCGCGGGTTCGAGTCCCATCACCAGCTCC
>CANQQW010000058.1 GCA_947626075.1 uncultured Clostridia bacterium
CTCCTCTTTTTCAGCTTCCATACCCATCGACACCCACGTGTCGGTGTACACAACGTCCGCGTCCTTTATCGCCTCTTTCGGGTCGTTTGTGAGAATAAGATCAGAGCCGTACTTTTTAAAATCGTCTTTCGCGTTCGCGATAACGTCCGCGTCGCACCGGTAATCGTCGGGCGTCGCAATCGCGCAGTCAAGACCCGCCTTCGCGCAGCCGTACATCAGCGAGTGCGCCATGTTGTTGCCGTCGCCTATGTACGCGAGCTTTAAGCCCTCTAATTTGCCCTTATGCTCGTACGCCGTCATGAGGTCGGCGAGCACCTGACAGGGGTGAAGAAGGTCGGTAAGCGCGTTTATTACGGGAATATCGGCATACTCCGCCAAATCCAATACGTCCTGATGCGAGTACGTTCTTATCATTATACCGTCGAGAAACCTTTCCAGTACCTTTGCCGTGTCGTAAATCGTTTCGCCGCGTCCGAGCTGTATGTCGTTGGACGACAGGAACAGCGGATAACCGCCGAGCTGCGTCATACCCACCTCGAACGACACTCTTGTGCGCGTAGACGACTTCGTGAATATCATACCGAGCGTCTTGCCCTTTAATATGTGATGCTCTATGCCGCTTTTTTGTTCCTTTTTCAGCTTGATTGCAAGCTCTAAAAGGTCCTTTATCTCCTCCGGGGTCAAGTCGTGCAGACTGATTAAATCTTTCATTTTAAATATCCTCCAATATACTTTCTAAATTTTCTGTAAACATGTCTGTTTCCGTTTTTGTTATTATAAGAGGCGGAGCCAGTCTTATCGTGTTGCCGCCGCAAAGGCTTGTGAGGAAGCCTCTTTCAAACAGCGCGTTAAATACCTCCTTAGCGATTTCGTCCTTTAGCTGTATGCCTATAAGAAGTCCCGCGCTTCTTACCTCCGTAATTTTACCGCCGCTCTTTTCCTTTAGCGCGTCAAGCCTTTCCCGAAAGTACTTTCCCATAGCTTTAGCGTTTTCAAGCAGTCCGTCTCTTTCGTATATATCAAATACCGCGAGACCCGCCGCTGTGGAAAACGGATTTCCTCCGAACGTGGTTCCGTGGTCGCCCGGCTCAAACGCGTCCGCCGCCTTTTTGCACGCGCATACCGCGCCTATCGGTATACCGCCGCCGAGCGCTTTCGCGCAGGTGAATATATCCGGCTCCACGCCGTACATCTCGTTTGCAAACAAATATCCCGTTCTGCCCATACCCGTCTGTACCTCGTCGAATATAAGCATTACGTCCTTTTCGTCGCAAAGCCGTCTTACTTTCTGAACGTACTCTTTATCCATCGGGTATACGCCGCTTTCACCCTGTATAAGCTCTATCATAACGGCGGCTGTCTTTTCGTTTACCGCGTCTTTGAGCGCGTCAAAGTCGTTCGGCTTTACCTGTATAAAGCCGCGCGTAAGACCGCGGTACGGCTTTTGGTACTTCTCCTGCCCCGTCGCCGCGACGGTAGCCACGGTTCTGCCGTGGAACGACTTGTCGAGCGAAACTATCTCGTTTTTCTCTATTCCCTTTTTGTAGTAGTAAATCTTGGCAAGCTTAATAGCTCCCTCGTTAGCCTCCGCGCCGCTGTTGCAGAAAAACACTCTTTCCGCACAGCTTGCCTTTACCAGCCTTTCGGCGAGCTTCGCCTGATTTTCTATGTAGTAAAGACTTGACGTGTGTATAACACGGTCAAGCTGAGCTTTAAGCGCCGCGATAAAATCCTTGTGACCGTGACCGAGCGCGTTCACGGCTATACCGCCCAAAAAGTCGTAGTACGTTCTGCCTTTATCGTCAAACAGCTTCATTCCCTCGCCCTTTTCAAAGCACACGGGAAGTCTGTCTCCGAATGTATTCATATAATATTTTTTATCAAGCCGAATAATATCTTCAAGCATTGCTGCCGCCTCCAATTTGAAATATGTAAATGATTATACTACTGTTTGAATAAAAATGCAAGTATTTTTTATGAAAAATTTAAAATTACAGTAAAATACCGTATATTTATTCGTCTTTATGAATAAATATACGGTATTCTGAATATTCATTCATATAACCGCGTCGATTGCGTCCTCGTAGTCGTCAATGGCGTGAGCGCCGACTATTTTTTTCACGACCTTGCCGTTCTCGAACAGTATGACGGTTGGTATTGACACAATCGCGTTCTGCGCGGCTAAAGCGCCCTCGTTGTCAACGTTCACCTTGCACACCTTAATCTTGCCAGCGTATTCCTCGGCAAGCTCGTCTATTACGGGCGCGAGCATACGGCACGGACCGCACCACGGCGCCCAAAAGTCTACCAGCACGGGCTTCTCGGACTTCAATACCTCGCCCTCGTAATTTGCGCTTGTGAGTTCTGTTTCCATTTTTATATTCCCCTTTCCATAAAACCTATTTTGGGAAAAATTATCCCAAGCCTGCGCATATGCGCGTAAAATAAGCTGTTTAATTCAAGCTTTTAAAATGTTGAACCTTTTACGTTCAGTACTCCCGAATTATACACGGTCTGTCCCTCAAAGGCTGTACCGTTGTATGTATATTTTTCTACCGAGAGTCCTGTTCCCGTCGAAACGACTGCCGTAATCACGCCTTCGCCGTTCTCGTCCTCGCCGGCCATAAGGCTTATCTTGCCGAGCTGGACATACTTGTTGATAAGCGTGTAGTAGCCTCCGTCCTTTTTAACCTCCAGTACCCATTGGTTGCCGTCGTCCCAAATAAAGCTGCCGTCCGTGTCCTTGTCGGCTGACGTGTACAGCTTAACCTCCGTCTTTTCTCCGCCGAGCATAATTTCCGCGCTCGTCACCACCGTCGGTGTCGCGGCTGACGCGGTTTGCGAGTTCTTTTCTATTATATTGCGCTCCGTTTGTATCGCGTCCTTGGGGGGCTGAGCCGCTGTGGGCGCCGGCGCCGTTTCCTCGGCGGCGCTGTTTACTTGCGGCTCTGCCGTCGCCGTCTCCTCGGGTCTGGTGAGTGTATTTCTCGGCAGTGCCGACGATATGCTGCTTATCTGCGCTTTCTGACCGACAAAATATCCTCCGACAGCCATCACAGCCGCGAGCACGATCACACCTGCCGCCTTTAATACCTTTTTCATTCTTTTTTATCCTCCATATCAACATATTTATTATCAATCACTTCACATACGGCGCGGGCGTTTGTCAAATCGGTGATTTCCGAAATAACTCTTGCCGTATCGCTTACGGGACACGCTATGATAAAGGAAACGCTGTCCTCATACACCGTGTCCTCAAGTATATATCCTTTCGACATAATCTCATGCTGCATTTTACCGAGCAGCGAATAGTCAACCTTTACGGAAACAATATCGCAGCGCCGCCTTATTACTATTCCCGCCGCGCTAAGTCCCTGCCCCGCGCTCGCGCCGTAGGTATGTACCAGTCCGCCCGTACCCAAAAGAGTACCGCCGAAGTAACGCGTCACAACCACCGCCGCGTCAACTATCCCCCGCTTGCGCACAGCGTCCAGTACCGGCATACCCGCCGTACCCGACGGTTCGCCGTCATCCGAGTAACGGAAAATATTGTTCTCATCTATTACATACGCGTAAACGTTATGCGTCGCGTCGGGGTAACGCGAGCGTATTTCGTTCACGAAGTCCACCGCGTCTCTCTCGTTGTCCGCCGGAGTGACGCTCGCTATAAACTTTGACTTTTTCTCGATAAGCGTCGTCTGCGCGCGGCGGCATACCGTCTTGTAAACGTCCTTAACCGACATTTTGGATTATATACTCCTTTATTCTATCATACATTTTCGCGTCCACCATAAGCTCCGCTTCCGTGCCGTCCGGCGAATACTCCTCGGAAATGACCTTCTGCGTTTCGTGCAGCTCGCTCATAAGCGCCCCCGCGCCGTAAGGTATAAGCGCCTTAACTCTAATCTTTCTTCCCGGCGCCGCCTCCGCAATCGCAATAAGCAGCTTGTCTATGTTCTTTTTGTATTTCGCGCTTATATAAACGCGGTTCGCGCCGCTTTTAAGCTCTTCCTCACCCGTCTTGTCGCACTTGTTAAAAACCTCTATGACCGGCTTGCCCGACGCGCCTATATCGGAAAGCACCCGCTCCGCCACGGCAATCTGATTGTCAGCGTCCTCGCTCGACGCGTCTATAACGTGCAGCAGCACGTCCGCGACTACCGCCTCTTCAAGAGTGGATTTAAACGCTTCGATAAGATGATGCGGCAGTTTTCTTATAAAGCCTACCGTATCGACAAGCAATATCCGTCTGTTGTCGTCAAGGACAATTGCGCGCGATGTTGGGTCAAGCGTCGCGAACAGCTTATCCTCCGCGAAAACGCGCGCGTCTGTAAGCGCGTTAAGAAGTGTGGACTTACCCGCGTTCGTGTACCCCACAAGCGCGGCTGTTATTACTCCGTCTTTTTTACGGCGTTCCCTTATAAGACCGCGATGCTTTGAAAGCTCCGCTATCTCCGCTTCAAGCGCGCCTATGCGCCTGCGTATGTGCCTTCTGTCGCTTTCGAGACGCGTTTCTCCCGGACCGCGCGTGCCTATACCCGCTCCCGTGCGGCTCATTTCCGTACCGAATCCCCTAAGACGCGGCAGGCGATACTTAAGCTGCGCCAGCTCCACCTGCAATTTACCCTCGCGGCTCAGCGCCCGCACAGCGAAAATATCAAGTATCAGCATGGAGCGGTCAAGTACTTTCACATCAAGGAAATCCGTTATATTCCGCATCTGCACGGGCGAAAGCTCGTCGTCAAAAACCACGGTGTCCGCGTCAAGCGTTTCCACGGCTGTCTTTAATTCCTCCAGCTTACCCTCGCCCATATATGTTGCGCTTTCGATGTCCGGCTTATTCTGTACCATTTCTCCCACAACAGTGCCGCCCGCCGTTTTCACAAGCTCGCAAAGCTCCGCCATAGACTGCTCGGTAGTGTCAAAAAGCCGGTCCCGAAGCCCGCGGTGTACTCCCGCGATTATTACTCTTTCCTGTTTTTCCTCGTTTTTCTCCATAGTATCTCCGTTTCTCAATATATATTTAGTATAACAAAAATCATCGGTTAAGTATACCCCTTACGGTAAAAATTCAAAAAATTTTAATATATTGATAATATATGTAACGTTATGATAATTATTTAGGTTGTAAAATTTAAATATTCGTGCTATAATTATATTTAAATAAACAACTGTATTAAGGGGAAGTCTGTTTATATGTGGCACATGGTTAAACATTTTCTGACGATAACGCGTCATAGACACAAGGTAATATATCACTGCGGCAAATGCGGTATTCTGTGGCAGGGGCTGCGTCATGACCTGTCTAAGTACAGTCCGTGCGAATTTTTCGCCGGCGCGAGATTTTATCTCGGTGACAGAAGTCCGACGGAAGCGGAGCGCAAGGAGTACGGCTACAGCGCCGCGTGGATGCACCACAAGGGCAGAAACAAGCACCATTTCGAGTACTGGACGGATTACAATCCCGCGACGCGGCGCATGGAGGCGGTGGAAATGCCGCTTCGGTATGTGAAAGAAATGTTTTGCGACCGCGTTGCGGCGGGTAAAATATATCTCGGCGACAGGTACACAAACGACAATCCCATAAACTATTTCAATAACGGAAACGCAAAATCAATTATGCACCCGAAAACGGCGGCGCTTCTTGAAAGCTGGCTCAAAATGCTTCAAGAAGAGGGCGAAAAGAAAACCTTTGCCCACATAAAATCGCTGAAACATACAAACGGAGAAAGGACGATTACATGAAGAAGCTCAACAGAGTTTTGTACTCAAATAAATTCTTCGCGCTTATAATGCTGCTTATTCAGATAGCGGTATTTATCGCGATGTTTATATGGATTTCCGATTACTCGAAAGTGATTATCGGTCTTACCACGCTTCTCAGCGCCGTTATGATAATACTTGAGGTGAACCGCAGCGAAGAGGAACCGACATTTAAAATGGCGTGGATAACGCTTGTCGCGATTATACCGGTATTCGGCGCGCTGTTTTACCTGTTCACGCGCGCGGGCGCAATATCGAAAAACATAAGCGAGGATTACCACGCCGCGCAGGAGATAAACAAAAAATACCTCACGGAAAACGAGGACGTACTTAAGACCTTAGCGCTCGAAAACAAGCGTGAGAACGCGTTCGCCTCTTACCTTTCGCGCTACGGCGGCTCACCCGTCTACTCAAACTCGCCCGTTCAGTACTACAGTATCGGCGAAAGAATGTTTGAGGACGTCAAAAAGGAGCTTATGAAAGCGGAAAAGTTTATATTCATGGAATTTTTTATAATAAACCACACGAGCCGTATGTGGCGGGAAATACTTGACATTCTGCGTCAAAAGGCTCGTCAGGGCGTGGAGGTGCGCGTAATGTACGACGCTATGGGCTGCGTGGGTACCTTGCCGCGCGGCTATAACGAAACGCTTGAAAAAATCGGTATAAAATGCCGCGTATTTTCACCGATAGTACCGCTCATGTCCACGCACCAAAACAACCGCGACCACAGAAAAATCATCGTGGTAGACGGCGCGGCGGCATTTTGCGGCGGTATAAATATCGCGGACGAGTATATAAACGAAAAGCTTCGCTTCGGGCATTGGAAAGACACGGGCTTTATGCTTCGCGGCTCGGCTGTGGCAGGCTTTACGGCTATGTTCCTCAATATGTGGAACATATACGGCGCGGGCGCGGAGGACGGCGGCAAGTACATTACCGCGTCGGAGCCGAACCGCGTCAGCGCGGACGGATTTGTAATACCGTTCGGCGACACTCCGCTTGACAACGTGTACATCGGTAAACGCGCGTATATCCATAATCTTGACAACGCCTCGGATTACGTGTATATAATGACGCCGTACCTCGTTATAGACGACGAGATGTACGAAAGTCTGAAATACGCGGCGCAGCGCGGCGTGGACGTCAAGATAATTCTTCCCCATGTGCCGGACAAGCCCTACGCGTTCTATCTTGCGAGAACGTACTACAAGGCGCTGATAAGCGCGGGCATAGAAATTTACGAGTACACACCCGGCTTCATTCACGCGAAAATGTCTGTAAGCGATGGCGCGAGGGCTATTGTAGGCACCATAAACCACGACTATAGAAGCCTTTACCTGCACTACGAGTGCGCGGCGTACATGATGAACGTTCCGGCTGTCATAGATATAGAACGCGATTTCAAGGACACGCTTTTAAAATCGCAGAAAATCACGCTCGGCGATATAAAACGCTTCAATATTTTCACGCGCCTTATAGGTCACGTAATGCGTCTGGTAGCTCCGCTTCTTTAGCCTCGGGCAAAAAAATTTCAAATTTTTGAAAAAAAGTATTGTAAATTCTTAAATTTATGTTATAATGTAATAGTTTAATATACACTTCACGGAAAAAGGAGGTTTATTCCATGCAGACTGTATTTGTAATAGCACACCTGATAGTTACGGTTGTACTTATATTTGTAGTTATGGCTCAGGAGGGTAAGGACCCCGGAATGAGAGGTATTCAGGGCGCGTCCTCGGATATGGGCGACTCGTTCTTCAAGAAGAACGGCGGAACCACTAAGGAGGCTATGTTCACAAAGCTTACTACAACGTTGGCTGTCCTCTTCCTTATTACAACAATGGTTCTCGTCATTCTCTCGGCGTAAATATTGAGGTATAAAAACACGCCGTAAGAGCGACATGAAACAAGACGGTATAAGCAAAAAGCGTCATATCGCAAAATCCTGCAATATGACGCTTTTATTGTGCTTTTATTGATTTATGGCAATTTCCGCCGCCGCGCTCGCCGGCATCATACCGTCTAAGACATTCCATATAAATGCTTTGACCGAAGCCGCATTTTCGTTGCCGTTAAAGGATATGGTCTGTTCCGTTTCCGAATACGTTATCGGTTGAGTTTCGCAATTCAGAAATGCGCCGCCTGCGTCGTAATATGCAACAATTACAACCTGCTCGCCCGATACGGATTTATTAGACTTTACGGTTAATTCCACACCGCCGGACGCGGCTTGTATATTGCTTATCACGTATGTATCGGGATCTGTCCTAACGTAGTTGTAGTGGATGCGAGCGTTTTTCAACGCGTCATTACCATATTCATCTATATCAATATTTTTCCACTCCGTTTCACTGCCACTGTAGTATACATCTGTTAATGCGGTACAGCCGTTAAATGTGTAAAAATCTATACTCGTTATATTTTTTGGTATGGTTATGCTTGTTAAGCTTGTGCAGCTACTAAATGCATACTTTCCTATACTTGTCACATTATCGGGCATGGTAATGTATGTCAGATATTTGTTATACAAAAAAGCATATTCGGAAATCTCAGAAACCGTATCGGGAACAGAATATTCAATATTGTCTTTCTCTGCGGGATATTGAATTAAGCGAGTTTTATTCTTATCAAACAAAACCCCGTTTTCACCGCAAAAATCTTGGTTGTTTTCATCTACCCGTATTTCTTTAAGTTTGTTGCAACTGTAAAACGGATTAGAATCAATCGTTATGACTCCGGCGGGAATCGTTATTTCCGTTAGTTTATCACAATCCTCAAATGCTTCTTCTCCGATAGTTTCAAGGCTTTCGGGCAAAATTATTTCGGGTATGTAATAGCAGTTTGCCAACGCATGAATTGAAAGCTCCTTTACGCCGTCCGGCACAGTATATGTTTCGCGGCTGTCCTTACCTTCAGGATATTTAATAAGAACTGACTTGTCTTTATTAAACAAAACCCCGTCCTGCAAAGCGAAAAACGTATTATTCGATGCCACGTTTATTTGTGAAAGGTTGGAACACTGGTAAAATACGTCCTCACCTATAGATTCAATATTTTGCGGTAGCGTTATTTTTGTTAGTTTCTCACAATCGTTAAACGCTTCTTTCCCGATACTTGTCACGCCGTCGGGTATGGTTAATTCGCCTTCCCATGCACTGCATCCACAAAATGCATTAGTTTAGTTAGTAAACTCAATTGTAATTTTATTATCGGCTGAGATTATCAGCCGATTAATTATGCCTCGCCACATTATACGCTTGGCTTCGTTATTCATCGTGTGATATGTTTCCAAAATACCGCTTTCCAAAAATTTTTTTAACGGCGTTAGGTCAACAGGCTTTTCTGCCGGCTCGGAGATTGACAGCTTGGCATTCAATTCTTCGTAGTCCTTTTTATACATTTCAATATCAATCAAATCATTCACATATAATTCTTTCAAACGTTCGAGTTTTCGTCGGATTTCAGCTTTATTAATTTTAGGCTTTTGGATTTTCTTTTGTTCACAGTCCACCTTGTAAATATAATCGTCAATTTCAGACATTATATTCTGCAGTAAATATTCTTCTACTTTCTTTTCTCCCACCGCACGCGAATTGGGACAAGTACCGTTGGAGAAATGACAGTTACAGCGGTAACAAACGTAGTAACCGGGCTTTCCGCCGGAGTAAATACGCTTTTGAGCATTCCCCGCCATCTTATGACCGCACGTACCACAGACAAACAGCCCGGAAAAGATAAAATCATAGTTGGTAGGATAAGCCTTTATATTTTTATCCTTAATAATGCGTTGGATCTCGTTAAATCTTGCCGCGTCAACAAGCGGCTCGCAAAAGTTTTCTATTCCATGATACACGCCTTTATATATGGGATTTGTCAACATTCTTTTTACCGTATAAGGGTGCAGATGAATATCGTGCGCGTCAACCATAGCTTTACCGGCGGCGCGCTGACTGTGGTGGGTATAATAATGCTCGAACAAATCAACGGCGATAGGCGCGCGTTCTTCGTCAATTACGATACGGCTGTTCACAAGCTTATAACCTATCGGCAGATTAGGACAGGTTCCCTCGCCCTTTGCGATTTTATTTGCGAATACGGCTTTTATACGCTCGCTTGTGCGGTCGGCTTCGTCTTGTGCGATCGAGAGCATTATATTTATATGCAAGCGCCCGTTTGCCGTGGTAGTGTCGTAATTCTCGAAGATTGTTTTCCAGTTCGTTCCGTGACTTTCAAGGATTTCCTGAACTTTGTAATAGTCCTTTATGTTGCGAAACCAACGGTCAAGCTTAGTGAATATGATTAAATCTATTTTATCAGCTTCAACATCGGTCAAAAGCCGCTGTAATTCCGTGCGGCTTTTTATAGATTTACGGGCGGTCTTACCGCTGTCGATATACGTTCCGACGATTTTACATTCATTCTTGCGCGCCCATTCTTCAAGGGCTGCTTGCTGTGCCTCCAGACTCAGACCGTGTAGAGCTTGTTCATCGGTTGAAACACGAATATACAAAGCTGTGCGAAACGGTGTGTCAGTAATTTTTTGCATGAAAAAAACACTCCTTTGACTTGATTTTTTCGGAGTGCTATGGTAAAATCTATTTGTCGATGGTGTTTTACCATAACACTTTTATTTAAATCTCCCGGCTGTTGGCGCAGTCGGGGGATTTTTTTATATCAAAATCTGTTTCACGATTTTAAATGCTTTTATCCTTGTATTAGGTTTTAGATAATTTATATTATCTTCTTTACATGCCTTGTCATACAATCGCATAAATTCATTGTCATTATTAAGCTGTTGCGCTATTGCAATATATTTAGCATTATTGAATTTTACTGCAGCATTCAGAAATTTATCTACACAATACACCCAAAAGGCTATTTCGTGGATACTATCAATAAAATATTCTTTGCATATGTGACGAAGTATATTTCCGTTCGTAGCATACCGGCTAAAAGGTATATCATTTTCAAATGCAAAATTCAATAACCATTGTTCCGCTGCCGGCTCTTGATCGTATGTACGCGATATGATACAACTCGCATCCTCTTTGCTAAAATCAGGATTTACCGTCATTCCCAAATCTTTGATGAATTGTTTTTGTTTTTGCGTTGGAAGTTCGTCGCAAATTTCTATTTCATACGGCGGTAACAGTCCTTTTAAAAAGGCGCGATTGGTTGCATTTGGTTCATCATACGCTGTCACACGTATTGTTTTAAAATATCCCGTGTTTATATTCTTCCCTTTTATTTTATAATAGTGGAATTGTCTTGTATGAAAAGGCAATAAATCAGCAAAGGTTTTTTCCACTTTATATAGACTCAATCCGGGAGAAACTACCTTAATAAAGGTTCTCCTTTCAGTCAAAGGTTCTGCAATCTCGCCAGGTTCAGAATATTTTTTTACAGTCGCAGGCTCGCTTGATTTATGTTCTCGAGCACTATAACTGTCGTTAGCATCATAGATGCGCTGCAATCGAAATATAAAAATCCCCATAATCAAAACACCGAGAATTATCATAAGCAGCATCATCAGATAAATACTCCCCCTTTTTCACACGTAATATATTATAATTTTGTATATAATCCCCCACAAAAGCAGAGGTATACAGCAAACTATTTTGAACTTGTACGCGCTTTTACCTGAGCAAGTTTTTTTAAATCGTCGCTTACCTCGTTCTTAAAATCTTCGGGAATGTTACCGTTTGCAGTGATTTCAATATCCAACATTTTATCTATTGCCGGTTGCATATTTGGGTGTTGTCTGTATGCAGTTATTAAGCGTTCTTCTTTGCTATCAATGGTTATTTCAGATTTTCCCTCAGTGATTGGCGCACTTCCATTTAAAACCTCTAAAGGAACATTTAATCCGTCAGATAGTTTAAACGCGACATCTAAAGCTACTGTTTTTTGCTTGCGCGACATAATACTACGAACGGTAGAGTCGGCAATGTTACACATACGCGCAACATCAGCTATTTTCAAATTTCGTTGCTCCATTATATCACTTAATATTTGATAAAAATACATATTCATATCCTCCGTAATTGTAGTATAACATAAAAAATCACGCATTGCAAGAAAAATTTTATTTTTTTTCTTGACAAACAACGCAATGCGTGATAATATATAAAATGAAATCGCGCAATGCGCGAAAAATCGGAAAGGAGATAAACTTATGGATATACCAAAAAGCCCGGCAGATGTGCAGCGGCTTCTCTATCAAAAGATACCCAAGATGATTGAGAAGTTAGACCACTGCACAGCCGACGAAAGTTTAAAGCTCGCCATAGCGATTGAAAAACTGTCTACATTGTATGTCAATTCGCTTAAACGCTAATTATTTCATATTGATGTTATCGTAGACGGTATTAAAAAAATCGACGGCAGTCCTGGCGGTTTTTATAAATGCATCTTTGTCAGGAACCGACCCGACGGGCGTTTCGGAATACACAGCACTAACGACATCAAAAGCATGCAAGGTAAGCTGTAAAGCAATTTCTTCACGAGACATATAATCACCCACTTTCTTAGGTGATTATAACATAAGTGTATTACGATTACAAGTAGGAGGTGAGAATTTTGGCACATAAAAACAACATTATTTTTGAAACCGTCAGAACGGAAATGGCAAGGAAATTTATTACTATTCAGCAGATGGCGGACACATTAGGTTGCACACGCGACACCTTGAGCAATAAGCTTTCGGGAAAAACAATGCTTAATTTAGATGAAGCGTTTACGCTAAACGAAGTATATTTTCCCGAAATAGATATAAGAGATCTGTTCAAGGAACTGTATAAAAAGGTCGCGTGAGGCGGCATAAGCCGGAAAGGGGGTGAAATTACCATGAATGAGAAAATTTTAGAGAAGTTTGAAACGCTTATTGACAAGACACTTGACGAGGCGATGACAAAATCGGCGATAACAAACAGGGAAGACACATTAAGCGTAATTACAACTGTTGCAAAGGTATTAGAGAAGATTAGCGCAATCGAAATCGCACAGGCGCGAGCGGTAAAATATCCGCCCGTTATAGACTGCGGGGAATTTAATCTAAAACATAGGCAACGCGAACAGCCGTAGATTTTTTCGTCACTCTCTTTGATATTCTAATGTCGGCAAAGAAAAAGCGCCCGGCTGCAACCGGGCGCGTCGGTAGATGTGAAATATACCTTTACTGCGTTTACCACGTACATACAGTATATCACATCACGCCGCAATTTGCAAGGAAAAAATTCAATGAAAGATGCGGTGGTAAATATGGCGGAGAATAAATTAAACATTCAGCGTTTCGGCGAGGCATTGGCTCGGGCGCTTACCGTTCAATACGAAACAGAATATCCGGGCTTAAAAATAACATTGACGGGAATTGAGAAGCGGACAGAGGACTATCCGCCGGGCGCTGTAATTGCAAAAGTAATAAAACAATAATAACGGACAAGCCCACGGGCATAAATAAGCCGCTCCCGGTTACATGGTTATCTGAGCGACCAAAACCAAAATCAATTCCC
>CANQQW010000059.1 GCA_947626075.1 uncultured Clostridia bacterium
ATACCGCTCGACGCTATACCGATAAGCTTGTCACCGGCCTTTGCGTTCGCGCCGTCGGTGATTTTGCTTTTCTCGACCACGCCAACGGAAAATCCCGCGAGGTCGTACTCGTCAACGGGATAAAATCCCGGCATTTCGGCGGTTTCGCCGCCCACGAGCGCGCAGCCCGCCTTTACGCAGCCGTCAGCCACGCCCTTTACGATCTCGGCGATTTTTTCGGGTACGTTCTTCCCCACCGCCAGATAGTCGAGGAAAAACAGCGGTTTCGCGCCCGAGCAGGCAACGTCGTTCACGCACATCGCAACGCAGTCCTGCCCTATCGTGTCGTGCTTATCCATAAGAAACGCGACGCGCAGCTTTGTTCCCACGCCGTCCGTACCCGACACGAGCACGGGATTTTCGTAATTTTTCGGCATTTCAAACAAGCCGCCGAAGCCGCCTATTCCGCCGATAACTCCCTCTATCGCGGTGCGTTTTACGTCGTCCTTTATAAGTCTCACGGACTCATAGCCCGCCTCAACGTCTACGCCCGCCTGTTTGTACGCATTTTCACTCATAGTTTTATCTCCTTTATTTCAAATTGTGTTTTATTAGCCTTCCCCTTGAGGGGAAGCCTTGCGGGCGACCGCGAGGGTCGCCCCTACGTAAACGGGACGTCGAGGGCGCCGTCCCCTACACCCGTAATTTTGAAATTGTGCGCCGTAGGGGCTGGCGCCCCCGACAGCCCGCACTTGCATAGCTCCAAAATTACATCTGCGCCACTGTCTGTTTTATTTTCGCGTCCTTTGCCGCCACGCCGTCAGCCATTTTTGTCTTTGCTTCCTTTAGCGCGTCTTTTAGGTAGTCGTATTTGAGCGACAAAATCTGCGCCGCGAGTATCGCCGCGTTTGTGCCGTTGTCAAGACCGACGGTCGCAACGGGTATGCCCGGCGGCATCTGAACCGTCGCCAAAAGCGCGTCAAGACCCTCGAGCGTGGACTTTATCGGTATGCCGATAACCGGCACAACGGTGTGCGCCGCGATCACACCCGCGAGGTGCGCCGCCATTCCCGCCGCGCAGATGATTACCTCTATGCCGTTTTCCTCCGCCGATTTCGCGAAATCCGCAGCCCTGTCCGGCGTGCGGTGCGCGCTTATTACGTTTACGTCGATTTCAATGTCAAATTCCTTTAATTTCGATACGCAGCCCTTTAGCTTTTCAAAGTCCGAGTCCGAACCCATGATCAATGCTGCTTTTGGTTTTGTCATATGTCATTACCTCCGTTTTTTGTTATGTTTATAGTATCAAAATTCCGCACGGTTGTCAATATAAAGCCGTGATTAGATGTGGGGGGAATTGAAATTTCGGGGCAAAAAAATATGACCCCATAGGAGTAGGGGTCATACGGAGCGGTTTTATTCTTTACCGTTCCAGCAGTAGGTGCAGAGCTTGCACTCGGGCAGACCTACAGCGTCAATCATATCGTCAAGTCTGTTGTACATAAGCGAGGTGAAATTCTGCTCGCGGCACATCTCGTCCACAAGCTCCTTATAGTTCGTGCTTTCGGGGTCGGCGTAATCTCTCAGCGTTTCCTCCGATACGTCGTCACCCTCGCGCGCGCGTATAACGCGTCTCGCAATCAAGTCCAAATCCGACTTGGAGCGCGAAAAGTTTAAGTACTTGCAGCCGAACATAATCGGCGGACACGCGGGACGTATATGTACCTCGTTCGCGCCGCTGTCGTACAAAAACTCCGTCGTTTCGCGAAGCTGTGTTCCCCGTACAATGGAGTCGTCTATAAGCAGCAGACTTTTATCGTGTATAAGCTCCTTTACGGGAATGAGCTTCATTCTCGCGATAAAATCTCTCTGCGTCTGCTTCTGAGGCATAAACGAGCGCGGCCACGTCGGCGTGTACTTGATAAACGGTCTTGAAAACGGTATGCCGGACTTGTTGGCGTAGCCTATCGCGTGAGCCGTGCCGGAATCCGGCACGCCCGCAACCATATCGGGCTTTACGCTGTCACGCGCGGCGATTTTCTCACCGCAGCGGTAACGCATTTCCTCGACGTTCACGCCCTCGTAGCTTGAGGGCGGGTAGCCGTAGTACACCCACAAGAACGTGCATATTTTCATTTCCTCGCGCGGCGGCGAAATCGTTTCCACTCCGTCCGCGGTTATAAACACAATCTCGCCGGAGCCGAGATTTTTATAGTCGCTGTAGCCGAGGTTCAAATACGCAAAGCTCTCAAACGTCGCGCAGAACGCGCCGTCCTTTTTGCCTATCACGATAGGCGTTCTGCCCAGCTTGTCGCGCGCGGCGTATATGCCTTCGGGCGTTAAAATAAGCATGGACATGGAACCGTCAATAAGCTCCTGCGCGAGACGTATACCGTCTGCTATATTGTCCTCCTGATTAATTATCGCGGCGACAAGCTCCGTCTGGTTTACGCTGCCTCCGCTCATCTCGAGAAAATGCGGCACGCCCTTTTTGTACGCTCTTTCCACAAGCTCGTCCTTGTTATTTATCCTGCCGACCGTAGTCAGCGCGAAGCTGCCGTGGTGCGAACGCACGATAAGCGGCTGCGGCTCGTTATCCGATATGCATCCTATACCCGAATTTCCCTCCATCTCGTCCGCGTCCCGTTCAAATTTCGTACGGAACGGCGAGTTTTCGATGTTGTGTATGGCGCGGTTAAATCCGTCCTTGCCGTACACTACCATACCGCCTCTCTTTGTGCCGAGATGCGAGTGATAGTCGATACCGAAAAACAAGTCATACACACAGTTCTTCTTGGCGATTACGCCGAATATTCCTCCCATAAATACCTCCTTGCGGTCCGTGATGTTGCTTTCCCTTATTATACCATTGTTCGCGCATAAAAACAAGGTCAATTTTTGTATTATGGGAAGTTTTTGTATTTTGGCAGGAACAATATTACAGAACGTTTTACAACGAGATGAAAGTCAAGTATTGACAACTCCACGCTGTCCGAATATAATATAGTTTGTAAATTCGGAGCGCTCAGATGCTCCGTAAATTTTTTGCATAAGGAGAGATATAAAACTGTGAAAAAAAGCGCGTTAAAAGGAAATCTTATACTTATGCTGACAGCTGTGATTTGGGGCGTTTCGTTCGTGTCGCAGCGCGTGGGAATGGAATTCATAAAGCCGAACACCTTTAACGGTATTCGCACAATGATTGGCGTACTTATTTTAATACCATTTATTTTTGTGCGAGATAAAGCGGGTAAAAGCAGACCGAGCGACAGAAAAAAACTTATAATCGGAAGTATAGTTTGCGGCGCGCTGCTTTGCGCGGCGGGTACGCTCCAAACATGGGGAATGGTGTACACGACCTCCGGCAAGAGCGGATTTATAACGGCAATGTATATGATTTTTGTGCCGATTATCGGACTTTTCGCGGGCAAAAAAATACGTGCCGTAACGGTTCTGGGCGTCGCGCTTGCAGTCGCAGGAATGTATATGCTGTCAATCGGCGGCACGGATTTTGTGATAAATAAGGGCGACATTATAACGCTCGCGTGCGCGTTCATTTTCGCGTTTCACATTATGGCAATAGACCGTTTTTCAAGCGAGGTCGACTGCGTGAAGCTCGCGTGTCTGCAATTTTTTGTGTGCGGAACGATAAATATAATACTGATGTTCCTGTTTGAGCATCCCGATTGGGAGCTTGTGCGCTCGTGCGCCGTGCCGATTTTGTATTCGGGCGTTATGAGCTGCGGCGTGGCGTACACGCTGCAAATCGTCGGTCAGCAGTACGCCGAACCAACTACCGCCTCGATAATATTGAGCCTTGAATCCGTTTTCGCCGCGCTCGCGGGCTGGGCGGTTCTTCACGAAATGCTTACCCTCGGCGAATTATTTGGCTGCATACTTATGTTCGCCGCGATTATTATCGTGCAGCTCCCCACAAAAAAGAGAAAGAAAAACTGCCGTATGACGTTGTAAAAAAGGAAAAAGACCTCGCTTGGCGAGGTCTTTCTCAATATAAGGTATGATCATGTCAAATCGTTTGACAATATTCCTGTGTTATGTATATGCCGTCGGCAAGAGGCGGCAAGGTTTATTTTATATCCACGGGGTACTTGCCGCTGAAGCAGCCGTCGCAGTAGCCGCACCGCGCGTTCGGGATGATTTTCCCGAGCGCGCCTATGCTCAGAAATCCGAGACTGTCCGCGCCTATCAAATCGCGTATTTCGTCCATCGTATGATTGCACGCCACGAGCTGGTCGCGCGAGGACACGTCCGTTCCGAAATAGCAGGGCCACATGAACGGCGGCGCGGACGAGCGCACATGAACCTCCTTCGCGCCGAATTTGCGCAGCAGGCTCACGATTCTTTTCGAGGTCGTCCCGCGCACGATCGTATCGTCCACCATCACAACGCGCTTGCCCTCGACGGTGCTTCTGAGGACGTTCAGCTTTATCCTTACCGCGTTTTCGCGCATCGTCTGCGACGGCTGGATGAACGTTCTGCCTATGTATTTGTTCTTTACAAAGCCGATACCGTACGGTATGCCCGATTCAGCCGCATAGCCCATCGCCGCGCTCAAGCCCGAATCGGGAACGCCTATTACAACATCCGCCTCAACAGGATACTCCCGCGCGAGATACTTTCCCGCGAGCATTCTCGAATCGTGCGCCGACTGTCCCTCTATCACGCTGTCGGGACGCGCAAAGTACAAGTATTCAAATATACACATTGTGTGCGGCTTTTTGCCGACGTGCGTTTTTATGCTCTTTATCTCCCCGTCCTTTACAACGACGATCTCGCCCGGCTCTATGTCGCGGACAAATTCCGCGCCCACGCTGTCAAGCGCGCATGTTTCCGACGCGAATATGACCGCGTTTCCCTTTCTGCCCATGCACAGCGGACGAAATCCCCACGGGTCGCGCACCGCGATAAGCTTCTGCGGGCTCATTACTATTAAAGAGAACGCGCCGATAAGGTGATTTACCGTCTTTTCGACAGCTTCCTCGACCGTTTTTGATTTAAGGCGCTCTTTCGCTATTGTGTAAGCAATCATTTCCGTGTCGGTTGTGGTCTGAAATATCGCGCCCGTAACGCTCAGTTCACGCGTCAAAGCGTCCTTATTCACAAGGTTGCCGTTATGCGCCAGCGCTATATTTCCCTTTACATATCTCAGCACAAGCGGCTGCGCGTTTTCACGCATACTCTCGCCCGTGGTGGAGTAACGCACATGACCTACCGCCATTGTGCCGCCCAGTTTTTCAAGTATTTCGTCATTGAACACATCGCTTACAAGTCCCATGTCCTTATAATGCGTTATGTCCCTGTTATTGTTCACCGCTATACCGCAGCTCTCCTGTCCGCGGTGCTGCAGCGCGTACAGTCCGTAGTAAACCGTCCTCGCGCAATCGCCGTCGGGGTCATAAATAGCAAAGACGCCGCATTCTTCTCCGATTTTTCTGTCATTAAGCATAGTTCCACCCTTTCTCAGATAACAAAACGCCTTTGCTTTGCTAAATTTTCCTATATAATTATATACTGTTTTTGTCTGAATTTCAACACTTTTATACATTTTATCGGGCTTGAAAATTTAAAAGGGCGCTCTAAGCGAACGCCCTTTCGTTAAATTATTCCTCTGCCGCGCCCAATACCGCTATCTCGCTGATATGGCAGTAGTTCTTTGTCGGGTCGGTGGCGCCGTCGCCGTTGTAGCGAATGTACTGCGCCTTTACCGTTTCGGGGAACATATACTTTTCAAATTCCTCGCTTTCGCCCGTATTCTGCGTTTTCGGGAGCGCAGTTTTCCAAACCGCGCCGTCAGTGCTGTACTCTATTGTGAACGGGTAAATTCTCTCGCTGCCTTTCCACATGGCTATAGCCACACCGGCAACCTCCTGCTCACTTCCGAGATCAATCGTGAGCGTGTTAGGACCGTAGCCCGACCAGCGCGTGGTTATATCGAGATCGACCGCGCCGGTTTCAACATTACCGTCGTTATCGCTCGCTTCCACGCCGTAAACGTCAAGCTGCTCGGGGTAGTACTTCTCGCCCACTCCGTTAATAGCCACTTTCTCGACTTTCTTGGGAACAGGCGCGTTTGCAATAGACGTTTTTCTTTCCGACGCCGCGTCGTCCGTCATTGCAGTGTCTATATCCGAAATTACAATAAGACCGTTGTTCCAGTAAACCTTTTTGCCCAGGCTTTCCGTAATGGCTCTCAGCGGAACAAGCGTGCGGTCATCGCGTATCACGGGAGCGGTGTCCATTGTCTTTGCGCCGCCTGAAACCGTATAATCGACGCTTCCAATCTTCATCGTGATGTCGCCGCCGTTGATTTTGATTTCCCGGCTGTCCGCGACCCATTCGACCTCCGCGCCGAACGCTTCCGCGATAAAGCGCAGCGGCACGAGAGTACGTTCATTCTCGTCGATAACAGGAACCACGTCCGTGCTGTCGTTGTCTATTCTTATCGGCTGACCGTCCACTACGGCTGTCGGAGTGCCTACGACAAGCTCCACCTTTTCGCCCGAGTACAAGTCGCTTATATTCCATGACTTTTTGCTAAGGTCGGGATTTTTAGCGTTGTCGCCCACGGTGTAAATCTGCGGTACGGGTACCGTTTCCGTATCAAAGCCCAAATAATAGCTTGTATGCGCCGGCTGGTTATAGCAGTCATTTTGGTACGCGATATGCATTCTGTACTGAATGTCTTGCATAAGCGCGGGTATTCTGTATCCCGTAGGCGTAGTCGTTGTGTAAATACGAAGCGCGCTGCCGTCCTTTAACGGGTACATTACCTCCTCGCGCCAGTCACCGAAGATGTCGGCTGTAAGCGAGGGGTTAGCCTTCGTGCCGTTTACCGCGACGCAGCCCGACGCTGTGAATATCGTCTCCGCCTTCTGCACGTCACCGTTCCACTTGCTTATATAAATACCGTCCTGAACCTCGCGTCCCAAATCACCGTCCCAGTAAGCGAGGAAGTTCGCGCTCATCGTGTAAGATGTGGAAATAACGGTTCCGTCAGCCGCGGTAAGCACACCCGCCGCCGACCAGCCTTCCGCGCCCGGATAAGCGGGGTCTACATCGTCCGACGTGCCGCGTCCGTTATCGTTACCTGTTTTTTCGCCGTAAAGGATTTCGCCAGTGCGCGCGTCGCGCATTTCGTAGCCGTAATCCGAGCCGCTGTCCTCATGGCAAGAGTAAACCTCAAGACCGGGTCTTGACGGGTCAAGGTCGCCCACATGCTGCGCGTCGCCGTGACCCAAGCCTGTTGAGTACATCGGTGTTCCGTCATTGTCTATTCCGAGGCTTCCGTAAATAAGCTCGTCGCAGCCGTCAAAGTCAACGTCGGCGGCGCTCATAGAATGGTTGCCCTGACCGATATACTGATTTTTATAATCCATCGTGTCAAAGCGCCATTTTTTCTCTATCTTGCCGTCTTTCAAGTCAAACGCCGCAATTACGGTTCTGCCGCCGGTTGTGGTTCCGTCTTCACCGCCCGTATAATATCCTCTCGCGAATACCATACTCGGTCTTTCGCCGTCAAGATACGCGACGGCGGCAAGATAACGCTCCGAACGGTTGCCCCAACCGTCTCCCCATGAGGTAATATCCCATTTTTCACCGCTGTCGGTCTTTCCTGTTATCTGCGGGTCGTAGTCAACGGTGTCTATAACGCTTCCGTCCTCACCCTTGAATACCGTCAGGTACAGAGGACCCTGAAGATTCTTTCCGCCGTTTAATATAGCCCAATTTTTGGTCTTGTCTCCTATAACGCTGCCGTCGCCCGCTATGGTACCGTCAGCGGTACGGCAAGCCATTTCCGCCTTACCGTCGCCGTCGTAATCGTATACCATGAACTGCGTGTCATGCTGACCCGCGCGGATATTCGGTCCCATATTCACGCGCCACATACGCGTACCGTCCATCTCGTAAGCGTCTATAATGCACTCGCCGGTAAAACCGACCTGAGCCGCGTCCTTGGCGTTTGACGGGTCCCACTTTAATACTATCTCGTAGTCGCCGTCGCCGTCGAGGTCGCCTATAGACGCGTCGGACGGTGAGTATGTATATGCCTCACCCTGTACCGTATTGCCGTCGGGGCGCTGAATGGGAATATCGATATAGTTCTTGTCCCATGCGGTAACCGTTTCGGCAGCGGACTCATTCTCCGCTCCGTTTACCACCGGCACGACCTTAAAAAGGTCATATGAATCCGATAAAGCCGTGTAATTCGTCGCGTTCAGCGGCTCGGGATTGAGCTTCGTCCACTCGCTTCCCAAAGACGCGTATACGTTATACATAGTATCCGCGCTCTCCGTGCCGAGCCAACGCCATGAAAGATAAACGTATCCGTCCATCTTTACGGCAACCGCGCCCCGTCCAAGCTTTTCCATCGGACGCTGAAGATCGGGACGCGCGTCAATCATAGCCTGAGTAGCGGCGGCGGATTCCGAATAATTGCCGACTTTCAGGCTTTCGCCCGCCTGAGCGGCAAATACGGGAGCCGCCGAAGCCGCGAACATTACTGCCGCCGTCAATACGGCTGTAAGTCTATTTCTCTTCATAGCATTACTTCCTTTCATGAATAAATCTTTACAGCATTGTATCATATTTGTTACAAAAAGTGGATTTGTTTTCAATATGACTTCTGATTTTTATAAATTTTTATCTGATTTTTGAAGTTGATTTGACAAACGCTCCAAAACGGGGTATAATATGAATATATGAGCATATGAATGTCAGGAGTGAAACGGTATGGATATGTGCGAGTCGTGTCAGTACAATCCGAAGATTGTGGACAGACTGAAAAACCAGCTTCCCGACGATGAAACGACGCTGAACCTTGCGGAAATGTTTAAGGTGTTCGGGGATAATACGAGAATAAGAATTTTATGGACGCTGTTTGATAAGGAGCTTTGCGTGTATGACATCGCGGACGCGCTTAATATGAGCCAGTCGGCGATAAGCCACCAGCTTAAGACGCTTAAGCAAGCGCGCCTTATTAAATCGCGCCGCGACGGTAAAAACGCGTTCTACTCCATTGACGACGACCACGTTAAGAAAATTATCGAACAAATGCTCATTCACATCGAGGAACAATAAAAGAACGCCCGAAGGCGTTCTTTTTTTGTTATCTTATAAAATTAGTTCTGAGCGGTGTTTCGGGCGCGGGATACTCGATGCCCGCTTTCTTTCCCGCGTCGATACATTTCAGAAGCCACGCCATATTATTCGCGAGCGTGCGCATCGTCTGCATACCCTCCTCGTCTTTCATAACCTCCTCGGGCGTGTTGCCGTGTACCTGGTTCCAGTACTGTGACGAAACTATCGGCATACCGTTTATCGTCATGTACTTGTTGATTTGGTCGAACGCCGCGCTCGCTCCGCCTCTGCGGCAGCTTACCACGGACGCGGCGGGTTTTCCGCGAAGAACAGCGCCTCCGGCGTAAAAAGCTCTGTCCAAAAACGACGTGAGCGCGCCGGACGCAGCCGCGTAATGTACGGGCGAACCAAAGATGAAGGCGTCCGCGTTTGCGGCTTCGGCTATAAAGGAATTTACGACGTCGTTATATACGCATTTGCCCTTACCGGCGCACGCGCCGCAGCCGGTGCAGCCGATTACGGGCTTCGCGCCGACGTTAAAAATTTCGGCGTCGATACCGTTTTCTTTAAGTGTTTTAGCCGCTTCCGAGAGCGCCGTATATGTACATCCGTTTCCTCTCGGGCTTCCGTTTACAAGAATTACTTTCATAATTACATAGTCTCCTTTCGTCTCAATTATACACTATTATACACCGATTTTACCATTTTTTTAAACTATTGTCCATATAATTACACTTAAAAACGTATAAAAAAGTATAAAAAATATAAAAAAACGTACAATAATTACCGTAATTATTACAAGAGTTACCGTAACTACCACAAGAAAAACATATTTTACGAAAAAGAAAGGCGGCAGGAAAAATATGGATGAAAACAAAACGGTATGTCCGTGTCTCAGTCTCACCGTGGGCGATATACGCGCCGCGATAGAAAACGGCGCGAGGGATTTTGAAGCGGTGCAGGAGGCGACCGGTGTTGCAAGTGTATGCGGCGCGTGCCGCGATTATGCCGAGGAGGTTATAAATTCCATCATAAACGGCGGATAACGAAAAGCGGCGGGCGCGGGCGGTGAAGAGCCGCCCGCCGCTTTTTTGTAATATTACGGCGATTTTTGTCGAACGATTTTTGTTTACAAATCGGATTTTATATGATATATTATATATGCTACAATTCTAAAATTAAATAATTCTGAAAGGCTATGTTGGCAGAAAACGCAGGCTTTAATTATTGTCTTTCGGAAATAATTTTAGAATTGTAGCAAATTCCAAAAAGCCTCGTTTTTAGTGCGCGGCTTTGGAGACAAACGCTGCGCATTTTTTATTTCGCGGTATTTGACGATTTTTGTCGAACGATTTGTGTTTACAAATCGAATTTTGTATGATATAGTATATATACTACGATTTTACAATTAAATTAATACAACAAGGCTGTGTTGGCGAAAAAACGCAGGCTTTATTATCATTATCCTTGTTGTAATGATTGTAGAATCGTAGTAAATTCCAAAAGCCTCGTTTTTATGCGCGGCTTTGGAGACAAACGCTGCGCATTTTTTATTTCGCGGTATTTGACGATTTATGTCGAACGATTTGTGTTTACAAATCGAATTTTGTATGATATAGTATATATGCTGCATATTTTAAATATCGGAAATTCAATTCTGCCGGCATATAGGCTTACGTTCGTAAAAAAACGTAGGTTTTATACCATTACGCCTATATGCTTATGGATTTGAAATATGCAGCAACATTTTCAGATAAAGCCTCGTTTTTGTGCGCGGCTTTGGAGACAAATGCCGCGCATTTTTTATTTTGTATAACACCGGTATTATATATATTCCATTTGTAAGGAGGTGGTAAAGGTGGATTACGAAAAGATGTATTTTGAGTTGTTCAACGCTGTTTCCGAGGTTATTGAAAAGCTTAAGGAAATACAGCAAAACGCGGAAGAAAAGTACATAGAAAGCAAGGAAAGCTGACGCTTCGCGCAAAAAAAACGGACAGGCATTTTAAAAAGCCTGTCCGTTTTCTTTTCGCGTATCCTACTTTGCCAAATAGATCCCCATTGCAGTCTCGATTTTTTTCTTGTCCCTCCGCGGCAGCTTACGAAATTGTTCAATAAACTCGCGCTCACGTTTGCTGATTTTGTCCTCCGCGTTTCTTCTCGCGCTCGGCTTTACCTCATGTCCTATAATATAGTCCACCGTTGTGCCGAAGTAATCCGCGAAAGCTACAAGAGTTTTACAATCAGGTTCGGTTTCAAGTCTTTCGTACTTGCTTAACGACTGCTGGCTCACGCCCACAATATCGGCAAGCTCTTGCTGGCTCAGTCCGTATTGCTCCCTTAACTCTTTGATGTTGACTAGCATAAATTTACCTTTTGCCTTTCTCTCTCCCCGTGGCGTGTCGGCTTCTTTGCGGCATTTTTATGTAAAAACAAGATGAACCTAAGCTGTGTAAACAAAAAGTGCGCAACACAAGCCGCGCACTCAAAACGCCGCTTTATATACTGCAACACATTTTATACACAATCCGGTATAAGGAATAAAGCTTACGTTTTGTACTAACGTAAACCGGATTGAAATAAAATATGCAAAATGTGCTGCAATTAGATTATATCATACAGTTTTCGCTTTGTAAATAGCAATTATGTTTTTTATTGGACAAAACAGCAACGATATGATATTATAATACCATATTACATTTATTGGAGCGGGAAATTATGAACAGACTTGTGATAGGAATACTCGCGCACGTCGATTCGGGCAAAACGACGCTTGCCGAGGCTATGCTTTATACGGCGGGCGCGGTGCGCACTCTCGGCAGGGTCGACCACGGCGACGCGTTTCTCGACACGAACAGCATAGAACGCGACAGGGGCATTACAATCTTTTCCAAACAAGCCGTTATGCGTTTGGGAGACACGGAGTTTACGCTCCTTGACACGCCCGGTCACATAGATTTTTCCACCGAGACGGAGCGCACTCTAAGCGTTCTCGATTACGCGATACTCGTTATAAGCGCCTCCGACGGAGTGCAAAACCACACGGAAACGCTGTGGCGGCTCCTTGAACGTTACGATGTGCCGGTGTTTTTGTTTATAAACAAAATGGATCTGCACGCCGATTTCGACACGGTGATGAGCGATTTAAAGCGGCGCTTCGGAGACGGGTGCGTTGATTTTACGCGCGGCGCGGACGACGAGGAGTTTAAGGATGAAATAGCCATGCGCGACGAAACAATCATGAACGGCTATATCGAAAGCGGCGCGGTGAAAACGGCGGATATACGCAACGCAATCGTGCAGCGCAAAATTTTCCCGTGCTTCGCGGGGAGCGCTCTTAAAATATCGGGCGTTAGTGAATTTTTGGACGGTCTTACGCTTTACACGCGCCGCGCCATATACGACGACAGGTTCGGCGCGCGCGTTTTCAAGATTTCCGAGGACGAGCAGGGGAACCGCCTCACGCATATGAAAATAACGGGCGGGTCGCTTAAGGTAAAGGATCTGCTCACAGGGAACAAACGCAGCGAATGGAGCGAAAAGGTAAATCAGATACGCGTCTATTCGGGCGCGAAGTACCGCACCGAGGACGAAGCGTTTCCCGGTACGGTATGCGCCGTGACGGGGCTTACAAAAACGTACCCCGGGGAGGGTATCGGCGTCGCGGACGACGCGAAAAACGCGCTTCTTGAAAGCGTTATGACGTACAAGGCGGAAATAGAGGACGGGGTTAGCGTAAGC
>CANQQW010000060.1 GCA_947626075.1 uncultured Clostridia bacterium
CGGGAGTGGCTCAGTGGTAGAGCGTCACCTTGCCAAGGTGAACGTCGCGAGTTCGAATCTCGTCTTCCGCTCCATTTTCAAATAACAAAAGACGCCTTTGACGTGCGTCTTTTGTTGTTTGTAATTACTAAGCAGAAACGGCGCCATAGCCAAGAGGTAAGGCAGAGGTCTGCAAAACCTTTATTCCCCGGTTCAAATCCGGGTGGCGCCTCCAATCGGAAGATGCTGCGGCTTAAGAATACGCTTAGGTCGCGGCATTTTTTTACATTATCACAGTAAACAAATGTCTTTATCAAACGGTGAATTAATATGAAAAAATTTAAAAGATTTATCGCGTTTTTGCTCGTTTTGGCGATAGCGTTATGTATAGTAAACTCACAGACGGACTTTTTCTTAAACTTCGCCGACTACGCGCCTAAGCTTACAGAGAAATATCCGCAGCTTGCCGCAAAAATAACGGACACGTCGGAGCGGTTATCGGAGATTACAGACCGCATACCGTCGCCGTCCGAGATAATAGCAATGATAAAACGCGAGGAGCCGCCTATCGACCCCGCGGACGCGGCGACAAACGCGTACATAGAAAACAGCCCGATGCTGACATTTTACCCCGAGGAGAATATCGGTATTATAGTCGATTACAACGTGATCGATATTTTCGGTACGACGGCTTCAAGGAGTAAGTCGCACCTTATCGCGGAGTTTACCGACGAAAACGGCGAAACGCTCGACCGGCTTTCTTTCGCCGCAGGCTCTGACGGTCAGTTCAATAAGCAAGCGGACATTCCCGATACCGACTCACTCTCCGTGAGTCTTGCGGTGTATACCGGCAGTAAGCCTTACGGGCAGTTTGAAAGCTGGGTTTACAACTATGTAACGCTCCAAAAAACAGCCGACGGCGGCTGGGAGATCGCGCCTTCGCCCGTATTTGAAAATAATAAGCGTATGTACGAGAAAGATAAATCGATAAGCGACTCCCTTAAACGCACTCCCTCGATACAGTCCGACAGCGCCGGCATTAAGTCCATCGCCGAGCAGCTTACCGCCGGTATCACAAACGATTACGATAAGGTTCTCGCGCTGCACGACTGGATATGCTCATATATGTACTACGATATTGACAGCCTCGGCTCGCAGGATACTCCCCCCTACTACGCGACGGACATCGTAAAGACGCGCAGGGCGGTATGCTTGGGCTTCGCCACGCTTATGGCGGCGCTGTGCCGCAGTATCGAGATACCGTGCAACGTCGTTTCGGGCTACGCCCTCGGCGTAAGCGGCGGCGGCAGCGAGTGGAACGAGGAAACGTCGGCGACGGACGAGCAGAACCACGCGTGGAACGAGGTGTACGTGGACGGGCGCTGGATAATCGTAGACCCGACATGGGACTGCACAAACAAGATTGAGAACGGTGAGTTCATTGAGGGCGGCGGCGTTTCGCATATTTACTTCGACGCCAATTTGCAGTTCTTCTCGAACAACCACAAGATTATCGAATACTCGAAAAGGAGATAACCGCAGTGAAAACAGTACTTCCCGAAAGCAGGGTGTTTCTCGCGCCGATGGCGGGCGTGACGGATTTACCGTTTCGGAAAATCTGCCGCCGCTGCGGAGCCGGACTTGTCTATTCGGAAATGATAAGCGCCAAAGGACTTTATTACAACGACAAAAAAACAGCGGAGCTTATGCGCGCGGACAATGAGGCGCGTCCGTACGCTCTGCAGATTTTCGGCTCCGACGCCGACATAATGGCGGAGGTAATACCAAAGGTCATGGAAGTAAAGCCGGATATAATAGATATTAACATGGGCTGTCCCATGCCTAAGATAGTAAACAACGGCGACGGTTCGGCGCTTATGAAAAATCCGCGTTTGGCGGGAGAAATAGTACGTAAAGTAAGCGCGGTATCGCCCGTGCCGGTTACTGTTAAAATACGCAAGGGCTATGACAGCGGCAGCGTGAACGCCGTCGAAACGGCTCTGATACTTGAAGAAAACGGCGCGGCGGCAATCGCGGTACACGGCAGGACGCGCGAGGAATTTTACAGCGGCAGCGCGGATTGGGATATTATAAAGGAAGTAAAAAAAGCCGTGTCAATACCCGTTATCGGCAACGGCGATATACGCGAAGCGCGGGACGCAAAGCGTATGCTCGATTACACCGGCTGCGACGCGGTTATGGTCGGACGCGCGAGCGAGGGTAATCCGTTCATTTTCAGGCAAATAAACGAGTATCTTGAAACGGGCGCGGTAACGTTCTATCCCACACCGCTTATGAGACTCGAACAAATGACGGAGCATGTGGAAATGCTTGTCGCTTACAAGGGCGAAGCGCGGGGTATTAAAGAGGCGCGGAAACATATAGCGTGGTATATAAAAGGACTTCCCGGCGCGGCGAGACTGCGCGGCGAGGTTTTTAAAATCACGGATTTGGCGTCGCTTAACGCGCTTTTGGACGAATATAAAAATCATTTAAAATAAAGAAGAATTTTCTCATAAAAAGTCTTGAAAAAGACAGCGCAATTTGTTATAATTATCTAAATAAACTCAAAGACGGAAAGCCGCGCGGTTTCCGCCCGCGCCGCGCCCGTTTGCGCGAACGGATGGGAACGCTTTTTTAATATATGGAGTTTGTAAATTAAATTTAAAAATACTAATGAGAGGAGTTGTAAAAAATGGAAGACAAGTTTTCCAAGGAGGGTCTTACGTTTGACGATGTGTTGCTTATACCTCAGGCTTCGGACTTTACCCCGAACGAGGTTGACCTTAAAACACAGCTTACAAAAGACATCACACTTAACATACCGCTTATGAGCTCGGCAATGGACACGGTTACGGAGTCCTCAATGGCAATAGCGATGGCTCGCGAAGGCGGTATAGGTATTATCCACAAAAATATGACTATCAAGCAGCAGGCAGCGGAAGTGGACAAGGTAAAACGAAGCGAGAACGGCGTTATCACAAATCCGTTCAGTCTTACCAAAGAACGCACTTTAAAAGATGCGAACGATTTAATGGCGCGTTTCAAGATTTCCGGCGTACCTATCGTTGACGGCGATAACAAGCTGATAGGCATCATAACAAACCGTGACCTCAAATTTGAAACGGACTTTACGCAAAAAATCGCAAACGTTATGACCGAGCAAAACCTTATTACGGCTCCTGTCGGAACGACTCTCACGGAGGCGCAGAAAATCCTTTCCCGCGCGAAAGTTGAAAAGCTTCCGATAGTCGATAACGAGGGTCATCTCAAAGGACTTATTACAATCAAGGACATAGAAAAAGCGGTACAGTACCCCAACACCGCGCGCGACAAGCAGGACAGGCTTTTATGCGGCGCGGCGATAGGCGTTACTACGGACGCGCTCGAGCGCGTTCAGGCGGTCGTTGACGCGGGTGTGGACGTGGTTGCTCTCGACAGCGCGCACGGTCACAGTAAGAACATAATAAATAAGGTAAAGGAAATCAAGGCGGCGTTCCCCGACCTGCCGGTCATAGCGGGTAATATCGCTACCGGCGAGGCTGCCGAGGCGCTTATCGACGCGGGCGCGGATTGTCTGAAAGTCGGCATAGGTCCCGGCTCGATCTGTACAACGCGAGTTGTCGCGGGTATAGGCGTGCCGCAGATTACGGCTATTTACGATGTAAGCCGTGTTGCCAAAAGGTACGGAATACCCATCATCGCCGACGGCGGCATCAAGTACAGCGGCGATATTGTAAAGGCTATCGCGGCGGGCGGCGACGTTGTTATGATGGGCAGTCTCCTCGCGGGCTGCGACGAGAGCCCGGGCGAGTTTGAGATTTTCCAGGGCAGACGCTTCAAGGTATACCGCGGTATGGGCTCGCTCGCGGCAATGGAAAAGGGTTCAAAGGACAGATATTTCCAAACAGGCTCGAAGAAGCTCGTTCCCGAGGGCGTGGAGGGACGCGTTCCCTACAAGGGTCCCCTTTCCGACACCGTGTTCCAGATGCTCGGCGGACTGCGCTCGGGTATGGGTTACTGCGGCACAAGGACTATACAAGACCTCAAGGAAAACGGAAAGTTCGTAAGAATTACCGGCGCGGGACTTAAGGAAAGCCACCCGCACGACATCTACATCACCAAAGAAGCCCCCAACTACAGCTATAATACTCAAGGATAATCAAATACCCCGTCCGAATAGTCGGACGGGGATTTTTTTATTTCTTACCTATTCCGCTTCACTGAGCGGCTCCATACCCGTAAGACTGTCCCAAACGAATACTTTCGCGTCTGCGCCGTGGGAGTAGGTTTTTGTTTCACGCGCGGCAAATGTTTCATTTTTTATATTAATATCCTTTATTGTTCCATTCATATACTGGGCAATGATTACCACTACAGACTGTTGACTATCTGTGTTGTTGCGAACAACCGATTGGTTATTTTCATAAGCAACATTAAAATCGGTAGTTGGTCTTTCGCTGTTTGGAATTGAGAATGAAATATCGTCACTAAATGTATAATTTCTAAAATTATCGTTAATTCCCGCTACATTTGCGGTGTAATTTCCCGCAGGCAAATTAATATTACAGTGTGTATCTTTTGTCGCCCATATAGTTTTGATTATATTTCCGTTTTCCATTATTCTTAAATCATAATAGTGAGCATTATCTACAGGTTCCCACGAAAATACAGTATTATTTATATAATTATTATCTATGGCTGCCTTTAGTGTAGGTTTTGGAATTGTCGGTAAGGATAATTTCCAAATTTGAAATTTTTGTGCCGGAGTATCATTGCTTGTCCACATTTGGATATTTGCACCTTCCGCAGATGAATTGTCGGCTAAATCAAGTACACAATCTGTACATTTTGCTTTTAATTTGTAAGCTCCGCTTTTTCCATAAATATACCATAACTGAGCGCTGTTACCGTTATAATTATTCATATGTACATTCGTACCTGCCGCTTTTCCAAAATCATGTACTTCCATACAAAGCCCGTCTTTTACTGACGTTATTTTGTATGAGTTGTCACTTTGTTTACTAAAATACCATATTTGATTTGCCTTTCCTGTTTCCGTTCTGCTTGTTATATTCCAGTCATTATCATATGTCAAATGTTTCCATGCTGCGGTATTAATTATATATGCGTAAAAGCCGTCGCCGAGATTTACAGGCTGCTCGCCACTGTCCCACTTTGGTCGGATAACACCTTGGAAATTTCCCCAACTGCCGAAATATTGCATTGTTTGGTACTGCGCCGGTGTTCCTTTCCCATTATTTGCAAGACCGTTTTGTCCTATGCCTTTTATAATAGAAACTGTGCATCCCTCAATCGCTACCGCAACGTGACCGCTTGAATTTGATGAATTAGCCCCAAAGCATAGTATATCCCCGGGTTCCGGTACAAAGTCGGACGTATTTGCAATCTTTTTCCACCCGGCAGGGTAATTTATATTAAAATAATTATATCCCATATAAGTTGTATAATCTTTATAATACGGATTACCATGTATGATGTAATTGATATATGCCGTACCAAAGTCCGAGCATTGATTTCCATTTATTCCGTCCACATCAAATGCCACATTATTATTTGCTTGTGTTTTCGCCCAATTTACAGCTTGATCGCGTGTCATTGCGCTTGCGGAAACGGTGTACAAAGCTACAATGGCAAAAAACATTCCTAACATACACAAAATCTTTTTCTTCATCTCAATTCCTCCCACAAATAAATTTACGCAAACAAAAATGCGTAGCCTTTTGCAAAGCTACGCATAAAACGCAGCTTTGATTTAAAAATGTTGCTACGCATCTCTAATTTATTCACTTTAAAACATGGATCATTATTATCATGGGAATAACAATCAAAGCGTGCGCTTTAAACAAGCGCAAACCATGATAATAATTTATCCGTTAAATTATAAATTATTCAAACATATTAAATTAGAGATTGTAGCAATTATAATATAGCACAGTTTATGTAAAATGTAAAGATGAAATATAAAAAATACGCGCAAAAAAAATACCGCCTCTCGGCGGTATTTTTACCTAATCTCTCACATTACTGCGCAATTTCCTTTATAACCGTGACTGTACGCGTTGCCTCGTCCCAGCCTACGACGCTGTTCATACCCTCCGCAACCGCTCTTACGGGTACCACCGCCGTTGACGTGTTCGCGGGAATCGTCGGCGGAGTTTCAAGCTCTATCGGAGTTTCGTTTACAAACATCACGTCCGAGTCGATCTGCATTGTGACGCTCACGTCGCTTACGGGATCGTACGAGATTATCGTCCTCGTCTCATCGTCCCATTCCACGTCCGCGCCAAGCGCTTCAAATATCTCTCTCATAGGTACAAGCGTATGCTCATTGTCTATGTACGGATTAAGCTCGGCAAAGCTTATCTGATCTCCGTTTACAAATACCTTTATTGTATCGTCCGCAAAAACAGACGCGCACATAGCTACGGTTACAGCCGCCATAATAACGGCAATTATTTTCTTCTTCATTTTATTACCTCCATAGTGAATTATACTACAATTATAACATATATTTATCCCTATTTCAATAGAAAATTTTTTAACTTTGTCCATCGGCGCAAAAAGCCCTCGTATTGCATTATTATTACAAATATTTCATACGAATATTGTTTTTTGTAATCTATATGTAATAAAATTACGGAAATCTCTTGCAATCGAACACAATATATAGTATAATAGATTAAAGAAGTAAATTCGGAGGGGTTTAGATGTACTGCAAAAATTGCGGAAGACAGCTTAAAGACGGAATGCGTTTTTGCGACAGGTGCGGTCAGTCGGTCAGAAAAAGTAAGGAAAGCAGCCAAGCCGCGCGCCACCGTGAAATAGAGGAGCTAAAAGCCGAACGTTTAAACAGAAAAAGACGGCTTGCGGAAAAGGAAGCAAAACAGGCTCTCAGCAGAGAACGCAAGAAAAAGAGAAGCAAGCCTTTTGTTTTTGTTGTCATAATAATACTTATCGCTTTGGCAAGCGTACTTATAGGATATAATATGTTCCCGTCGGACAAAACGGTAAACGTACCCGCGAATACCGACACGCCCGCAAACAGCGCTATGCAGACCGCCGCGCCAATCTCGGCGTCGCCGTCGCCGTCATCGTCTGTAAAAGACGGATACTCGGAAATTACGGTAGCGAGTGTAACTTGTCCGTATCCGTCGTCGTTCCGCTCAAATCCGGCGTCGGGCAGCGAAAAGCTTAATCTTACCGACACGCTGGGCGGCGCCGCTATGGTTGTGATACAGGAGGCTAAGGGCGGCGAGCCTAAGGATTTAATGAAAGAATACATATCCCAAATCGGCGCTTCGGGCAATCCCGAAATGCACGCCGGCAGCGAATGGTATTCGGTAACGGCGGATGTGAACGGAACCGTATATCACAGAAAATGTATCGTAAGAAACGGCTTGTCCGTTTATTATGATTTCACATATGACGCTTCATCTTCATCGTCGTCAAAATACACCGACTATATAACCTACATAGACTCTAAATTCAATTAAGGAAATATTTGACGGCGGCGCAAAAGACGATTATAAGCGTCACCCCCGCGCAGACTTTTAATAAACTTCCCTTTTTACGGGCAGCCTTCGGCGGCTGTCCGTTTTTTTGTATGCGCTCGATATATCGGCTTACAATCATTTCCGCGTCCTCTATCGCCTTACCTTCCAGCTTCGGGTTATAGTCCTTTAAAACAATTATCGCCTGACTTACATACGGCGACGTGAAATTGTTTAATATTACAACCTTTTTTGTCAACTCTTTCATACGCACACTCCATAATCTTTCATTTGCTACCTATTATTTCCGAACAAGCTTGTTAGTATACATATTCCTTTTCTGCGCTCCCGCGGAAAAAACGGTAAATATTCTTAAATTTCGTTACAATTTCTGTAATATAATGTAAGTTATTTACATATAAATAGTAATATATGTAAATAAAAATATCGCTTTGTCTCAGTTTTGAAATATTTGAAATTATTTTGTAATAAAATTGTAACAAAACTATTGACACTGTAATATTTTTGTAGTATACTACACTTTAAGTAATGAAAGGGGACTAACTTTTTATGACTACACAGGAAGAAAAGTCAAAGCGCGGCGCGCTTTTGGAGATGCGGAAGAAACGCGAAGAAAGACGACTGGCTAAGCTTAAAGCAAGACGCAGGAAAAAAATCGCGGCTGTTACCGTGCTTGCCGCCGTCGCCGCAATCGTATGCGGCACGGTCTTTAACGCTTCCGCAAAGGAAATTACCATTACCGAAATAAACGAGTTCACAGGCTTAAATGAGACGCAGACCGTAAGGACAAGAAGCGGCAGCGTCGAGGAGGTGCTTGAAGAACACGGACTGGACGTCGGCGAAACAGACAGACTGAACGTACCCGCGAAAAAACCGGTTGAGGACAACGATGACATTATAATAAAGCGCGGTAAGCGCGTAACAATTAAATCCGGCGGCGATGAAAAGGTCGTGACGGTCACAAAGGCGGACGCAAAGGACGCGCTTGTGGAGGCGGGATATATTCCCGGCGAGCTTGACCAAATAAATGCCGACGGTGACACGATTGAGCTTGTATCAATAAGCCAATCGAACGAGGTCACTACCGAGACTGTTAAGCGCGGAGTTGAGTATATTGACGATCCCAATCTGCCGCAAGGTCAGGAAAAGGTCATTGATGAGGGGCAGGACGGAATAAGGGAAATACAGCATCAGGTTACATATCAGAACGGACAGGAGTCCGAAAGATTAATTCTCGGCGAGAATATAACGCTGGAGCCGAGAAATAAGGTGATAGCCAAGGGTACGGCGGCTGCCGCGCCGGCAAGGTCGGACGTGAGCGATGACGGCGGCTCCGTAAACGGCTACAGGTATAAGAAAAAAATTACCATGACGGCGACGGCGTATTCCGCGTCACGCACGGAAAACGGCGGTTTTACACTTTCGGCAACGGGCAACGCGGTGGGCTACGGAACCGTTGCGGTTGACCCGAACGTCGTACCGCTCGGTTCAAAGGTATACGTAACCGCGCCGGACGGCTCATGGAGCTATGGCATAGCGACCGCTGACGACACAGGCGGCGCGATTAAGGGCAATAGGATTGATTTGTGTTATCCCGACGGCGCGAGCGCTTTCGGCAGAAGAAACTGCGTCGTGTACGTGCTGGAATAACGGCGGTATAACAGGATACGAAAAAAACGGGCAAAAGCCCGTTTTTTTTATTGCGTATAATCTCAATTCAGCAGCGCGCGGTCATTCGCAAATTCCTCGCCGCTGATGTCGGCGAACTTCTTAAGCAAATCGTCAACCGTAAGCGCGGCTTTTTCCTCGCCGCTCACGCTGTAAATAATACGTCCCTCATGCATCATAATAAGCTTGTTGCCGTGCGTTATTGCGTCTTTCATATTATGCGTAATCATCAGCGTCGTGAGATTACCCTCCGAAATGAACTTATCCGACAGATTGAGCACCGTTTCAGCCGTTTTCGGGTCAAGCGCCGCCGTATGCTCGTCGAGCAGTAAAAGCTTCGGCTTCTGCATGACCGCCATAAGCAGCGTCAGCGCCTGGCGCTGTCCGCCCGACAGCAGACCCACCTTGCTTGAAAGTCTGTCCTCAAGTCCCAGTCCGAGCTGAGCAAGCATTTCTCTGTACATTGCGCGTTCCTTATTGGTAATTGCCCACTTAAGTCCGCGCGGCTTGCCGCGTCTGTACGCGAGCGACATATTCTCCTCGATCCACATATCCGCGGCGGTACCCATCATCGGGTCCTGGAACACGCGTCCGAGATACTTCGCTCTCTTATGCTCGGGCAGCTTTGAAACGTCCTCCCCGTCTATAAGAATGGAACCGCTGTCCACGCGGAACACTCCGCATATACTGTTAAGGAGCGTCGATTTACCCGCGCCGTTACCGCCGATTATCGTAACAAAATCGCCCTCGTTAAGCTCCAGGTCAACTCCGTTTAAAGCGCGCTTTTCATTTACCGTACCCTTGTTAAAGGTTTTGTATATACTGTTTACCTTTAGCATCAGACACCCTCCTTCGCAGTTCTCTTTTCGGATATTTTACGTTTCCAGAACGGAATACCGAGGAATACCGCAACGACGAGCGCCGACAGCATTTTAAGGTCGTTCGCGTTCAGTCCCGCTTTAAGTACGAGCGTAATTACTATATAGTATATGATACCGCCTATAACCGCCGCCAAAAGCTTTAACGCGAAATTCTTAAATACTTTACCCAAAAGCACCTCGCCTATGATAACGGCGGCAAGACCGATTACTATCGCGCCGCGTCCCATGTTTACGTCGGCAAAGCCCTGATACTGCGCCAAAAGCGCGCCCGAAACAGCCACAAGCCCGTTCGACAGTACCAAGCCGATTATCTTGTTTGTATCGGTATTGATACCGTTCGCCCGCGCCATATTTGGGTTACAGCCCGTCGCGCGGAGCGAGTGACCAAGCTCCGTACCGAAGAACCAGTACATAACCGCTATGATTACGACAACGAAAATCGCGCCGACCATAATCGCGTTCGGTAAGTTCCTCAGTGAAAGTAAAAGATTATACTTCTCCACCGACAGCGGCACATTCGCTTTCTGCGACATGATACGAAGATTGACCGAGTAGAGTATGAGCTGCGTAAGTATTCCGGCGAGTATGGCGGGTATTCCGAATTTCGTATGGAAAATTCCCGTAACCAAGCCCGCAAGGCAGCCCGCCAAAAGCGCGATCAGCATAGCCGTCGGCGCGTTCATGCCCATTGTCATACATACGACCATAGTCGCTCCGCCCGTAGCCATTGAACCGTCCACCGTAAGGTCAGCCACGTCCAGTATACGGAACGTGATATACACGCCCATTGCCATGATACCCCAAATTATACCTTGGGCAATCGCGCCGGGCATTGAGCCAAAAAAGTCCAGCATTTTTATTCTCCTTCCAAACTGCTCGGATTATACCGCAAAACCTCGTATAATCCGTTAAAGATAAATTTGCAATGGAGCGCTTGCCCCATTGCAAATTAAATATCAATACTGTTAAACTGTGAAAATTATTCAGCCGCGGGAACAAGCTCCTCATAATTCTCGGGAATTGTGATTCCAAGCTTGTCGGCGCGTTCCTTGACATACTTCTTCGTAAGGTCTGAAGCGTACTGAATTTCCATTTGAGCGGGATCTGCGCCGTTTACAAGAATTTCGTAAGCCATTTCGCCCGCTACCTGACCGATGCTGTAATATGAAATTGAAAGCGTCGCAAGACCGCAGCCCTGGCAAATGCCTTCCTCACCCGCGATTACGGGGATATTGGCGGGGTTAGCGATGTTCGCGATAATCTCAGCGTTCGCAGCCGCCGTGTTATCGGTCGGGATATAAAGCGCGTCACTCTCGGCGCAAGCCGTCGTTGTTACTGCGGCAACGTCGTTCGAGTCGGCGAACGGATACATTACCGGCGTATAACCGAGCTTTGTAAGCTCCTCCGATACGATGTCTACCTGGTACTTTGAGTTAGGCTCGCTTGAGCAGTAAAGAAGTCCGATATTCTTAGCGTCGGGAAGAAGCTCCTTGAACATAGCCGCCTGCTCAGCCAAAGGAGCGAGGTCTGCCGTACCGGTGATGTTTCTGCCCGTGGTGCCTGTCCAGTCGTCAATGTCAAGCGCCGTGGCATAGTCCGTGATTGACGTGCCGACGATAGGAATGTCCGACGTAGCCGCGGCAGCAGCCTGAAGCGCGGGCGTAGCGTTGGCGAAGATTAGATCCGAGCCGGACGAAACGAACTGATTTACGATTGTGGCGCATGTCGCGCTGTCGCCCGCCGCGTTTTGGAGGTCGAACTCAACGTTGTCACCGAGCTTTTCTTTCAAAGCGTCCTGAAAGCCCTCGGTAGCCTTGTCAAGTGCGTCGTGCTGAACGAGCTGGCAAAGTCCTATTTTGTAAACCTTGTCGCCCTGATTAGCCGTGCCTGCACCGCCCTGCTCGTTTGTAGAGCAGCCCGCGAGAGCCGTCACCGCCATTGCGCCGGCGATGATGATTGCTGATAGCTTTTTGATTTTCATACTTTTTCCTCTTTTCTTTTTCTTTATTTCCACGCGGTTTCCCCGCGTTAATACTGGTTTAATTATACCATTATTTTGTTAAATCTGTCAAGAGTAATTGCGTAAACCACGGTAAATTTATAATATTTATCCATTTTTACCCACATTCCGTAGGGGCAACCTCCCTCCCGTAGGGGCAGGCGCCCTTTGCTGCGGCGCTTGTTTATGTACAACACGCCCACAACACGCTCCGCATGTTGTTCACCTCGACAGCCCGCTCATTGCACCACCGCCGTAGGGGCGACCCTCGCGGTCGCCCGTCCATTGCACAACGCCTCCTGTAGGGGCGACCCTCGCGGTCGCCCGTCCATGCACCACCGCCGTAGGGGCGACCCTCGCGGTCGCCCGCGTCCGTCACGCGCCAACCGCAAATTCACCGCGCAAAAACGGACGGCTTATGCCGTCCGTTTTCGTAAATGCTGCATAAATCAATATCCGTTTTAGAACAGTCCCATACCGCCGTAAGCGGCAACGATTGCCGCGAATACGATTGAAACCATTGACAAAAGCTTTATAAGTATATTTACCGAGGGACCCGACGTGTCCTTGAACGGGTCGCCCACCGTATCGCCGACAACGGCAGCCTTGTGGTTCTCACTGCCCTTGCCGCCGAAGTTACCGGCTTCTATATACT
>CANQQW010000061.1 GCA_947626075.1 uncultured Clostridia bacterium
GATGGACAACAGCGTGTATATTCAAAACCTGCGTGAATTCCTTGAATACAAGCCGGAAATAACGGAGAATGAAAACGGAAAGATACCCGCTTCGGGCACGAACAGGCTGACGCTCAAAAACGTGTCGTTCACGTACCACGGTGCGGCGAAGCCGGTACTTAAAAACATCTCGATAGACATACCGCCGAAAACAAAAATAGCGCTCGTTGGACATAACGGCGCGGGAAAAAGCACGCTTGTAAAGCTTTTAATGCGTCTTTACGATGTGACCGACGGTGAAATTCTGCTCGACGGAGTAAATATAAAGGACTACAAATTATCCGAATACCGTCGCAAATTCGGCACGATATTCCAGGATTTCAAAATTTTTGCGACGACCGTAACGGAAAACGTGCTCCTTCACCCGCCCGCGGACGAAACCGATCGTGAAAAGGCGAAAATTGCGGTAAAGGAAAGCGGTTTATGGGACAAGATAGAAACACTTCCGAACGGCATGGAAACGCATCTTACGAAGGAATTTGATGATAACGGCGCACTGATGTCGGGCGGTGAATTTCAGAAAATCGCGGTGGCGCGCGTATTCGCAAGAGATTCGTCTATCGCGATACTTGACGAACCGTCCTCCGCGCTCGATCCGATAAGTGAGTACGAAATGTTTAACAACATGATGACCGCCTGTGCGGACAAAACGGTGATTTTCATCTCTCACCGACTCTCGTCGGCTGTCATGGCGGACAAGATATATCTGCTCGAACAGGGCGAAATCGTGGAAGAAGGCAGCCATGCCGAGTTAATGGCGCTCGGCGGCAAATACGCCGAAATGTTTACCATGCAAGCAGAAAAATACCGCGAGTAGGGCTTAAACGTTCGTAGGGGCTGGCGCCCTCGACAGCCCGCTCCACGACATACCCTAGGGGCGACCCTTGCGGTCGCCCGCTCAGAAAGGAATATCACATGAAAAAAATACTGCACACATTATCAAATCACTGGCTAATGCTGAAATTCTATTTCCGTTTCGCGCCCGCGTACCTTATCGGCAACACGCTGTTTTGCGTATTCGTGTCGTTTCAGGACACGCTCGCGGGTCCCGTCGCGCTCCAATACATATTAAACGGCTTAACGGGCGGTAAGACGTTTAAGGAGCTGCTTGTGTTTATGCTTATCGTTAGCGGCGTAATAGTCGCCCGACATACTATCGGAGCGTATGTTGCGGAATACCTCAGCGCGCAGGCGGAAATAAAGGTGAGCGCCGGAATGCAAAAGGTAATATTCGAGCACGCGCACAACATGGATCTCGAATACTACGAAACGCCGAAATTCTACACCGATTTCGTTTGGGCGGCAACTCAGGCGGACGATAAGCTCTGGGAGATGTACGCGACATGGACGAAAATAGTCGCGCGCGTGTCTGAGGGCGTATTCATGGGCGGATTTATGGCGCTGACGGACAAGACGCTGTTTATATTCGCGCTTATAGCGATAGCCGCGCGCATAATCGCAAGCCGGCTGCGCATCAGAAAACGCTATCAAATGGACCTTGAGATAAAGCCGATAGAGCGCGAGCGCGACTACATGACGCGCGTGTTTTACCTCGCCGACTACGCAAAAGAAATACGCCTTTCGGATATGCACAAGACGCTGTTCGAGCGCCTTCGCGGCGCGATGAACCGCATAAAAGGCGTATGGAACAAGGACGGCAAAAAACTTATCGCTTACTCGGTATTCGGAAACCTGTTTTCGGACGGACTTCTCAATTTCGCAATGTATATGTACCTCTGCTGCCAGACTATCATAACGCGCGCGTTGGGCTTTGGCGACCTCGCGGGACTTATCTCCGCGACAGACCACTTCACGGGCGTGATGAAGCAGACCGTTGACCAATGCATAGAGCTGTCAAAGCAGGCGATGTACGTCGATAATTTCCGCGAATTTTTAGCGTACCGCCCTAAAATAGAAACGCAGCCGGGAGACGCTCCGAAGGACGAGATCGGCGAGCTTACGCTTAAAAACGTGTCGTTTAAATACCACGGCGAGGAACGCTGCAGTCTGAAAAATATAAACATCACATTAAAACCGTACGAAAAAATAGCGATAGTCGGCTACAACGGCGCGGGCAAGAGTACGCTTGCGAAGCTGCTGCTGCGGCTCTACGACGTGACCGAGGGCGAAATTTTACTTAACGGCAAAAACATAAAGGAATACGAAACCGATAAATACCGCGCCAAATTCGGCTCGGTGTTCCAGGATTACAAGGTTTTCGCGGGCACTGTCGGCGAGAACGTGGAAATGGGCTTTGTAAAGGACGAAGCGCGCGGACGGATAGTTAAAAGTCTCGATGAAAGCGGCTTTTCGGAAAAGCTGGCGGAGCTCAAAGACGGTATAGACACACAGGTAACGCGTGAATTCAGCGAGGACGGAATAAACTTCTCCGGCGGCGAGGAGCAGAAAATAGCGATAGCGAGAATTTTCAGCCGCGACTGCCACTATGTAATTCTCGACGAGCCGTCCTCCGCGCTTGACCCTATAAGTGAGTATAAGCTTAACGAAACAATGCTTCACCTGTCGGAGAAAAAGACGGTGATATTCATCTCGCACCGCCTTTCAACGACGTGCATGGCGGACAGAATTTTCATGCTCGAGGACGGTGAAATAATAGAAGAGGGCAGCCATGCCGAGCTTATGGAACTCGGCGGCAAATACGCCGAGATGTTTAATAAACAAGCCGAAAAGTACAGGATATAGTGAAAATCCGCTCCATGTGGAGCGGATTTTCTGATGTTGGTTGTTTGGCGAACCGGAGCAATGCTTATGAAAAAAGCGCACAGCTCTGCTATGCGCTAAAAAACGTATAGCTCGTACTTTGTCGCCAAACAAAAATTATTCGATAGCTTTTCAGGGCATTGAAATTTTGAGTATACGTTTTTTGTCAAAATAAAATAGCCATAAAAAACTATCTTAAATTTTTGCTTGGCATTGCTATTGTAACATAAATATACATATTTGTCAAATGATATTTAAGTTGATTTTCTTGTTTTTGCGTGGTACAATATCTACAGCATTAAAAATAAGGAGAATAAAAATGGCGTTATATACTATTGCCGACTTACATTTGCCCCTTGGTATAGATAAGCCTATGGATATATTCGGCAGCGCGTGGATAAACTACGTTGACCGCCTCAAAGAGAACTGGCAGAGAAAAATAGGGGAGAACGACACGGTTGTAATACCCGGCGACTTTTCATGGGCTACGTATCTGGAGCAGAGCGTTAAGGACTTTGAATATCTTAACGGCTTAAACGGCAGGAAAATACTTGTTAAGGGTAACCATGACTACTGGTGGACGACGAAGAACAAGCTTGGCGAATTTACAGCCAAGCACGGCTTTTCGGATATAGATTTTTTACAGAATAATTTTTTCGCTTACGGAGATATTGCCATATGCGGTACGCGCGGCTGGATACATCCCGCGTGGGACAGCTTCAAGGACGAGGACAGGAAGATATTTGACCGTGAAACGGCAAGGTTGGAGCTGTCGCTTAAAGCCGCGTCGGAGTTTAAAGAAATATATGTCTTTACTCACTATCCGCCTATGTCAGCCGCGCTCGAGGGAAACGAATTTGTGGATATGATGAAGAAATACCCCGTAACGAAGTGCGTTTACGGTCATCTGCACAGCGCATCGCACAAAAACGCGATAGAAGGCGTTATAGACGGTATAGAGTACAGTTTGGTATCGGGAGATTATATTGAGTTTGACCCCGTGAAATTATGCGATTAAAAAAAACAGCCGTTCATTACTTACCGACGGCTGTTTTTTCTTTATGTTTCTTTTTGCTTTTACGGCATTTTAAATGCGTGTCTGGTGTGAGATGCCCTATATCCATCTCAAAACATTCCTCAATATCCTCAAGCGAAAGCAGAGAATAATCCTCTAAAATTCTAAGCAATACCTTTGCGCACGCGTAAGCGTCGTCGTATGCCCTGTGGTGATGAAAATGTATATCAAGAGCGTCGCACAGGTTGTTTAGCTTGTGGCTCGGAAGCTCGGGGTACGCCTTTTGCGACAGCTTTACCGTGCATAAATAGTCAAATGTAGGGAACGGTATTTTAAAATACTCCAGCGTGGCGCACAGCGCTCCCACGTCGAAGTCCGCGTTATGCGCTATAACGGTTTTATTTTCGAGATACGGCTTAACAGCGTTCCAGTACATATCGAATGTCGGCTTATCTTCAACCATATCGGGCGTTATACCGTGTATTTTTATATTAAACTCGTTAAATTCAAAAGGAACGGGTCGTATCAGCATTTCTTTTCTGTCCGTAATTATATTATTCTCAACCACGCAAATTCCGAGACTGCATACGCTTGTGTAATTGGACGTGGCTGTTTCAAAATCTATCGCTACAAAATCCATACTATCTCTCCTAACCTTTTCATTATACAACTTTTTTTGTCGAATGTCAAAGGCTAACGGCAAATAAAATTGACATTCGCCTTTTATTGGTATATAATTATTAAAGAAACAGGAGGCGATTAAATGCTTATCGGAATAATAGGAGCCATGGAACTTGAAGTTGGCGCGCTTAAAAATCTTACGGAAAACGTAAAGATAAATAAAATAAGCGGTATTGACTTTTACAGCGGCGAAATAAACGGAACGTCCGTTGTAGCGGCGGCTGCGGGAGTAGGCAAGGTAAATGCCGCCGTATGCGCGCAGACCATGATACTTACATACTCGCCCGATATGCTTATAAACGTCGGAGTTGCGGGCGGTCTTTGCAAAGAGCTTAAAATAGGCGATATAGCCGTTGCGGACGCGGTCGTTGAGCATGACATGGACACGTCGCCGATAGGCGACCCAAAGGGCTTTATTTCGGGTATAAACACGGTTAGGATGAAATGTGCGGAAAATATTTCGGATTTGCTTGCTTCAGCCGCGTCGAAGCTCGACGGAGTAAACGTAAAACGCGGTATAATCGCCTCGGGCGACCAGTTTATATCGTCCGACGAACAGAGAAACAGAATCATATCCGATTTCGGCGCTATCGCCGCTGAGATGGAGGGCGCGAGTATCGGTCATGTATGTCTTATGAACAATATACCGTTCGGCGTCTTGCGGGCAATCTCCGACGGGGCGAACGACGATTCCGTTATCGACTACCCGACATTCGCGAAGCTTGCCGCGGAAAACTCGATAAAGATTATTATTGACTTTTTGGACAACGTAAAGGAAGTGTTTGAAAGTGGAGAAAATTAAAAGCTTCACCGTAGACCACAGGAAGCTTGATAAAGGCATATATATTTCCAGACTTGACGGTAATATCGTAACATACGATATGCGCTTTTGCAAGCCCAACAGCGGTGATGTGCTAGATAACGTTACAATGCATACCATAGAACATATGGTAGCGACATTCATCAGAAATTCGGATATAAAAAACGAGGTTGTATACTTCGGTCCCATGGGCTGTCAAACCGGCTTTTACCTGCTCGCACTTAGCAGCGTAAGCCGCGAAAAGGTACTTGAAACCGTTAAGAACGCGCTTCAAAAAACCTTGGACCATACGGGCGCGGTATTCGGAGCGAGTGAGATTGAGTGCGGCAATTACAAAACGCTTAATCTCAGCAAGGCAAAAACGGCGTGCCGTGACTATCTTGACGTGATTAAAAACGTAACCGTTATACACGATTACGATTATGTGAACAACACCGCCAAATAAGCTTTACCGCTATTCGGTTTCATTAAATGCCGCGAGGATTTTTGAGTATATATCCTCGGAATGTTCACGGAAATAAACCGCCATTTTTTCAGCCTCCTCGCGCGAACCGGCGTAGAGGGAAAGACTTAAAATCTGCGTGTTGTCGTCGTCAAACAAAGAACAGTCGGCGCTGTATTCGCCGCGCCGTACGGGAGTTATAGCGCTTTGCACCGCGTTTTTACGGCGTTCATTCATAAAAAGCTCCTTTACGGAACTGTCAATCGGCTCACGTATATATACGGGTATATTCGAGCGAAAGAACTCACCCACGCTAAGCCCCTTTTGAGTAATCTCGTACATTTGACTGTGCTTGCCTTCAAGATACGCGCTCGCGTGATTTGTCTGTACGAGATTGTCGAGCGCCACCTGAAAATCATTATAGTTGATGTTACAGTTATCCAGCACAAGGTTAATAAGCTCGTTATAAGGTATTGCGCCGTCAACCTTGCTTAGCGTATACAGTATAATAAACTGTATCAGCACGGAATCGTCAATTTCTTTTTGGTACAGCATAAAATTACCTCCGTTATTCGTTATACATAAGTATACCACAAATAATTGAAAAAAGATAGAGTAAATATAAAAATCGGGAGAAGAAAAAATGCCGAGAAAGAAGCTTAGCGAAAAAGAAGAAACAGAGCGGATAATGTCGCTTTACGAAATAGAAAATTTATACCGTTCAAAGGGATTTACCGGCATAGCCGGAGTTGACGAGGCGGGACGCGGACCTCTTGCGGGACCCGTTTACGCGGCTGCGGTAATTTTAGCCGAGGGAACTTTGATAAAGGGCATAGACGACTCTAAAAAACTGAGTGAAAAGCGGCGCGAAGAACTGTTTGACGAAATAACGGAAAAAGCGGTAGCATACAATATTTTCAGCGTTGATGAAAAGCGTATTGACGAGATAAATATTTTAAACGCGACGTTTGAGGCTATGAACGGCGCCGTGAACGGACTTAAGGTAAAGCCGGATTTTGTACTTATAGACGGTAACAGAATAGCGGGAATGACTTTACCGCACGAGACGGTGGTAAAGGGCGACGCAAAAAGTATTTCCATAGCCGCGGCGTCTGTTTTGGCTAAGGTGAGCCGTGACCGCTTTATATGCGAAATAGCGAAAAAGTACCCCGAATACGGCTTTGAAAAACATAAGGGCTATGGTACAAAAGCGCATACGGAAGCAATCTTGAAATACGGTCCCTGCGAGATCCACAGAAAAACATTTTTGAAGAAGCTTTTGGGAGGAAGCATATGACTACTAAGGAAATAGGCGATTTGGGCGAGAGAGCGGCGGCGAACTACCTTATAAATAACGGTTACACGATACTTAAACGCAATTTCAGACTAAAATTTGCCGAGGTGGATATTATCGCCGAAAAGGACGGCTGCACGGTATTCGCGGAGGTAAAGACAAGAGCTACGAATCGTTTCGGGACCCCCGGCGAGTACGTCGACTACCGCAAACAGCGCCGCATACAAAGAGCCGCGTCCTGCTGCGTCGATATAGAAAACACCGAGATGAGATTTGACGTTATAGAGGTATTGTACGACGAGAAAAACGGAGAGATAGAAATTGTAAATATAAATCATATAGAAAACGCGTTTTGAAACGGAGATGCTTTAATGGAACATAATTATTCAGTATTTGACGCGCATTGCGACACGCTGTGCTTCGCGCTCGATGACGGAAAAAGCCTTTACTGTAACGACTGCCATATTGACTTTGAACGCTTGTCGCGCTGCAGAAAATACACACAGGTTTTCGCATGCTTTATAGACCCTGTATATAAATCCTGCGCCGCCGAGCGAACGTTGGATTTAATAGACGCGTACCATTCGCAAAAGGACGCTGCGCCGGAAAATGTGAAAACCGTACTCAGTATTGAGGGCGGCGAGGGGATTTACTCGCTTGCGGCTCTCAGGAACTATTATCGGCTCGGAGTGCGCATAGCGGCGCTCACATGGAACTTCACCAATCATATTGCCGCGGGCGCGCTTGAAAAAGACGAGAATAAAGGTCTTACGGAATTTGGCAAAAGCGTGGTTAAGGAAATGAACAGAATAGGCATGCTCATTGACGTTTCGCATCTCAACAGGAAATCGTTCTTCGATATTGCCCAAATAACAGATATGCCTTTAATAGCGACACATTCCTGCTCCGATTATATATGCTCGCACCCGCGCAATCTTACCGATGAGCAATTTGAAGTGATTAAGAATACGGGCGGATGCGTCGGGATAAACTTCTATCCCGAATTTCTTACGCGAAGCGCGGAATGTACCGTTGACGATATAGTACGGCATATCGACCGCTTCATGGAGCTCGGCGGCGAAAATAACATAGGGATAGGCGCGGACTTTGACGGAGTGGACCGCTTGCCGGACGGTATAAACGGTGCGCAGGATACATACAAGCTGTTTGAGCGCCTTGCGCGGCTTGGCTACAGTGACGGAGCAATAGAAAAGATAAGTCATAAAAATTTTGAAAGAGTACTGGAGAGCTTGTAATGCCGAAATTTTTTGTAACGCCCGATAAGATAACAGACAACACAATTATAATTGACACGGCTGACGTGTCGCATATTTCCCGCGTGCTGCGGCTCGGCGCGGGAGATACTTTAACCGTGTGCGACAGCCGCGGTATCGACTACGAAGCGCGCATAGGGAGCGTGGAAGAAAAGCGCATCGTCTGCGATATTATAAGCAAAAAGCAGAGCGCGTCGGAACCGCCTATAGAGGTGACGCTGTTTCAGGGATTGCCGAAAGCGTCTAAAATGGAGTATATAATACAGAAAACAACGGAGCTGGGAATAAGTAAAATAGTACCCGTAAAGCTGTCGCGATGCGTGGTAAAGCTTGACGGCGAGAAAGAAGAAAGAAAGAAAACAGACCGCTGGCAAAAAATTTCCGAAGCTGCCGCAAAACAGTCGGGACGCGGCATTGTACCGAAAATAGGCGATATAATGACTCTTCGCGAGGTTATAGAGAAATCGAAAGAGTTCGATATTTTCTTCGCGCCATACGAATGTGAGCAGCAGAAAACACTTAAAGAGGTGCTTTTGTCAAAAGACAACGTAAAGACCGTTGGATTTATCATAGGACCCGAGGGCGGCTTTGACGCGGCGGAAGCGGAGCTTCTAAGGAACAGCGGCATTGAAACGGTAACGCTTGGCAAGCGTATTTTACGCACCGAAACGGCGGGCGAGGCGGTGCTTGCCATGACTATGTACGAAATAGGAGATATAAATTAAGGAGGATACCGAAATGACACTTCAGGAAATTATCGACGGCAGCAGTAATATAGTATTTTTCGGCGGCGCGGGAGTATCCACGGAGAGCGGCATACCCGACTTTCGGAGCGTGGACGGACTGTACAATCAGAAGTACGATTACCCGCCCGAAACTATTTTGAGCCGCACCTTTTTCATGCAAAAACCGGAGGAGTTTTTTAAATTTTACCGCGACAAGCTGATTGTAAAGGACGTAAAGCCGAACAAGGCTCATATCGCACTTGCCAAGCTTGAGGAAAAAGGCGTTTTAAAGGCTGTTATTACGCAGAATATAGACGGACTGCATCAGATGGCGGGAAGCAAGGAGGTCATTGAACTGCACGGCTCGACGCTTCGCAATTACTGTATGGGATGCTCGAAGCCGTACGGCATTGAATATATAGAAAACAGCAAAGGCGTGCCGCGCTGCGAGGCTTGCGGACATATAATAAAGCCCGATGTGGTGCTTTACGAAGAAATGCTTGACGATACAGCGATAAGGAAGGCGGTAAACTATATAAGCAAAGCCGACGTGCTTATAATAGGCGGAACGTCGCTTAACGTTTATCCGGCGGCTGGCTTTATAAATTACTTTAGCGGCAGTAAGCTCGTTATAATCAATAAGGACGCGACGAGCGCCGACAGCCGCGCCGACCTCGTTATAAACGAGCCTATAGGCTCCGTTCTCGGGAATTTGACGATATGAAAATTTACTTGATGAACGTAAGGGGCATAGACCCGTCTGACGAAAAATGGTATAAGTACCTGTCTGAAAAACGTAAAGAAAAGGTTAAAAAGCTCCGCAAAGAGATACAGAAAGCGCAGTCTATAGGCGCGGAGCTGCTTTTAAGATACGCCGTGAATCAGTTTACGGGTCGGAGAGAAACGGTAAAATGGGATACGGACGAAAACGGCAAACCATACCTCACGGAGCATAAGGATATTTATGTAAACCTGTCACATTCGGGAGATTACGCCGTGTGCGCCGCGCATAGCGCGCCCGTAGGCGTAGACATACAGCGTGTGGGCGAATGTGACATGGGCGTTGCGAAACGATTTTTTTCGCCTGACGAACAAGAGTATATAGAAGCCTCAGCCGACCCGGGCAGCGCCTTTTTTGACGTTTGGGCGAGAAAGGAAAGCTTTGCCAAGGCTGTCGGTAAGGGTATTGCAATGAATATAAAAGACTTTTCCGTACTCCGAAACGAAATTGTATATGACGGAAAACGATATATATTCAAAGAATGTTATCCGCAAAAGGACGGATATAAAATGTCCGTATGCTATCTTTCATCTTCATAGTTGTATATATTGGCTGTTTCCGGCGAGTAGTCCATTATTTCGTCGTATGCGTCGAGCTGGTTTTCGCTGTTCGGCTCCCAAGGTATAAGCCCCGTACATTCGCGCGCCGATATTGCGTTACACACATCAAAGTCGAACATATTGTCACGGAAAATAACGTGTTCACCGTATTTTTTCTTTTTCATAATAAAACCTCCTTACGTATTTAGTATACCCGTAAGGAGGTAAAAACAATATACAATTACATGCGGCTATGTAAAAATAAGCCGTTTTTTTAGTTTAAGCTCCATGTATGGTTTAAGGGACCTCTGCCTTTACCTAGATTAAGCCCGTAGTCTATCGCCCCCGTAACATAGTCCTTAGCGCTTTTAACCGCCGATTGAATGTCATATCCCAACGCGAGCCGAGCCGCAATCGCGCTCGATAGAGTACAGCCCGTGCCGTGCGTGTTCGGATTGTTTATTTTTTCGCCGCGAAACCATGTTTCATGTCCGTCATACAGTATATCGCTCGCCGCGCCGTCGAGATGCCCGCCCTTTAAAAGCACACATACCCCGTAATCATCATATATCTTTTTGGCGGCGCTCAGCATATCTTCCTCGCTTTTAATCTCAAAGCCGACAAGGATTTCCGCTTCGCCGATATTGGGAGTGATTATATCCGATAAGGGGAACAAATATGACGTAAGCGCGCTTACTGCATCAGCCTTTAAGAGCGGACAGCCGCTTGTAGATACCATAACGGTGTCCAGCACTACATTTTTCGCGTTGTATTTTTTTAATGCTTCGGCAATAGCCTTTATAATCTCTGCGGACGATACCATACCTATCTTAACGCTGTTGGGGAATATATCCGTAAATACCGCGTCAAGCTGAGATTTTATTACATTTTCAGGCATATCGAACACGCCGAACACGCCGGTTGTATTCTGGGAAGTGACAGACGTTATCACACTCATTCCGTATACGCCGTGCGCGGCAAAGGTTTTTAAATCCGCCTGTATGCCCGCGCCGCCGCTTGGATCCGAGCCTGCTACAGTAAGCGCTGTTTTCATATTATTTCACCGATCCTTTTGTACAATTCTTTTGCCGCTTTTTCTATGTCCCGCTGCGCGAATATACCCGAAACAACAGCCGCGCCCGCGATGCCGGTATCTTTTAGCCGCGGCACGTTTTCCGCGTTTATGCCGCCGATTGCAGCTACGGGTATGGAAACCGACGCGGTTATATCCTTTAAAACGCCGATTTCCATTTTTTTTGCGTTGCTTTTGGTCGAGGTGCCGAATACCGCTCCGCTTCCGAGATAATCCGCGCCGTCATCTTGCGCTTTTTTCGCTTGCGTGACTGTTTTCGCGGTAACTCCGATAATTTTATCCGCTCCCAGTATTTTCCGCGCCTCGACCGGCGGCATATCGTCCTGACCGAGATGCACGCCGTCCGCGCCCGCCGCTTTCGCGGCGTATACGTTATCGTTTATTATAAGAGGCACGTTATATTTTGCGCATAAGTCTTTCATTTTAACGGCGGTCTCCACAAGATTGTCAAACGCCGTATCCTTTTCGCGCAGCTGCACAAGCGTCACGCCGCCGATAAGAGCCTTCTCAACATCCTCAAAAATTGTCCTGCCTCCGAGCCACGTTCTGTCGGTAACGGCGTACAGCCTCAGTAAATTTTTGTCAAAGCGCATAATCTTTCCTCCATGATTTTGTAAGTAAAATTATATCACTTGCGGGAGGCAAAGTCAAATACGGTAAGTTGTATAAAAAATTTAAAATTTTGCTTTTTATTCGGTTATTATATTGCGAAGTTAAAGGATTTATGATAAAATAAATATGTATTTAGTTTAATTTTGACCGAAAAGGAGTTACAATATGGAGCGCGTAAGAAGAATTTATGTTGAAAAAAAGGACGGTTTTGACGTTGAAGCTAAGGGTATTTTCGAGGATTTGCGCGAAAATCTTGAATTAAAAGGGCTTACAAACGTGCGTCTTATAAACCGATACGACGTCGAGGGCATAACGGACAGCGAGTACGCGGCGGCGCGCGGACTGATTTTTTCAGAGCCGCCCGTTGACGACGCGTATGACGAGGTAATCCCTATCGAGAGCGGAAAGGTGTTCGCGGTCGAGTATCTTCCGGGACAGTTCGACCAGCGCGCGGCTTCGGCTGAGGAATGTATTTCCATTCTCACGCAGAAGGAGCGCCCGAGGGTAAGAAGCGCGAAGGTGTATGTGCTTGAGGGAGACGTTTCCGACGAGGAC
>CANQQW010000062.1 GCA_947626075.1 uncultured Clostridia bacterium
GATATGAACACGAGCGACACCGACATTATCGCGCTTACGCCCGCCGCGAGACCGTCAAGACCGTCTATAAAATTAACGGCGTTCGTTATAAATACTATCCATATCACTGTAAGCGTGATTGAAAGCCAGCCCGGGAGTACCCAGTACGGATTATCGCTCAGCACGTTAGGGTTGGTGAATACGCCTATTTTTATATCGCCGACGAATATAACCACAAGCGCCGCTATAATCTGTATCACAAATTTGAGTTTCGCGTTTAAATCCTTGCAGTCGTCTATAAATCCCATTACCGCTATTATCGCCGCGCCCGCAAGCGTTCCGAAAAGCTGTCTTGACGGCTCGGCAAAGCAGAGTGTCGAGACCATAAATCCGAATATTATCGCAAGTCCGCCTATTCTCGGCGTGGGTTTTTTATGCATACGGCGTGAATCCTTTGGAATGTCGACCGCGCCCTGACCTATACGGAACGCCAGCCGCCTCACGAGAGGCGTTGTTGCGAACGTGAACGCGAACGAAATCACGAACGCGAAAATCATAAATAAAATTTGCTGAGTACTCATTTGTAACTCCCCTCCGTTTTTATATAACAAATCCGACTTTCTTATATACCTTTTTAAGCGTCCGCTGCGAAATTCTTTTTGCGCTTTCCGCGCCCTTTTCGCATATGTCCGTAAGATATTTCTTGTCCGAGATAATTCTGTCGTATTCCGCGCGTATCGGTTTTATGCACTCCACAACCGCCTCGGCGACGTCGCTCTTAAAGTCGCCGTAGCCCTTGCCTCTGTAATCATTTACTATATTGTCTATATCGCGTCCCGTCACAGCCGACATGATTGAAAGCAGATTATTCACTCCCGCCTTCGTCTCGTCGCCCTCGCGGTACTCGATAACGCCCTCGCTGTCCGTTACCGCGCTTTTTATTTTCTTCGCGATTACGTTCATGTCGTCCATCATCGAGATGTACGCTTTCGGGTTCGGGTCGGATTTAGACATTTTCTTTGTCGGGTTCTGCAAGCTCATTATGTTTGCGCCCACTTTCGGCAAAAGTCCCTCGGGAACAGTGAACACGTCGCCGTAAATGGCGTTGAAGCGCTGCGCAACGTCGCGGCAAATCTCTATGTGCTGCATCTGGTCCTTGCCTACGGGAACATAGTCCGCTTGGTAAAGGAGAATGTCCGCAGCCATAAGCACGGGGTATGTAAACAGACCCGCGTTTATATTCTCCGCGTGGCGCGCAGATTTGTCCTTAAACTGCGTCATGCGCTGCAATTCGCCCATGTACGTGTAGCAGTTTAAGACCCACGCAAGCTCCGCGTGAGCGCTGTTGTGCGACTGGATAAACAGTATGTCCTTTTCGGGGTCTATGCCGCAGGCGATGTAAAGCGCAAGCACTTCGAGCGTTCTGCGCCGAAGCTCCGCCGGAGTCTGGCGAACCGTTATAGTGTGCATGTCCATCATCGCGTAGATGCAGTTGTAGTCGTTCTGCAGGCTTACCCAGTTGCGTATCGCTCCGAGGTAGTTGCCGAGCGTTAAATTTCCCGACGGCTGTATGCCGGAAAATATTGTTTTCTTTTCGTCCATGTTCTCTCTTCCTTTCGGTGTGGTGTGATTTAGGCGTGCAAGACCCCTCCGACGCCTCCGGCGCCACCTCCCCTAGTAAGGGAGGCATACAGTGAGGCTCCCCTACTAGGGGAGCTGTCACACGAAGTGTGACTGAGGGGTTTTAACGTGCGAACCGTGTTCGCCCTACATTATAATAATTCCGTCAATACCTCGCCCAAACGGCGGATACCCTCCTCGATGTTTTCAATCGTCGCGGACGAGTAGTTCAGTCTGAACATATTCGACGGCGCGAATATATCCGTCGCGAAGTTTGAGCCGGGGACAATTGCTACCTTTTTTTCAAGGCAGCGGTCAACCACGGGCGTGATGTCGGTAATAGTCGGACATTCGCACCAGAGGAATATTCCGCCCTCGGGCGTTACCCACTTTACCTTACCTTTCGGGAAATATTTCTCCATAGCGCTTACCATTGCGGCGCACTTTTTGCCGTAAAGCTCACGGTTCTTAGCGATATAGCTGTCGATGTCATACTTCTTCATAAACTCCACGCACATGAGCTGCGTGAGCATCGGCGTGTGAACGTCGTTGACCTGCTTTAGCATTTCAATCTTCTCGGCAAGCTCCGACGGGGCGACTATGTAGCCCAGACGCATACCGGGCGACAAAATCTTTGAGAATGAGCCGGCGTAAATGACTCTGCCCTCGGTATCCATTGACTTTATCGTCGGCACGTCCTCGCCGGAGAAACGCAGGTCGCCGTATGGATTGTCCTCCAAAATAAGCACGTCGTACTTCGACGCGAGTTCGAGCATTTTCTTTCTCTTTTCGAGCGGCATCGTCGCGCCTGTCGGGTTCTGGAACGTCGGTATCGTGTAAATAAACTTCACGCCGTCGTTATTTTTGAGCGCGTCCTCAAGTCCCTCCATACTCATACCGTCGTCCTCGACCGTTACGCCGACAAGCTCGCACTCGTATGTGCGGAACGCGTTTAAACTGCCGATAAAGCTCGGGCTTTCTACGATTACCTTGTCGCCCTTGTTTAAAAGCGCCTTGGCGGTGAGGTCGATGCCCTGGTTCGCGCCTGTCATGATGAGAATCGCGTCGTTCTCGCCGACGGAGTTGACCTTTTCCGCCCTTTGACGGGCACAGTCGCGCATTTTCGGGTAGCCGTCGGTCGTGCCGTACTGCAGCGCAAGCGTCGGGTTCGTCATCAGAATTTTGCCCGCGATTTTTGAAAGCTCGTCGCCCGGAAACAGTTCCGACGCGGGGTTGCCGCCCGCGAGCGAGATTATTTCTGGGTCCGCCATGCGCTTAAACATTTCGCGGATTGCACTGCCTTTCATCGTTTTTACGCGGTCTGCCATGTATGTTTTGTATTCCATTGTGGTATCTCCTTATTTATTTATCTTCTTCCAGCTGTCTTTCAGTGCGACGGTGCGGTTAAAGACAGGTTTTTCAGCTGTGCTGTCGGGGTCAACGCAGAAGTAGCCGAGACGCAGGAACTGGAACGTGTCGCCCGCTTTCAGGTTGGTAAGCGTACTTTCCAGCTTCGCGTCCTTTATTACCACCATCGATTCCTGATTAAGATTTTCCGTAAAATCTTCCACTTTGCTCTCGTCCGACGGATTTTCCACGCTGAAAAGTCTGTCGTAAAGACGTATTTCAGCGTCAATCGCGTGAGCCGCGCTCACCCAGTGTATCGTACCCTTGACCTTGCGCCCGTCGGGCGACTGTCCGCCGCGCGTTTCGGGGTCGTAGGTGCAGTGAATGGCGGTGATATTGCCGCTGTCGTCCGTCTCATAGTCTGTGCAGGTCACGTAATACGCGCTCTTTAAACGCACCTCGCGTCCCAACGTCAGGCGGAAATACTTTTTCGGCGCGTCAATCATGAAATCGTCCTGTTCAATGTACAGCACCTTTGAAAACTCTACATTACGCGTACCCATTTCCGGTCTTTCGGGATTTATTTCAACCTCTATCTCCTCAACCAAATCGTCGGGATAGTTGTCTATTATTACCTTTAACGGCTTCAGTACCGCCATCGCGCGCGGCGCGTTTTTGTTTAAATCCTCTCTTAGACACGCTTCCAAAAGCGCAAAATCAACAACGCTGTTAGCCTTAGCCACGCCTATCCTCTCACAGAAGTCACGTATCGCCGCGGGCGTATAGCCTCGGCGGCGCATACCGCAGAGCGTTGACATTCTCGGATCGTCCCAGCCGGAAACTATGTTGTTGTTTACAAGCTTCAAACAGCGGCGCTTACTTGTGAGAGTATAGTTTAAATTCATACGCGCAAACTCTATTTGCCTTGACGGCTCTGCGTACCCCACCTCGCGCAGTACCCAATCGTAAAGCGGTCTGTGATCCTCAAATTCGAGCGTGCAGAGTGAATGAGTAACGCCCTCCACAGTATCCGAAATCGGGTGAGCGAAATCGTACATCGGATACACAATCCACTTATCGCCCGTTCTGTGGTGGTGCGCTCTTAAAATTCTGTATATTACGGGGTCGCGCATATTTAGGTTCGGCGAAGCCATGTCGATTTTAGCCCGCAAAACCTTTGCGCCGTCCTCAAACTCGCCCTTTGTCATACGCTCGAACAGGTCGAGGTTTTCCTCCACGCTCCTGTCGCGGTACGGGCTGTTTTTGCCCGGCTCTTTAAGAGTACCTCGGTACTCGCGTATCTCCTCCGCCGACAAATCGCACACATACGCCTTGCCCTTTTTTATAAGAGTAATCGCGGCATCATACATCGCATCGAAATAATCAGACGCGTAAAATACGTTTGCCCATTTGAAGCCGAGCCATTTTATGTCTTGCATAATGGATTCCACGTATTCGGTATCCTCTTTTGTCGGGTTGGTGTCATCAAGGCGCAAATTACATACTCCGCCGTACTTTGCCGCCATACCGAAGTCGATACATATCGCTTTCGCGTGTCCTATGTGCAAGTATCCGTTCGGCTCCGGCGGAAAACGCGTCTGCACATGGTCGTACACTCCGTCCTTTAAATCATTTTCTATCGCGTCCTCTATAAAATTCTTTATATAAACTTCTTCCATGTAAAATTCCTCCCATGCAAATCATAACGCCGCTATTTAAATATCTTTAAGCGTATTTATTGCATCATCAAATCTTTTTATCACTTCATCATAACCAAGCACCTGCAATATCTCGTACAAGTCGGGGGTGTTCAAGCGTCCCGTCGCGGCGGCGCGGATAACTCCCGCAACGTCTCCGACGTGACCCTTGTACGCGTCGGGATTTTTCTTGTACTCTTTCGGCGCTTTCGCGTAGCCCAAATCTACCGCCATATCACGCACCGCCGGGAACCAGTCCTCCGACGCGGTATTTTCTTTATATATCTGCTTATAAAGCTCCAAAATTTCTATCATATCGTCTTTTGACAGATTCTCGGGAAACGCGCGCTGTCCGTCCCACAGCTCCGAGTAGAAATACGAGACGTAGTTCTCCACATCTCCCCACTTCGCAATATCCTTTCTCGGTTTCGCGTTGCCGCGTTCTATCGCGAAAATCGATTTTGCGTACTCCTCGTCGTCCACAAGCAGCTTGTAAAGCTTCTCGTTATTCTCCCGCGCCCATTCGGTCACAAGCTCATAGACCTCCTCGGCGTTAAGCGTGCTTATATAATTTTTGCTCACGTCCGCGAGCTTTACAATGTCGAACAAAGCGCCCGCCTTGCTCATCTTTGACAGCGAAAATTTGAAATCGTTTATATCCGCGTCCTTGTTCGCGAGCCGCCAATCCTCGTAGGTGGAGTTGGCGAGCGTCATAAGATACTCCCATATCGCGCCCTTGGGATAACCGGCTTCGTTGTAATAGCTTACAGCCGCTTCGGGGTCCTTGCGCTTCGACAGCTTTCTCTTGCCGCCGTTTTCCTCCTTCATGATTGGGGAAATGTGCGCGTACTTCGGCGGTTTAAAGCCGAGCAGCCTAAAAAGCTGCAAATGTATCGGCACGGATGAGATCCATTCGTCGCCGCGTATTACGTGCGTCGTGCGCATAAGGTGGTCGTCTATGGCGTGCGCGAAGTGGTATGTAGGCGTTCCGTCCTTTTTTAAAAGTACCACGTCGAGAATGTTTTCGGGCATCTCTATTTCGCCCTTTATTACGTCCTTGAATTTTACGCGTCCGCTTTCTTTGCCGGGGGATTTAAGGCGAACAACGTATTCCTCGCCCGCGTCTATCCGCTTTTTTGCTTCCTCGACCGTTATATCGCGGTACTTCGCGTACTCTCCGTATATGCCGGGAAGCAGCTTGTCCGCTTCCTGGTTCTCGCGTATAACGCTAAGCTCGTCCTCCGTCATAAAGCACGGGTACGCAAGCCCCTGCTCAACGAGAGATTTAACGTAAGATTGATATATCGGAGTGCGCCTCGACTGCATATACGGTCCGTAAGCGCCTTTTTCCTCGGTCTGAGACGTCATACCCTCGTCTATCTCAATACCGAAATCGTTAAGTCCCTTTACAATAAGGCTCACACCGTTCTCGACCTCGCGCTTTTTGTCGGTATCCTCGATACGCAGGTAAAAGACGCCGCTCGTCGTTCTTGCCGCCGTTTTCTCAACAAACGCCGCAAATAAACCGCCAAAATGCAGAAAGCCGGTGGGGCTGGGCGCGAAGCGCGTCACAACAGCGCCCTCCGCGAGATTTCTCGCGGGATAAAGCGTCTCGTAGTCCTCCGGCGTTTTCGTTATATTGGGGAACAAAAGCTCTGCCATTTGTTTATTATTGTCCATGTTTTCATTTTATCCTTTCACTATTATACCTATTCTATTATATTATACCTAAATTTGACTTTAATATCAACTACTTTAAGGAAATTTTTTCTGTCAAAAGTAAAAAAATATAGGACTGTAAAAATACACAGTCCTATATGTTATGTATTAATATCCCAGTACCTCCGGCACCATGACGATTGTAATGCGCTTCGGGAAGTAGTGGCAGCCGTCTACTATACTCGTAACGTTGCATATGCGCGCGTCACAGCGGCAATCATTGCACTTTATGTTGTCGTCCGCCGCGCAGGGTGTTTTATGTGTAATTCTCCGCGCGTTCATCGGAGCGATTGATTTCGCTCTTTTTATTCCCTCCTCAACGTTTTCGACAATCTTATTAACTCCCGCGACAATGATAACCTTTTTTGGTCCGAATACTATTTGACTTGTGCGATTGCCCGTACAGTCAATATTTACGAGCTGACCGCCCATTGTAACAGCGTTCGTACTCGAAACAAACACGTCGGCATGATAGCCCTCTCTGTATTTTTCAAGCATAGCCTCAAAGTTGGGGGTATTGTAGCGGTCGATAAACTTATATTTATCGCTCCGTATCTCGTCCAAAATACCCGTTTCGTTAAGCGTAACGCTGCCGCCGACCGCTATCGTTGAGCCTTCGGGTATCATATCCATTACGATTTTCCTTGCGTCGTCCTTGTCTTTCGCCATAACCGCCCCGAATTGTCTTTCCTCCAGCACCTTTATAAGGTCGGCTATTCTTCTCTCATTTGCCCATTTTTGTACCGCATCCATGATATTTTACCTCCTTATATTATAATAATTACAGCCTAAATATCCGTTTTTTGTGGATATTTATTATACTTATTTTTTATATTTCCTTACATTTTATCGTTATCTGACAGAAAAATTATATCATTACTTGTTTATAATGTCAATATTATCATTAAAGCGGACAGCTAAAAAGTCCTTGAAACGATTGTTTCAAGGACTTTTTTCAGTTTAAGCTTAAAATTACTTAATCATCGAGGCAACCTCAGCCGCGAAATCATCCTCGCGCTTTTCAATGCCCTCGCCCGTCTCAAAACGAACGAACTGCTTCAGCGTGATACCGCCTACGCTCTGAACATACTTGGCTACGCTTTCCTTATTTTCAGCCTTAACGTACTCCTGTTCCATAAGGCATACTTCCTTAAGCTCCTTTGCGAGACGTCCCGTAATCATCTTCTCGATGATGTTCTCGGGCTTTGAAGCGTTCTTCGGGTCATTCTTAAGCTGCTCTATAAGAATCTTCTTCTCGTGCTCCTTGTAATCCTCGGGAACATCGTCGGAGGATAGATACTTCGGATTGAGCGCCGCCACCTGCATGGCAATGTTTTTCAGGCACTCTTTTACAGCGTCGCTGTTCTCCGCGTCAGCCTCGACAAGCACGCCTATCTTACCCGCCGCGTGAATATACTCAACCAAAACGCCCGTAGTCTCGATTCTCGCAAAACGTCTGATATTCATGTTCTCGCCAATCTTGGCAATCTTAGCCGTCAGCATCTCACCTATCGTGCTGTCGCCGCACTTTGTCGCTTTAAGCGCTTCAACGTCGGCGGGATCGGTTTCCGCTATAGTCTTTGCAACGTCTGACACGAACTCCTGGAACTCCGCGTTCTTAGCAACGAAGTCCGTCTCCGCGTTTACCTCGACAAGAACGCCCACGTTACCGTTTACATACGCCTTTACTATACCCTCAGCCGCGATTCTGCCCGCTTTCTTAGCAGCGGTCGCAAGTCCCTTTTCTCTTAAAAACTCAACAGCCTTATCCATGTCGCCGTCGGTTTCAACAAGGGCTTTTTTACAGTCCATCATTCCGCAGCCTGTCATTTCTCTCAATTCTTTAACATCTTTAGCCGTAAATGCCATTTTCCTGTCCTCCTGTTTTATTTATACGGAATATTATTCCTCTGCCGCTTCCTCTGTTACTTCCTCGCTTACCTCGCTGTCAGCGTCCGCGCCGTCCTGCGCGGGCAACGCGTCCTCGCCCTGTCTGCCTTCTATAACGGCGTTAGCCATTGTTGAAGCGATAAGCTTTACGGCTCTTATAGCATCGTCGTTACCGGGGATAACGTAGTCAACCTCATCGGGGTCACAGTTTGTGTCTACGATAGCGACAACAGGGATACCGAGCTTCTTAGCCTCCGCTATAGCAATCTTTTCCTTTCTCGGGTCAACGATAAACATAGCGCCCGGAAGCTTTTTCATTTCCTTGATACCGCCGAGATACTTTTCGAGCTTATCTCTCTGAGCCTTGAGCTTTATAACTTCCTTTTTCGGCAGCACGTCAAAGGTACCGTCCTCTTCCATTTTGTTGATTTGAGCAAGTCTCTCAATTCTTTTCTGAATTGTCTTAAAGTTGGTAAGCATACCGCCGAGCCATCTCGCGTTTACGTAGTACATACCTACTCTCTCAGCCTCTTCCTTGATCGAGTCCTGAGCCTGCTTCTTTGTTCCGACGAAAAGAATGTCCTCGCCCGACGCCGCTACGTCTCTTACGAAATAGTACGCCTCCTCTACTTTCTTTACCGTCTTTTGGAGATCGATAATATAAATACCGTTTCTCTCCGTGAAGATGTATTCAGCCATTTTGGGGTTCCATCTTCTTGTCTGGTGTCCGAAATGAACTCCCGCTTCGAGGAGCTGCTTCATTGAAATTACGTTTGCCATTAGTTTTTTCCTCCTTGTTTTTGATTATTCCTCCACCCGTTTCAACTTACGCGAATACCCCGGCAAAAGGGCAACTTCCGCATAATCCGCGAATGTGTGTATTTTTCATACCGAACCATTTTACCATATTCTTTTTAAAAAGGCAAGAGTTTTTTTATTTAAAATCTTATTTTTTTTACGATTTTTTCTTTATAAGCGCTGTTTTTTGTATTTTTGACGTTGCTAATTATTGACTTGTGCGGAAAATATGGTATAATAATTGTACCACATTTTTTACTTTGTTATATTAAATATATAACACTGCTTTTTTAATACCATATTTTAGAATATTCAAATATGAATATTCTGTTTCTGTTATGTAGAGGCTTGTGTGTGTAAAAAACGCAGGCTTTATATGAGATGCCTTTGCATAATAGATTTCTTTTAGTGGTGTTTTATATACAAAGTAAAATGTGTGGTAACATTAATCTGAGCCGCGTTTTTATGCGTGGCGCGGATTTGTGCCACGCATTTTTTAATGTGGGGAATATGCCTCCCTTGTTAAAGGGAGGGGAACCGCCGTAGGCGGTGGAGGGATTCATTATTAAAACAGCAAAGGAATCCCCCAGTCGCGCTACGCGCGCCAGCCCCCTTTGACAAGGGGGCCTAACGTAGGGGCGACGAGCCGCCGCCTGCGGGCGACCGTAAAGGTCGCCCCTACAAGAGTGGCGGGCGGCCAATGACCGCCCCTACAAGGGCGGGCTGCCCGCAAAAGTTACATTCATATTAAATAATTTTACGGAGGTAGAGAGATGAAAAGAAAATTGTTGATTTTACTCGCGGCATTTATTGTTATGCTTGCTTTGCCCGCCGTTGCAAACGCCCAAATCATAGACAGCGGCGAATGCGGCAAAGACGGTGATAACCTGACATGGACACTTGACGATGCGGGCATATTCACTGTGAGCGGCGAGGGAGAGATGAAAGATTATGAGGTTTATTCTACTCCATGGTATGAAAGCCGTTCAAATATTAAAAAAGTCGTAATAGACCAAGGTGTAACAAGCATTGGTGATAGGGCGTTTGAGGACTGCTACAGCTTAACAAGCGTTATAATACCCGACAACGTAACAAGCATTGGTGAAAGTGCATTTGTGTACTGCAGCGGCTTAACACGCGTTACAATACCTGATAGTGTAACAAGTATTGGTGAAAGTGCATTTGAATTCTGCGAAGGCTTGGAGTGATATAATTTAAATAGAGTCGACAAACACCCAAAAATCTGATATAATAAAAAGAGACGAAAGGGTGTTA
>CANQQW010000063.1 GCA_947626075.1 uncultured Clostridia bacterium
GCGTCCTCCGCGGACATCGACGCCATTTTCGGACCGTCGTACCCGTCGGTTCTTTCATAGCTGTTGTACGAGGTGATAACGCCGTTTTCGTACGCGGTAACGCTGATATTTTTGCTGCCGTCCTCGGTGCTCCAGTTAAACATGTAGGAATTACAACTGTCCGCCGTAAATGTGCGGCTCGTAAAGTCAGTGTATTCGTCCGTCACGCCGACGCGCGGTTTAACGCCTACAAGCGCCTTTTGAAGCGCATCCGCGTTGTTTTCCGCAAGCGCCGAGGTAAGGCTCATCATGAGCGCAACCGCGGCAATCAATGAAACAATTCTTTTCATAATGTGTACCTCCCTGTCATTTTTTTCTCTATTATAAATACTTTTCAGCACGGCAAAAGGTTGCATTTTTTTTAAATTTGCACTTAAATTTTTCAAATTCACCCTCATTTTTTTCAAATTCTCGCGTATTTTTTTCAAATTCGCGCGTAATTATTTCAAATTTGCGCGTAAATTTTTCGAGTTTGTCCGTAATCATTTCAAGTTCGCCCGTAATCATTTCAAAATATCCATATAAAAATCCACAAAAACACAAAGCGGGCGGCAAACAGTCCGCCCGCTGCATTTTTTTCTAAAATTTTCCGCTCGCGCCTCCGCCCGAAAATCCACCGCCTCCGCCGGAGAAACCGCCGCCGCTAAATCCACCGCCTCCGCCGGAGAAACCGCCGCCGCCAAATCCACCGCCGCCGTAGCCGCCGTAGAAAAAGCGTCTGCCGCGGTGACCGCCGCCTCCGCCGCGCGACTTTAATATCCAGAGCATAATAATAAGCAGGAAAATAATAATCGCTGCTATAAAATCGTAATAGCCCTCGGGCGCTTCGTCCTCCGTATCTGGGGTCGGCTCTTCAAGCTCGCCTATGACGGAGTTATACAGACTTTTTATACCGCCGCTGTAATCGCCGCCGGAAAGGAGCGGAGCCGCCGCGCGGATAAATCTTCCGCACTTGCCGTCATTTAGCACTCCCTCGAGTCCGTCTCCGACCTCTATGCGGACGTCGCGGCTGTCCATGACGAGCAGGATAAGAACGCCGTTGTCGCGTTCCTTGCTGCCTATCCCCCATTCGCGCGCCGTTTCGATTGAAAATTCTTCCAAATTTTCGCCGTCAAGTGAACGCATTGTGAGCACAACGACCTGCGCGCCGCCGTTCGCGTTATACTCCTTGCCCTTTTCAAAGATGTAATCCTCGGTTTCGGAGTCTATCACGTCCGCGTAGTCGTTTACGAAGAAACGGCTTGTGGGCGACGGAACCGCCGCGTATGCCGATATGTTCAAAAAGAGCGCCGCGAAAAGCGCGAAAAGCGCGCCGTATTTTATTTCTTTACGCTTCATAATCAGTATCAGTCAAAATTCACCTGCGGCGCGGACTGCGCGCCCTCGTCCGCTTCAAACAGAGGCTTTTTTTCAAAGCCGAAAATGTTTGCCAATATCGACGTTGGGAACGTGCGGATTTTTACGTTGTAGCTTTGAACAGCTTCGTTATAATCCTTTCGCGCCACTCCTATACGGTTTTCCGTACCCGCAAGCTCGTCTTGCAGGGACAGAAAGTTTTCGTTCGATTTAAGCTCGGGGTAGCTTTCGGAAATGGCAAGCAGTCTGCCGAGCGCCGATGAAAGCTCCGCGTCAGCCGCGCTCGCTTCCTCAACCGTAGCCGCTCCCGCAAGCTTTGCGCGCGCGTCCGCCACAGCCGTAAATACCTCGGTTTCATGCGACGCGTAACCTTTTACCGTGTTCACAAGGTTTGGTATAAGGTCGCTGCGGCGTTGGAGCTGAACCTGAACGTCCGAAAAAGCGGTATCGACCTGAGCTTCAAGCTTTACAAGATTGTTGTAGCCGAGCGCGAGCATTGCCGCGATTATGACGATTACTCCCACTACTACGGCTATGCCCGCCAAACAGCCTTTATTTTTCATTATCTTTCTCCTTAAGCATTATTTCGCGAGGTGGAACGCTTCTTCGATGTCCTCTATCTCGCTGTCGTTTATAGCCACAACGTCGCCCAAATCCTTTGCGGCGATTATAGCCTTTGCGCTGTACTCAGCCACTTCGAGACGGTCAAACGCGTTCAAAAGGCTGTTGCCCGTTACTATAACGCAGTCGTTCTTTATAATCGCTATCGGAGTATTCTCCTTAAACACCGCCGCCGTCTCTTTCGGGCGCATATAGTTCGAGCCGAATTCTAGCTTCGGAATTGTGCGCATGAGTATATAGCTTTCGGGAATCGTGCGGGAGTCAAGCGGCTCATCGGTAACCGCGAACGCCATTATGCACGGCGGGTGCGCGATTATAATCGAGTTTACGTGCGGATGCTGCTTATATATTTCCTTATGCAGCTCCACGCTCTTGGAGGGGATTTTGCCCAGCTCCTTTAGGTTGCCGCTTATCTTTACGATGTCCTCCGGCTCCAGATACTTTCTGTCCGAGCCGGTGGGCGTTATGATAAAGCTGTCATTATCAACGCGCTGCGAGAACGTTCCCTGCGTGCTCGTGAAAAGCTGCTGGTTATACGCTCTTTTTATGAGCTTACACATCTCGCGTCTCGCTTCTTTTTCCGCGCTCGTTATATTATGAGCTACAAATTCGTCCATAGACACGTTCTGTCTCGACTTATACCAGTCAATCTGCTCCGCCGTAAGCTGCTTCGGCTCGCCGATGTTATTCGCGTCTATTTCAAGTCTCGCGCTGAAGTCAAGAGTTTCAAAGGATTTGAACGCGTCAAACATAGATTTTGCGCCGATAACCACGCCATGATTTTCAAGTATCACGGTGTTGAAGCCTTTGGCAAATTCTTCGCTTATTTTATCGCCCAAATCGCCGCTGCCCGGCAAGCCGTACTTAGCCATGCCTATCTCACCGCATGAGAACTTGACCGTCGGGATGAGGCTCGTGTTCGGAAGCTTTCTCACAATCGAGAACGCCACAAGCGCGGGCGGGTGCGCGTGCAGTACCGCCTTTATGTCCGGTCGGGTCTTATAAATATGCCGATGGAACGGGTATTCGCTTGACGGGTTATGGTTGCCGATAATCTGACCGTCGGGCGTAATCCTTACCATGTCGTTTCTCGTGAGGCTTCCCTTGTCGATTGAACCGGGGGTAATCCATATGTCCCCGTTATCGTCGAGTATGGAGAGGTTTCCTCCCGAGGTCGTGGTCATGCCGTAGCCGTATATTCTTTCCATGAACATCACAAGCTGGTCGGCAGGGTGAAGTAAGTCCAAATTCATTGTAATTCCTCCTTTTTCCTTTATTTAGTATGTACAAATTTCACAATTCTATTTTACATCATTTGGTTTATTTTGTCAATATGTCATTGGGGTTCTTTTTTGCGGAAAAGGAAGATTGGGACGAGGGCGGGCGGCCAATGACCGCCCCTACGTAGGGGGGGGGAAGCGGGGGCGGGACGAGGCGAGCTCTATGCCTGCGACGCTAAAGCGTCGTTCACCTCCCTTTGACAAGGGAGGCTGTAAAAATCAACTCCTTTTGGGCGCAAAAAAAGAGCAACGGATGCGTTGCTCTAAAAACGTTATATAATTTTACTTTACGATAATGTTTAGCCTTTGGGGAAGCGCCGGATCAACTTTTAACATTGCGAGTATTCGCCTTGCCGGACCGTCGGGCATATTTCGTCCGGCTTCCCACGCCTCAACTGTTTTTGTTGAAACGCCCATAAGTCCGGCGAATAAAACCTGTGTCATTCCAAGCTCATTTCGTATGCTCTTAATCTCTGTCGCTTCAAAATCGGGGACAGGTTCAATGGACATTGTATTTGTTCTTGCTTTAATTTTTCCCTCATTGTACGCAATCGCTTCTTCTAAGCCCTGCATGATTCCGTCATAAACTTTCACAAAAAACACCTCCCGCTATAAGCTTTGTTCCAGTTTATCAATCAGCTTTTTAATGTTGTTTCGTTCTTCGTCAGTCAAATTATCTTTTTCATTTTTAGGATATGCGAAAATTAAATAAATCGTTTCCGCTAAAACGAAATCAACATAGAGGACACGGCTTGAGCCGCTTTTTCCTCTGTTTGGTAATGCGAAACGCATTTTTCGCAGTTTCCCTGTGCCTTTAATAACATTTCCTATTTGCGGATCATTTAACAATTCGGCTTGCAAACGTTGTAAGTCATTATCATCAAGCCCCATATCCCGCCACTGTTTATCAAAAACAGGCAACATGACAAATTTTCTTTTCAAATAGTATCACCTTATTTCAATATTATTATACCCTATTAAATAGGGGTTTGTCAACTATTTTTCAAAACTCTGTTTCTAAAATTTTTGGAGAAATTGCCATGCTCCCTTGCGTACTTGCTTGCCGCCGTACGGCGTTCCTCGGTGTAAGGTGCGATCAGACGGAATAGGAAAAACAGACCGTGATTTGTCACGGTCTGTTATCATTCTGTTTCAATATTCCGTTTAATTTTTATCTGCCGGGTTTAAAGAAGTCGGGAACGTCGATATTACCCATGCCGGGCTTTAATTTTCTGTTGAATATAGAATCGTCGCCAAGGTCGGACGATGTGTACGACGTTTGAGAGTGTCTGTCACTTCTGCCGCTTCCGCCCGCAAACTTCGGCGTTATTCTTCTTATATCGTTCGCCGTGTCCTTGCCGGCGCCGCGCTTTAAGGAGCCGTCAAGACCGGTCGCGATAAGCGTTACCTTAATCTCGTCCTTAAGAGAATCGTCCATAGCCGTTCCGACTATGATGTTCGCTTCCTCGCTTACAAGGTCGCGCACGATCGTCGAAACCTCGCCCATATCAACAAGCGAAAATTCCGTGCCGCCCGTGATATTCAAAAGAACATTCTCGGCGCCCTCAATGCTTGTCTCAAGCAGCGGGCTTTCGATTGCCGCGCGAACCGCGTCGGACGCGGCGTTTTCGCCCTTGCCTATACCGATACCCATATGCGCCACTCCGCTGTCGCGCATGATAGTTCTGACATCGGCAAAGTCGCAGTTCATAATGCCTCTCTGCGTAATTACTTCTATAATTCCCTGAACGCCCTGACGAAGAATATCGTCCGCAAGCTTAAAGGAATCCTTAATCGTAACTTTCTTGTCCGCAATGTTTAAAAGACGGTCGTTGGGAATGGTGACAATGGCGTCAACCTTTTCGGCAAGGTTCTTTATTCCCTCCTCGGCGTTCCTCATTCTTTGAGGTCCCTCAAAGAAGAACGGTTTCGTTACAACGGCAACCGTCAAAACGCCCATAGACTTTGCCGCCTCCGCAATAATCGGAGCCGCGCCCGTGCCTGTGCCGCCGCCCATGCCCGCAGTTACGAATACCATTTCGGTATCCTTTACAAGATTCTTTATTTCGTCCTTGGTTTCTTCAGCCGCCTGTCTGCCAACCTCGGGCTTGGCTCCCGCGCCGAGTCCGTTGGTAAGCTTAGCGCCAATCTGAAGCACGGTCGGAGCTTTTACGTTAGAAAGCTGCTGAGCATCAGTGTTTACACAGATAAATTCAGCTTTTGTAACTCCCGCTTCAATCATGCGGTCAACAGCGTTGTTTCCGCCGCCGCCGACACCGATGACTTTAATTCTCGCGCCGTCTATTGTAGTGTTTTCTTCCAAATCAATAGGCATACTACTCATGTAAATTATCCTCCTTCGTAGTTTCTCCCCGTGAGACCCATGGGAAATCACCGCATATATATTATTTTACTATGTTTTGTCAAGTTATTCAATAGTTTTTTCCAACAAATTTTTAAATTCGCGAATAATTGTAAACAATATTATTGCGTATATTTTCAAAAATTTTGTGCAAATTTACTATTCGGGGTCATGTACCGCCTTGCCCGGTTCCGATAAATCTATCGTGCCGCGCGCGTTTTCGTCAAGCGCGTTGACCGTTTCGCGCAGCATGCGTATCTTATGTTCAAAATCGAGATAGCTGCCGCATTCAACGCGCAGGCGGTTATCGTAATTCATCGTGATGTTCGCGACGTCGCTTACGTTTATTTCTATGACCTTATCGGTAAGCTCCACAGCCTCGAGCGATGAAAGCGCCGTCAGAACAATATCGCGCTTTTCGTTATCGTCCGTCTTTACCTCGCCGCCGACCTTATACGATTCCACGCCCAGTCCCGTCACCGCCGGCACGGGGTAAAGCTCGGATCCGTCCTCGATAACGATAAGAGACGAGCTTACGGTAAGGCTTTTGCCGTCGGCGCGTATAAGTCCCGCGGGCGTGTACTCCGTCACGGTCACTTTCACCGAGGGCGGGAACATCTTTTTTTGCACGTCTACCGTGTCGATATACGATATTTCCTTTAGCGTCCTGCGTATTTTGCCCGCGCCGGTGCGGAAAAGGTTCTCGCCCACGAGCGGGCTGAGCTTTTCCTGAAATTGCTCCGCGCTTACAAGTCTGTTTCCCTCGACGGAAACGGAGCGTATGTTAAAAATCGGCGTGAGGAACATCAGCGCGAGCACAAGAAGTATGGCGAGTATCAGCAGTAAAAGCATGCGCCGCCGTTTCATTTTCAGGCGTTTTTGCTTTTGCTGCTTTCGGTATCTCACCTGCTGCTCCAGTTCGGAAATCCGTTTGGTCTTGGGTCTCTCGCTTTGGGGTCTTGCCCTTTCCTCCCTGACCTTGCGGTCAAGCTCGGTCCAGTCGTATTCGGTTGTTGTTTTTGTGACGCGTCTGCCGCCCGTTTTTACCGTGCGGTTATTAGTCCTTTTTTCATCCATTTGTATCACCTTGACTTTTATTCACGTCTTATTTTTGCTCCGCATTCAAGCAGATATTTCTCTATGTTTTCGTAGCCGCGGTCGATAAGCTCGACTCCGCTTATCGTCGTGGTGCCGTTAGCCGCGAGCGCGGCGATTACGAGCGAAGCGCCGCCGCGAAGCTCGCGCGCGACAACATTCGCGCCCTCAAGACGTTTTACGCCGCGCACAACGGCGGTTCGTCCCTCGGTCTTTATGTCCGCGCCCATGCGCGTAAGTTCGTCTACGTTTTGGAATCTGTTTTCAAATATGTTTTCAACGAATACGCTCGTGCCGCTCGCCGTACACGCGAGCGCCATAAACGGCGATTGTATGTCGGTCGGGAAGCCGGGGTACGGCATGGTACGCACCGTATGTATGCTCTTTAAGCGCGGCGGCGCGGTCTGTATTATTTTGTCGCGTTCGACGCGCATTTTTACGCCCATTTCGCGCAGTACGCACAGCATCGCGTCCATGTCCCGCGGATTGAGGTTCGTCAGGCATATTTCGCCGCCGGTTACTGCCGAGGCGGCAAGATACGTCGCCGCGACTATTCTGTCCGGCATTATCGTATGGTCGGCGCCGTGAAGCTTTTCAACGCCGCGTATGGTAATCACGCCGCTGCCCATACCGCGCACGTCCGCGCCCATGCTGTTAAGGAAATTTCCCAAATCGGTAATTTCGGGTTCGCGGGCGGCGTTTGAAACAGTCGTTATGCCGCGCGCGCATACGGCGGTAAGCATCGCGTTTTCCGTCGCGCCGACGCTCGGGAAGTCGAGATGGATATTCGCGCCGGCAAGCTTTGCCGCGCTGCATTTTATGTACCCGTGTTCCTCCTGTATGTCCACGCCAAGTTGTTTTAAAGCCTTTAAGTGTAGGTCTATGGGTCGAAGTCCTATCGGGCAGCCGCCCGGCATACTTACTACCGCTCTCTTGCATCTTGATATAATAGCGCCCAAAAATATTATCGACGACCGCATTTCGCGCATAAGGTCCTCGCATATTTTGCAGTCGCTCATGCCTCTCGTATCGACTGTGACCGTATTCCCGTCCCGTAAGACTTTACAGCCGAGTCTTTCGAGAACAAGGGTCGTTTTATCAACATCCCGAAGCTTGGGGCAGTTTTTGAGTACGCTCACTCCGTCAGCCATGACGGTCGCGGCAAGAATCGGAAGAACGGCGTTTTTAGCGCCGTGTACGCGGATCTCGCCGCTGACTTTCCCGCCGCCGTCTATAACAAGTTTGCCCACCTTTAACACCTCGCATTATAAAATATTTTCATATCTTATAATACGAAATATAAATAAATCTGTTACAGTTCTACCATTGTATCACATATTTTGCCGTTTTTTAAGTGTTGACTTGCAAATATAACATACCTTTAATATCAATGTAACAATGCGGAAAGTGTCGTAAGGTGGGTGCTGCCGCTATTTATGGGATTTTAAAATGTGTTTAACTGTCATTTCCCTTGCGGATTTTATCAATTTCACATATTTTTGCACAGAAAAAACCGCCTTGATTTCTCAAAGCGGTTTCCGTAAAATCGCTGTTTGGCAGGCGTACCTTTCTCCTGCATCTCTCAGAACTCGCGTTCTTGTCGTTACCATCGGCGTGTGGTCGGTACGAAATCTACCACCTCAAACAGCCTCTTTATTGTATATTTATTATACCATAACTATTCTCTTTTGTAAAGAATTTTTTTATTTTTTATACATCTGCGCCATTCCTTATCTTTTATTTTAAGAAAAGTAATGATTGAGTTCTTATATTTTTTTATATCTTTTGATGTTTTTAAGCGCAAAATCAATTGAAAATTCTTCCCATTTTCCTCGATGCGCTTTAGAACAAAAGCCGTGTTGGGCTTATTAGCCTCAAGAATATAATCGGGCTTTGCTAAAATTTGCGGTATATATTCACCAAATTTTTCATAATCGTTCGGATGTCTTTCGCAAATATGAGATATTTGTTCATCTGTGATTATAACCTCATCCGTAACTATATCTTCAGCAACGCACTTATATATTTCCATATCAATTTTTCCTACAAAATTCACATCACTTACCGCCGTTTCGACATTCTTTGTCTTTAGTATACCATTTTCGGTTAAATTGTCAATGCCTTTGCGGTTAGGCGAAGAATGAGAAGAACGGGAGAGGGGTTGGGGGATTTGTGGTAGAATAGGTAAAGAAGGAGTTGTTGACAATGAAAGTAATCACAAGCAAACACATCGACGAATTCAGAATGTATCTTCTGAGTGAGGAACGTGCGGCGGCGACAATAGAAAAATACATACGCGACGTTACCGCGTTTCGCGTGTGGCTCGGCGGAAAGGAACTCGGCAAAAGCGCCGTGCTCACGTACAAGGAGTATTTAATAGGAAGTTACGCACCCGCGAGCGTCAATTCCGTTTTATCCTCGCTGAACAGCTTTTTCCGTTTTATGGGTTGGCATGACTGTCATGTGAAAACGCTGAAGATACAGCGGCAAATTTTCGCTAAAAGCGAAAAGGAGCTTACAAAGGCGGAATATGAAAGGCTTCTTTGCGCCGCGCAGAAAAAAGGCAACAGGCGGCTGTATTACCTTATGCAGACGCTATGCAGCACGGGAATAAGAATATCGGAGCTGCGCTTTATAGACGTTAGCGCAGTCAAAAGCGGGAAAGCCGTTATCCGCTGCAAGGGGAAGATGCGCGTCGTGATACTGACCGCGCCGCTTTGCAAAATGCTCAGAAAATATATGAGGGAACAGGGCATTACAAAGGGCAGCGTTTTTCAAACAAAAAGCGGGAAGCCCATAAACCGCAGCAACGTATGGCGAATGTTAAAGGATCTATGCGACAGCGCGGGAGTGGCAAAAGACAAGGTGTTTCCGCACAATTTCCGCCACCTGTTCGCGAGGACGTTTTATTCCCTGCAAAAGGACGTGGTACGGCTCGCGGATATTCTCGGTCATTCAAATATTAACACGACAAGAATTTATACGATGGAAAGCGGGGCGGAGCACAGAAAACAATTGCAGAAGCTCGGACTTCTGCGGTGCTGAAAAAAAAACAACATAATGGAAATTATGTGGCAAAATTAAAAAAAAACCACAACATAATGGAAATTATGTAGTTGCTGTAACTATATATATGTGTTCCCATATATGCTGATATTTTAGCATAAAGTCATGACGATTGTCAATGACTTTACTTTTGTTTTTCGTAATTGGAAAAATATTTGTGAAAAAACATATTTTAGAGGTTTTTTTGCTGCAATTCATTGTTAAAAATTACATAAAAACGTAACCAATCCAATATTTACATATCACATTGGTCTTGGGCATTTGTTATTTAAAACAATAAATCATCAATCTGATTTCATAAATTATGTTTTTCTCACAAAAAGAGCGAAAGTAAGACTAAATTGATTGACAATTACCATGATTTCATGCTATAATTACGGCGAAAAAGCGGATCTTTTGATTTGCTTTAACAACATAATTTCCATTATGTTGTGGTTTTTTT
>CANQQW010000064.1 GCA_947626075.1 uncultured Clostridia bacterium
GTGCCGTTTTCCCACTTTGAAACCGCCTGCGGCGATATACCCAAATATTCCGATAATCTGTCCTGCGTTATTTTCTGTTCGATTCTTAACTCCTTGATTCTTGCACCTATATTCATTGTAACTGCTCCTTTGAATTTATTTAACAGCGCTGTTATTAAGTATATTATAACAACGCAGAGCGCGGGACACAACAGATTATTCGGTTAGTTTTTTGTCAACCGGCGGTTGATTACAAATTTATGATATTAAATGGCTTACAGTATCAATTTTTTTATATTTACTCTTGATTTTTTTCGATAAATCTGTTAGAATATAAATGTTTTTTGTATGTGACAAAAAATAATGTAGTATGGTAGGAGGAAAAAACAATGGCACCACAACAAGGAACACTGCTGTCCTACAGACCCGACATAAAGGTCTTGGACGCGACGATCCGCGACGGCGGACTGGTAAACAGCTTTTACTTTACCGACGAGTTTGTGAAAAAGCTCTACAAGGCGAACGTAAAAGCGGGGGTAGATTACATGGAATTTGGCTACAAGGCGTCGAAAGAGCTTTTCGATGTGGACAAATTCGGTAAGTGGAAGTTCTGCGACGAGGAATCCATAAGAAACGTCGTCGGAGAAAACGACACGGATATGAAAATATCCGTAATGGCGGACGTGGGAAGAACCGACCTTGAGCATGACATTCTCGACAAAAAGGACAGCGTTATCGACCTCGTGCGCGTAGCGACCTACATAAACACCATTCCCGCCGCTATCGACATGGCGGAGTACTGCAAGGCGAAAGGCTACGAGACGAGTATCAATATCATGGCTATATCCACGTCGGGCGACAGGGATATTAAGCAGGCGCTCGAGCTTATCGGTCAGAGCGGTACGGACATGATTTACATCGTTGACAGCTACGGTTCGATGTACCCCGAACAGATACGCGAGCTTGCGGACATGTATACCGAGGTTGGCGCAAAGTACGGCAAGAAGATTGGTATGCACGCGCATAACAACCAGCAGATGGCGTTCGCGAACACAATCGAGGCGACGGCTCAGGGCGTGAGCATGCTCGATGCGACGATGAGCGGTATGGGCAGAGGCGCGGGCAACTGCGCTATGGAAGCGCTTATAGGCTTCCTTAAAAACCCCAAATACAAGATAGATCCCGTTCTGAAATTCGTGCAGGACGAAATGGTCAAGCTGAAAAAAGAGGGACTTGTTTGGGGCTACGACGTCCCGTACCTTATCACGGGTATCCTGAACGTTCATCCGCGCTCGGCTATCGATTGCATCAAGAACGAAAGAACCGACTACGCGACATTCTTCCAGGAAATTTGGGATAAAGAAGCGTAAAACGCAAAAAACACGGTAGTTTTTACCGTGTTTTTTTGTTACAGCACACCCACGCCTTCAAGCAATATTTTAATTCCTAGCAGTATAAGAATTATACCGCCGCACAGCTCGGCTTTGGATTTATACTTGTAGCCGAACACGCTGCCCGCCTTAATTCCCGCGGCGCTGAATATAAACGTTACGGAGCCTATCGTGAGTACGGCGGGTATTACGGCGACATCCAAAAAAGCGAACGTCACGCCGACGGCGAGCGCGTCTATGCTGGTCGCGACGGCAAGCAGGAACATTGTCTTTACGTCCATAAGACTGTCGGACTTTTCCTCTCCGCCGCCCAATGCCTCCTTTACCATGTTAGCGCCTATCAGCGCGAGAAGTATAAACGCTATCCAGTGGTCGTACTTCGTCACAAGCTCCGAAAAGCTGCTGCCGAGCAGGTACCCGACAAGCGGCATGAGCGCCTGGAACCCTCCGAACCACGCGCCCGCCTTTACAAGGTGGCGCGCGTTTACCTTGCCGACGGCAAGCCCCTTACATACCGACACCGCGAACGCGTCCATAGACAATCCCACCGCGAGAATTATAAGCTCCCATATTCCCATATTTGTCCCCTCCTCCTAATATTTCTACCTAATCAAAAGATACGCCGTATAAGCTATATACATGACTATCATTACAATTCCCGCGCCTCGGTTTATTTTTTTGCCTGTAAGCGCGAACACATACGTAAGCGCGAGCGCGCCCGTAAGAATAAGCGCATCCACAACGGCGGACATATCTGTTACGATAGCGCTTATTGAGGACGAAATACCGAGGATAAAGAGCACGTTAAATATATTCGAGCCTATAACGTTACCGACGGCAATATCATTTTGCTTCTTGCGCGCGGCGACGATTGACGTTACAAGCTCCGGCAGAGACGTGCCTATAGCGACGACCGTAAGTCCCACGACCTTTTCGCTGAGTCCCGCCTTGAGCGCAAGCTCCTGAGCGCCCTTTACGGTAAGCTCGCCGCCTATGATAACGCCGATAATGCCCGCCAATATAAACAGTATGCACTTCCACATAGGCATGTCCTTTTTCTCCGCTTCGCCCTCTTCGGTTTGGAGCGCCGCGTTACGCTTTCCCGACACTATCGATACGGTCATAAACGCCGCGAAAACGACGAGCAACACAATTCCGTCAAAGCGGGTAAGAGCGACTGTGCCGCCGCTCATGGTCAGCATAAGCGCGAGCATGAGAAGCGTTATACCTATACAGAACGGGAAATCGCGCTTTAAAATATTTTTCTTCACCGCCACCGGGGCAAGCAGCGCGCTCGCGCCGAGAACGACGAGAGTGTTGAACATATTCGAGCCTATAACGTTTCCTATAGCTATCTCGTTGCTGCCCGCGATCGACGCGGTAACGCTTACCGCCGCTTCCGGCAGACTTGTACCGAACGCGACTACGGTAAGTCCCACAAGATAAGCGGGTATTTTGAGCTTGTCCGACAGTGCGCACGCGCCGTCCACAAACACGTCCGCGCCCTTTACGAGCAGGATAAAGCCTCCCACAAGAAATAAAATCATTAACGCTGTGTTCATTTCATTTTCCTCCTTGAAATTCGGGTCAGTTTCATATTAATAAAAAAGACTTTTACTGCGAAAAAACGCAATAAAAGTCTTGTTGCTTACTGAATGGACGGGATTTCTCCGTGTATTGACGACCCATTCAACGCCTGCGGCGTGAACTACTCCCCTTTATACTTATATAATTATATGACAAAATATGCCTTATGTCAATCCCTTTTTCAAATTTTTACGCTTCTCCGTATATGTCTGTCGGACAAAGCTCCTCCTCTATCCTTAAAAGCCGGTTATACTTTGCCACCCTGTCCGTCCTCGACGGAGCGCCGGTCTTGATTTGCCCGCTGTTTACCGCAACGGCAAGGTCGGCTATTGTCGTATCCTCGGTTTCGCCGCTTCGGTGAGATATAACAACGCCGTATCCGTTTTTGTGCGCCATTTCCACCGCGTCAAGCGTTTCCGACAGAGTGCCTATCTGATTTAATTTTATCAGCACCGAGTTTGCCGCGCCCGCTTGTATGCCGCGCTCGAGCCGCGCGGGATTTGTTACGAACAAATCGTCGCCCACAAGCTGCAATTTGGAGCCGAGACGGTCGGTGAGCATTTTCCAGCCCTCCCAGTCGTTTTCACCGAGACCGTCCTCGATTGAGAATATCGGATAACGCTCCGCAAGCTCCGCCCAGTACTCGATCATTTCCTCCGACGTCTTTCTTGTGCCGGACTTCGGCATAAGATACGTGCCGTCGCGTCTCGCCCACTCGGACGCTGCAGCGTCTATCGCTATACGAAAATCCTCGCCCGCTTTGTAGCCGGCAAGCCCTATCGCCTTTATGATAAATTCTATCGCCTGCTCGTCCGTTTCGAGATTGGGAGCGAAGCCTCCCTCGTCGCCTACCGAGGTAATGATGCCCGTGTCCTTTAAAAGCTTTTTGAGCGTGTGAAACACCTCGCTGCACCACCTAAGCCCCTGACGGAACGACCGCGCGCCCTGCGGCATTATCATAAATTCCTGTATATCCACGTTATTGTTCGCGTGCGCACCGCCGTTTAATATGTTCATCATAGGCACGGGCAGCACGTGCGCGTTTACTCCGCCTATATACCTAAACAACGGTATTCCCAGACTTTTCGCCGCGGCTCGCGCCGAGGCGAGCGATACGCCGAGCAGCGCGTTCGCGCCGAGATTTGATTTGTTTGGCGTGCCGTCCATCTCGAGGAGCTTCATATCTATGGCACGCTGGTCGAGCGCGTTCATACCCGCGAGAACATCGGATATTTTTTCGTTTACGTTGCTTACGGCTGTCTTTACTCCCTTGCCGCCGTAACGCTTTTTGTCGCCGTCGCGCAGCTCGTGAGCCTCATATTCGCCCGTGGAAGCGCCCGACGGCACAATCGCCCTGCCTAAGCTGTCCTCCGTCTGCACCTCGACCTCGACCGTGGGATTTCCTCTCGAGTCCATGACCTCGCGCGCGAACACGTCAATTATTTCGACATATCTTTTCATCTTGTAACCTCCGTTAAAATACAAATTTTACAATTTTTTATTGCCTACGCTTTGAGTATTGGCAAAATTTTTTTTATTTATACAATGGAAAGCAAATACATTGACTAAATAACATCTTTCGTGTATAATGAGAGCAGATATTCGTAAAATCTCGGGCGGGCGCGTTATAGCGTCTGCGGAAAGGGGTATACCGTGAAAAAAATAACGGGACTTATTCTTGCCGCCGCAATTACATTGAGTACATATCCGGCGTTCGCGGCGGGCGCCATACCCGACCATCAGGGAACAAGCACAGACGGAATAGCGATTGGCACCGAGCCTCTCAATTCCGCGGTAAAGTCGTACTCAGACCTGTTTAAGAGCGCGGGCGACAAATACGGGGTAGACCCGAATCTGCTCGCGGCTATATGTATGCAGGAATCGTCGGGACGTAATCTCAGCTACCGCCAGGACGGCAGCGAGTATCCCGCATGGGGCATAATGCAGATTGAATACTCGATGGTTGAGACGTTTTCAAAATTCGGCGAGGAGACCACGGGCGAAAAGTGGACAAGAGAGGACAGGCTTGACGAGGCTAAGGCTGTTCCGTTCGCGGCGTATTTGATTTCACAGGCGCTTATCCGCTACGACTGCGACTACATGAAGATGATACAGTCCTACAACTTCGGTCAGACCGTTCTTGACAGGATAATAGAAGCTGCGGGCGACAACTGGCTTGACGAGCGCAAAAACGCCGTAAATTACGCCAATCCCGACTGGCCCTACGAAACTTACGGCGACGCGGAGTACATAGAGCACGTGTTGAGGTATTACCATAACGACATAGAGTATTCCGGCGCGAAAGTCAGAATAGACGGGGAATTGCTTAAATTTGACGACCAGTACCCTCTGCTTGAAACGCGTGACGGCGAAACGTACACGCTTATACCGATAAGAGGCGTGAGCGAGGCGCTTAACGCCGAGGTCGAGTGGGACGCGGAAAACCAAACGGTCGAAATCGATAACGGACTGCACACGATGACGCTGTTTGTGGGCAGCGATACGGCGCTGTTTGACGGCGCGGAAACGACGCTCGAAATGCCGGCTATGATAAAGAACGACAGGACGCTCGTTCCGCTGCGTTTCGTCATGGAAGCGTTTGACGTGACCGTTGATTGGGACGGCGATACGCGCACGGTCAATATTTGGAATTAAAAAGGAAAAAAAATTATAAAAAAATATTGACAGATTGTAAATTTTATTGTAGAATACCTGTATAGTACGGAAAGAGGTAATTGTTATGAGATACTTTACGGCGTCAAACCTTAATAGTCTCCTGCTTCTAAGCTGAATTGGCAATGTGGCCTTCAGTTTGGTTTTTCTGTACTTCGGTATCGGAATTATGCTGAGTCACATTGTGTGACTCAGCTTTTTTATAACATGAAAATTATACAGGCGTATAGCCGGAAAGGCAGTGTTTTATGAATTATAAAAAATATCAGAAAATGTACCACCCCGTTCCTCTCGAGAACCGCGAGTGGCCCAATAATGAAATAACCAAAGCTCCCATATGGTGCAGCGTTGATTTGCGCGACGGTAACCAGGCGCTTTACTCGCCCATGACGACCGATGAAAAGATTGAATTTTTTAAATTTTTGGTAAAGCTCGGCTTTAAGGAAATCGAGGTCGGCTTCCCCGCCGCGTCGCATACGGAATTTGAGTTTACCCGCCGCCTTATCGACGAAAACTTGATCCCCGACGACGTTTCCATTCAAGTACTCACGCAGGCGCGCGAGCACATAATAAAGAAAACCGTCGAGGCGCTAAAAGGCGCGAAAAACGCGGTTATACATCTTTATAACTCCACGTCCACGCTCCAGCGCGAGGTGGTGTTTAAGAAAAATAAAGAAGAGATTAAGCAGCTTGCCGTTGACGGCGCGAAGCTCGTAAAAAGCCTCGTCTCGGGACAGCTCGACGGAAATATCCGCTACGAATACTCGCCCGAAAGCTTTACCTGTACCGAGCCGGACTACGCCGCGGACGTATGCAACGCTGTTATAGACGTGTTCGGAGCGTCGCCCGACAACAAGATTATAATAAACCTCCCCTCGACAATCGAGGTCGCCACGGCTAACGTCTACGCGGACCAGATAGAGTATATGTGCAAGCACCTCAAAAACCGTGAAAATCTTATTATAAGCGTACACGCCCACAACGACCGCGGTACGGGCGTCGCGTCGAGCGAGCTTGCGCTTCTCGCGGGCGCGGACAGAGTGGAAGGCACAATATTCGGCAACGGCGAGAGAACCGGCAACACAGACCTTATAACGGTAGCGCTCAATATGTTCTGTCAGGGTATAGACCCCGAGCTGAACCTTGAAAATATCGACGAAATAATAGAGGTATTTGAAAAGTACAACCGCCTGCCGATACACCCCCGCCACCCGTACGCGGGCGAAATGGCATACGTGGCGTTTTCCGGCTCGCACCAGGACGCTATAAAGAAAAGCATGGACTTATTCGGTTCAAGTCCCTCGAACAAGTGGGCTAACCCCTACCTTACCATAGACCCGACCGACATCGGCAGAAAATACGAGCCGATACTCATAAACAGCCAGTCCGGCAAGGGCGGCGTAAGCTACATCATGGAAAACAAGTACGGCTACACGCTTCCCAAACCCATGCTTGTCGAGTTTTCGTCCGTCATAAACGATATGTCCGACGAAAAACAGACGGTGCTTACAAACCATGAAATACATCAGGCGTTTAAGGATATTTATGTAAACGTATCGTCGCCCATAAATATGCGCTTCTACCGCTCAAACGAGGAAGCGGACGGCACTATGCTTACGGCGACTGTGGAGGTAAACGGTAAAGTATCCTCGATCGACGGCAAGGGCAACGGACCGATTGACGCGCTTTCAAACGCGCTTCGCTCCTACCTCAAAGCCGGCTTTGAAATAAGCAGCTACAACGAGCACGCGCTTGAACGCTCGTCCGACTCAAAGGCTGCCGCGTATATAGCGATAAAGCATAACGCGCGCACATACTGGGGCGCGGGCGTGGACGCGAACATAAACACCGCGTCGATTTACGCGCTCATAAGCGCCGTGAACCGTATGCTTGCAAAGGAGTAAAAAAATACATAGGGGACACTAAATTTAGTGTCCCCTATTTTTTATTTCGTGATTGAGCTTCGTTTTATTTTTTTTGACGCGGTTTTGTCAAACTCAATGTCCCTTAAAACCAGACCGTGTATTTGTTTCGGCGCGGGAAGCGTGTCGTTCACCTTGTCGATTTCCGCCTGAATTTCCGCCCTCACGTCGGTAAATTCATAGTCGGGGTTGGGATAAACCTCCGCCGTGATTACCTTGTCCTTGTCGTACACAACGATTTCCTTTACAGGCTCGCACATCGCGAACTTGTTTTCAAGCTCCTCCGGCGACACGTTTTCACCGTTATCGAGTATGATAAGATTTTTCTTGCGTCCGACTATAAAAACATAATTGTCCTTGACATATCCCAAATCGCCTGTTTTGAGCCAGCCGTCCTCGGTCAGCGTTTTCGCGGTTTCCTCGGGATTTTTGTAATATCCTTTCATAATTGACGGACCCTTAGCCCATATCTCGCCGTCAACGATTTTGACCTCGCAGCCCGGAATGATCCTGCCCACCGACTCAGGGTACGGACAGTTTTTAACTCCCGTGCTTATGCGCGAAGTACATTCCGTCATACCGTAGCCCTGCGCTATTTCTATGCCGAACTCCTTATAGCCCTCTATGATTTCGGGACTTAAATACGCTCCTCCCGCGTAAAGTATGCTGAACTCTTCGCCGAACATATCGCGTCCGACGGCTTTCTTGTCGGGATTTTTCTTCGCTTCCTGGCGCATTTTATTGAGTATCGACGCGGCGATCATCGGCACGAACGTTGTCTGCACCGGCTTATACGCTTTAAGATTCTTCGGAATACGCATAAGCGAGTCGTTTATGCATAAAAGCCTTCCGTACCAAAGCGTGCATAGTATATCACAGGTAAAGCAGAAAATATGATGTATCGGCAAAAGCGTAAGGCGCTTGTCGCCGTGGTAGCCGAGGTCAGGCTCGCAGGTGGCGTTATCGGCAAAATTGGCGTGGGTAAGCATTACGCCCTTGCTTTGACCCGTCGTTCCCGACGTGAATATAATAGCCGCCACGGACTGCGGGTCTATTTCGCGTTTCGGCGCTTTTGCGCCGTACTTTTCCACTATAGACTTTAAGGAGACCGTCCCCTCGTGCTCGCCGTGCATATGTACAAAGCACTTAACTTTTGGGCAAAGCTTCTTTAGTTCGTCAATACAGTCCTCGCGGCGCTCGTCAAGGAATATAAGCTCGCTGTCCGAACGGTTGATCTCGTCCGCGAGCGACGGCGCGTCATTCGACACGTTAAGCGGCACGGCAACGTTCGCGCTCATCGTGATACCGAACCACGATACAACGAACTCATAGCTTGTCGCGCCGAATATCGCCGCATGCACCTTTCCCGGAAACGTTTCTTCAAGCCACGCGCCCACAGCGTCCGCGTCGTGTTTAAATTCGTTAAAGCTTTTGTCGATAAATTCTTTTTTGCCGCGGCTGCGTATAAACGTCTCGTCCCCAAAGCGCTCCGCCGCCGTGTAGGCGAGGTCGCGCATATTCTTTATGTTGTCGCGTGAAAACATAATATACCTCTCTTTTCTTGAAAATTATGATTGGGCTGTTAATGCGGGACGTCGAGGGCGCCGTCCCCTACATACGTAATTTTGAAAATGTGCGCCGTAGGGGCTGGCGCCCTCGACAGCCCGTTAGCCTCCCTTTGCTACGGCGTTTGTTGCTCCGCAACACGCCTACCACACGCGAGCATGTGGTTCACTTGTCAAAGGGAGGTGAATGACGCTTTAGCGTCATAGGCATAGAGCTTTGCTCGTATGCCGTAACAAAAGGGACCGCCGAAGGCGGTGGAGGGATTCGTTGTTCACTTTAACAAGGCCGCCCGCCGTAGGGGCGACCCTCGCGGTCGCCCGCATACCCCTAAATCACAATTTAATATCTCAACAAAAACCTACTTCCGCGTTTCCAAATACGCGATAAGCTCCTCGACGGTTCTGCTCGCCGCCGCCTCATCCTCGTCTATCTCTATATCCATTTCGTCCTCGACGTCGCCGAGCATACACATAAAATCATACGAGTTAAACCCCAAATCCTCCGAAAAACGCGCCTCCGGCACGATTTCGCTCTCGTCAACCTCGACGTAATTCATTATAAGCTCTTTTAACTGTTCCAGCATTTTTATATCCTCCTT
>CANQQW010000065.1 GCA_947626075.1 uncultured Clostridia bacterium
AATTCTCGTTCGACTTGCATGTGTTAGGCACGCCGCCAGCGTTCGTCCTGAGCCAGGATCAAACTCTCGTTTAAATTGGTTATATCACTCTTAATTTAGAGAAATATACATTTAGATCCGTTAGCTCTTAACTAACTCTGACATTACGTTAATTTCCATTATCCGTTTACTGTCATAAAAAACTCAAATTCTTTTGACTTGGTTCCGTACTTACAATATTGTAAATACCAACACTGTTCATCTTTCAATGTGCATGCTGCCGCTCTTGCGACAGCTTATTTATTTTATCATGTAAAATTGGCGTTGTCAAGCTTTTTTTCTAACTTTTTTTAAAATTTTTCTAACTTTTTTAAGCGTTTTTTATGGGCTGATTACATTAGTTTTGCGACGGAATGAGGTCTTTTTTGCAAAAATACGCCGCGAATGTGTAATTAAGCACGGTTTTTCTATCGGTTTTGCTTATTTTTTGTGCTTGCGCGCCCGTAATTAATAACGGTTCTCCCCTAATTACTGCTTATTCTTCATGTTTTCCAGCCAGACAATAAGGACGGAGAGGTCCGAGGGGGACACGCCGGAAATTCTTGACGCTTGTCCGAGTGATTTCGGTCTTATTTCGTTCAATTTTTGTCTCGCTTCGAGGCGCAGTCCGTGAATTTCGGAATAATCCTGATTTTCGGGCAGCAGCTTTGCTTCCATTTTCTTAAACTGCTCCACCTGAGCTATCTGACGCTTTATATATCCGTCGTACTTTAATTTTATTTCTACCTGTTCGCGCACGGCGTCCGGCAAAGGCTTGCGCTCCTTATCGACCGGCGCGGTTTTATCGTAATCAAGTTCGGGGCGTTTCAGCATGTCGCTTAAACGTATGCCCGTCTTTACGGGAGAGGTGTTGTATTTTTCAAGGAGCGGGTTCGCGTCCTTTGGCGGAACAACGACCTCGGAAACTCTTTTTATTTCATTCTCAATCATTTCCATTTTATTAAGAAATTTCTCGTACCGTTCCTCGCTTATAAGTCCCACGCGACGCCCCATGGGAGTAAGGCGCTCGTCGGCGTTATCCTGACGAAGAAGAAGGCGGTACTCGCTGCGCGAGGTCATCATTCTGTACGGCTCGTTCGTTCCCTTTGTTATGAGGTCGTCAATCAAGGTTCCTATATACCCGTCCGAGCGCTTTAAAATAAGAGGCTCCTCGCCCTTTAATTTGAGCGCGGCGTTTATGCCGGCGACAAGCCCCTGCGCCGCCGCTTCCTCATAGCCCGAAGTGCCGTTAAACTGACCCGCGCCGAAGAGACCGCTTATATTTTTAAATTCAAGCGTCGCACCGAGGCGGAGCGGGTTGCAGCAATCGTACTCAATCGCGTACGCGCTGCGCATAATCTCCACATTTTCAAGTCCCTCGACGCTGCGGTACATTTCAAGCTGCACGTCCTCGGGTAGGCTCGTTGAAAAGCCCTGCACGTACATTTCTTTCGTGTCAAGCCCCATAGGCTCGATAAAAAGCTGATGGCGCGGCTTATCCGCGAAGCGCACGACTTTATCCTCTATCGACGGGCAGTATCTCGGTCCGACGCCCTCCACCTTGCCGCCGTACATCGCGGAGCGGTGAAGATTTTCGCGGATAATGCGGTGAGTTTCCTCATTTGTATACACGATGTGGCACTTCACAAGGTTTTTGCCCGTCTTTTCCGTTTCAAAAGAGAACGGCACGATTTTCTCGTCGCCCTCCTCCGTTTCAAGCTTTTCAAAATTAACCGTGTCGGCATGCACCCTCGCGGGAGTACCCGTTTTAAAGCGTTTAAGCTCCACGCCTATCCTCTTTAAATTCTCCGACAGCTCGTTTGCGGGGAACATTCCGTCGGGACCGCTTTCCCTCGCGTAATCGCCGATGAGTATTTTGCCCCTGAGATATGTTCCGCTCGCGATTATGACGCACTTTGCCTTATACGTTACGCCGGTATGCGTCACAACTCCCGTGACGCGGTTATCCTCGGTGAGTATATCGACGATTTCCGCCTGTTTTACCTGTAGGTTTTTTTGGTTCTCGAGGCGTTTTTTCATTTCCGCATGGTATTTTTTCCTGTCTATCTGGGCGCGGAGCGAATGGACCGCGGGACCTTTGCCTCGGTTAAGCATTTTGGACTGGATAAACGCCGCGTCCGCCGCTTTGCCCATTTCGCCGCCGAGCGCGTCCACCTCGCGGACGAGATGCCCCTTTGCCGTGCCGCCTATGCTTGGATTGCAGGGCAGGTTTCCAATCGCGTCAAGGCTTATGGAGAACATAACCGTTCTCATGCCGAGACGCGCCGCAGCCAAAGCCGCCTCGCAGCCGGCATGACCGCCGCCCACAACGGCGACGTCGTATTCACCCAAAATCATTCCGCTTCTTCCTCTCCGATATATTCAAGCTTAGGCTGTTTTTCTTTCTTCTCTTTCATATCGCGCAAAATGGAACGCTCGATTACGCGAGCCGCGTAAAACTCGCCCGGGTAGCTTGTGAGGCAAAGACCGAGCACCGCGATAAACAGCGCCGCGAAAAGCGGGTTCACAACCGTGAACAAAAGCGCGAGAACAGCCGAGCCGACCGCGAGAGTGAACACGCTGCCGGGCAGCTTCGCAAGCGTAATGAGCAGGGCGTTTTTGTAAAGCGCGCCTATTTTACATTCAAACGTGACCATTATCTGATACAGGTACGGATGCATCATTGTGTATATAATAAACACAAGCGCCATAATATAAGTAAGAAGCATCCATAAAATACTTCCCGAAGCGGCGTACAGCGAATAATAGAAATGCGCCGCGTTAAGACCGAACACAAGCACGACCGCGTCAATGAGAACGACGAACATGCCTTGTTTAAAATTCTCCTTGAACTTATCCACGCTGTCGCTGAGTATCCACGCGTGCTCGGCGCGCGTGAAGCAGCGCGTTATATACGCGTATGCCGCGGTCGCGGGTCCCGACCCCCAAAGCGTAAACACGCTCATGGCGAACACGAACTGGAGCGTCAGCTGTATGCTGCCGGCAAGCTCCTCCTTGCTGACTCCCGCGCTCGCGGACATCAAATCTTCCGTGATACCCTCAACGATATTTGTACCGCTCAGGAGCAGATTCGCAAAGAAAAACAAAGCCGCTATCCAAAGTATGCTTGCCATGGTATAAAGACAATTTAAGCCGAGGAATTTTGTGAATTTATGCGCGATAATATCAAAAAACAAGAAAAAGCCTTTTTTCTTAGGCTCGTTTTTGTCCACGCCTTTTCCGGGCTTCATATATCCCCCGCCGAAAATTCCCATATGTATCTCTCCTTAAAAATAAATTTTTTAAAAATATTTTGCAAAATATATTGTAACATAAAATTTTTTATGATACAATATGTAAAATGAATATTTATCGCTTATGTTTTTGACATTTTAATGGATAAAAGTTTGTTTTATTACTGCCGCCCCTCGGTTAGGTAAAGGTTAGGGGGCGGGTATTGCGGATTATCCCTACGGAAGATGATTTTTAAAAATACGAATATAGGGGCGGTCAACAGCCGTCTATACGGCGGTATGCTGTTACACCTCATCCACCGCTACGCGGTCCCCCTTCCCCTCAAGTGAACAACACGCGGAGCGTGTTGTAGGCATGTTGCGGAGCAACAAACGCCGTAGCAAAGGGGAAGGCTTAAAAAGCGTGTGTTTTTGCCTCAGGGGAGGCGTGGGTGTTTTTATTATCATTGTTATTTTTTAGAAAGAGAGTTTATTTTTATGCAAGACGATGTAATTCTTGAAAGAAAAACAAAAGAGGAGCTTAAGCAGATTGCGCAGGGCTTAGGTATCGAAAAAATTTCCGCGCTCAAAAAGGACGATATAATTGCCTTAATTCGCGAAAAGCGCGAAAAAATGGCGAAAGAGGCAAGGGAAGCGCGGGAAGCAAAAGAAACGAGAGAGGCGAGGGAGCCGAGAAAGCACGAGCGTCCGTCGGACGTTATCGAGGTACACGGTATACTCGACGTACTGTCGGACGGGTTCGGTTTTCTGCGCGTAGACGGGTATTTGCCCGGCAGAAACGACATATACGTTTCTCCCGTGCAAATCCGCAGGTTCAGGCTGAGAATGGGTGATGAGCTTGTCGGCGACTGCCGTATGTCCCATGACGAGGACAGATTCTCGCCGCTATTGTTTATAAAGACGATAAACGGCGACCCTATAGACGTGGCGCTGCGCCGCCGTCCGTTCGACCGGCTTACGCCGATATATCCGACGGAAAAGCTGGCGCTGGACACGGGCGAGAGAGAAAAGCTTGCTTCGAGGCTTATCGACATTGTGGCTCCAATCGGCAAGGGTCAGCGCGGTATGATCGTCGCGCCGCCCAAAGCGGGTAAAACCACAATTATAAAGCAAGTCGCGCAGTCCATATCCAAAAATTATCCCGACGTAAAGCTTATAGTGCTTCTTATCGACGAGCGTCCGGAGGAGGTTACGGACATGAAGCGCTCCATTAACGGCGAGGTCGTCGCCTCGACGTTTGACCAAATGCCGGAAAACCACTGCAAGCTGGCGGAAATGGTACTGGACAGGGCTTCGCGGCTTGTAGAGCATAAAAAAGACGTGGTTATACTGCTCGATTCGATAACGCGTCTCGCGCGCGCGTACAACCTGACGGTCACGCCGACGGGCAGAACTCTGTCGGGCGGTCTTGACCCGGACGCGCTGTTTAAGCCGAAGAAGTTCTTCGGAGCGGCGCGTAATATCGAGGAGGGCGGAAGTCTTACGATACTCGCAACGGCGCTTGTGGAAACGGGGAGCCGTATGGACGACGTTATATTTGAAGAGTTTAAGGGTACGGGAAACATGGAGCTGAAGCTTGACAGGTTTTTGCAGGAAAAGCGAGTTTTCCCCGCTATAGACATCATAAAGTCGGGTACAAGACGCGAGGAGGAGCTGCTTTCAAAAAGAGAGCTTATGGCGAACCGTCTTCTCCGCCGCGAAATGGGCAGAAACGTAAATTCCGAAGTTATGCAGAGGCTTTTGCAGTATCTTAAAAACACGGGCGAGAATGAGGAGTTTGTAAATATAATAATAAAGAATTACGCAAAATCAGTTTAACTCAAAAAAAAGCGGCTCAAAAGCCGCTTTTTTGATTATTCCGAGAATTTATACGAGCCTAAGAATTTATAAAACTGAGTGTTTTGCCTAACCTTGTCAAGCGCGAAATATATTGCCGCGTCGTCTATGTTGCCGTCTATATCTATAAAAAATACGTATTTGCCGAGCTTGTCTTTCATAGGTCTTGACTCGATTTTGGTCATATTTATTTTTTCTTTCGCCAAAAGCTCCAGCGCGCCGTACAGGCTGCCCGCCTTATTGTCGAGCGCGAACACGATAGAGGACTTGTCATGCTCGGTTACTTTTGTGTTTTGGTTTTTTTCTATGATTACGAACCGCGTCGAATTGTTTGTCTCGTCGCCGCAGTCGGCGTAAAGTATTTCAAGTCCGTAAAGCTCGGCGACCAACGGCGAGCCGATACACGCTATGCTGCCGTCCGACGCTGCCGCGCGCTTAGCCGCCGCCGCGGTCGATTCGGCAAATTCTATCCTCGTTTCCGCAAATTCGCGCGAGAGAAGCTTGGAGCATTGTCCTATCGGCTGCGGGTGCGACGTTATGATTTTTATGTCCTCTTTTTTCGCGCCTTTTTTTACCATAAGGTTTTCGCTTATGCGGAGGATATATTCGTCCGTGATAAATAAATCAACGTCGAACGCGAGCGCGTCAAGCGTCGTGTTGACGCTTCCGTCGATTGAATTTTCTATCGGTACTATTGCCCTGTCCGTCTTGCCGTCCTGTACGGCGAGGATACAGGAGTAAATAGTCGAAAACTCCTTTATTTCTTCCTTTCCGCGCGACCAGTCCATAGCCGCCTGATGTGAAAATGTCCCGTTGGGACCGAGATAACCTAACATAATTATTAATCCTTAAAGTAATTCTTTATTTACCGCTTTCGCAATCGGTTGGAGCTCTTTCATGAGTTTGTCAAAGTTTTCGGGAGTGAGTGACTGCGCTCCGTCCGACGCGGCTTTTTCCGGGCAGTTATGCACCTCTATCATAAGTCCGTCCGCGCCCGCGGCGACAGCGCCTTTCGCGACGGCGGGAACGTACTTATACGTGCCGGTGGCGTGCGACGGGTCGGCGATTATGGGTAGGTGCGAAAGTTCTTTCGTGACGGGTATGGCGCTTAAATCAAACGTGTTGCGCGTCGCGGTTTCGTAAGTGCGTATGCCGCGCTCGCAGAGAATAACGTTTTCGTTGCCCTCCGACATTATATATTCCGCCGCCATAAGCCATTCCTCTATCGTGCAGGCGAGTCCGCGTTTTAAAAGTACGGGTTTGTCCCCTTTTCCGACTTCGCGTAAAAGCTTAAAGTTCTGCATATTGCGCGCGCCTATTTGTATTATGTCGGCGTACTTGGCGACAAGCTCCACATCGCGCGTGTCCACTACCTCGGTGCATATGGGCATACCGAGTTCCCTGCCGCTGTTATACATTATTTTAAGTCCGTCGTCCTCAAGTCCCTGAAACGAGTACGGCGACGAGCGCGGCTTGAACGCGCCGCCGCGGAGTATGTTCGCGCCGGACATTTTTACGGATCTGCTTACCGCCGTAAATTGTTCCTGACTTTCAATCGCGCAGGGTCCCGCGAATACAGCGAGTTTTTTACCGCCGACGGTAACGCCGTAACCGACGTCTATTATAGATTGTTCCTTTTTCAGTTCCTTGGAGGCGAGCTTGTACGGCTTCATAATCGGCACGACGTTTTCAACGCCGTCCATTGTAAGGATTTGGTTCATGCTGAGAAGCCGTTTATCGCCTATCGCGCCTATTACCGTCTTTTTCTCGCCGTAGATGGGATGAGTTTGAAATCCGAATTCCGCCAAAAGCTTTTCAACGCTGTCTATTTCTTTCGCGGAGGCGGAGTCTTTCATTATAATAATCATTTGTCTTTCATTCCTTTTTATTGGTTTTCTACAGTACAGTATAACAAAAAAATACGGCTTTGGCAATATTAAAATACAAAAACCACGCGGAGCGGTTTTATAATGTTTATTTCATCAGTTTGAAATTATCTGTGCGTCCCGGAATGTAATCGGCGGACGTTTTGTAATAATCGGCAAGTCTTATCAGCATAGAAACGGGGATTTCACGAAGTCCGCGCTCATAACGCGCATAAAACCACCTCTTGACAATGCTGCCATATGGTAATATAATATAGGTAATAACGGTATCAAACGGTACCATAGTATTATATGAGAAGGGGTGGGGGTTATGCGGAAAAAAGGCTCAAATGTATTTTATATAGCCGTCGCGGTCGTTTTTTTGGCGGTATTTTTAGGCGTATTTTTTATAACGCGGTCGCCGCTTTTACAGAAGCAAGAAACAGACGTATATTTTGTTGACGCTCAGACCATGAGCCTTACTCCCGTTAAGACGAAAGTGCCGCGAAGGAGCGCGGAAAAAGCCGCGCGGCGCGTGCTTAACACTCTTATAGAGGGGCATGACGACGACCCTAATATATTCCGTCTTATTCCGAACGAAAAAAATTGTATGACGGTGGAGGTCAAAGATGAAATCGCGTATGTTGATTTAAAAAGCAATATGTGGACAAACCACCCCGATGGGCGTGATTTTGAAGTTTTGACAGTTTATTCGATTGTAAATTCACTCACCAATATTGACGGTATCGTAAACGTGCGATTTACCGTTGACGGCGAGGAACAAAAGGATTTTATGGGCTACGTCGATATGCGCGAAACGTTTATACCCGATTATTACGTATAAAAAATTACATAAAAGGAGCGTATCAACCTGATACGCTCCTTTTGATTATTTATCTGTATCGACGGCATCCTTTGCTGCGTCGCCCGCGTCCTTTACGGCGTTACCCGCGCCGTCGGCAATGTCTCCGGCGGCGTCGCCAACGTCCTTTACTGCGTTACCCGCCGCGTCGCCGACGTCTTTCGCCGCGTCGCCGGTATCCTTTGCCGCGTTATCCGTATCGTTTTTCATGCCGGTATCCTTTGTGTCGTCCTGTACCTTACCGTTATTTGTATCGCTTACATTGCCGGTATCGGTCGCTTTGGGAGCGGCTGAATTGCGAGCGTTGTTCGTGCCGCATGAAGCGAGCATCGCTGTTACAATAACGGATAATATAACCAATTTTATACCTTTCATCTTCTATTTCCTCCAATGTTGTTTTATAATACAAGGTTATTGTTCTCATTATTCTCTGTTTTATGAGCATATTTTTAAATTTAATATTTTTTGGGAACAAAAAACATTTCAGGTTCGTCTAATACTGTGCAAAGGTAATTACCGAAAAAATAAAAGGGAGAATGGTAAAATGAAAAAATTAATTGCTTTAATGACAATATCGGCAATGCTCGCTGCGGGCGGCGCTGTGTTTGCCGAGGGAGAAGAAATTCTTGACGGCACAATTGACGAGGTTCAAGGCGACATAATGCTCATAAACGAACCGGGAACGGAGCTTCCCGTGTCAGACGACGCGGCGGACGCGATAACAAGCTCTTATATATATAAGGACGTTGTTGTTACGGAGGTAAAGGACGATATGCTTTCGACCGTTCTCGCGGGTACGGACGACGCGGCGGCGGTTAAGAACGACGACGAAAAAATCGCGGCTCAGGAAAATGTTGTAAATTACATCGTTTCGGATCAGACGCTCGTTTTTTCAAAGGCTTCGGGCGACGCTGAGACTTTAAAGGATATTAAAGCCGGAGACCAAATCGGCGTTTATACGGGCGCTTACGAGCCGGCGGTGCTTATGCTGCCCCCGCAGCTTAAGGCGAACATCATAGTTATTTATGATAATCTTGAGCTTGACTCATTGAGAATGACCGACGCGGACACGTATCTCGACAAGGACGGCGTGCTTACAAACGCGGCGAACACGCTTGCGTTAAATATTGACGACTCCACGGAGGTTGTAGATACGGCGGGTGAAAAAGCGGCGGCGGCCGAGCTTGCGAGAAAAGATTTGCTCGTATTCTACGGTAACTCGACAAGAAGCATACCCGCGCAGACCACTCCGACCAAGATAGTTGTTTTGGGCGAGAACGAAATCGCGCTCGCGAATATCGACGCGGCGGCGGAAGCTGCTCCCCAACCTGAGGTAACTCCCGCGCCGGAAGAAACGGCGGCGCCGAGCGCCAATGTAACGGAAATCAAGGTAGGCGACAAGTCTTTAACGAACATGTACAAGAAAGGCAATGTGGTTATGGTACCGCTGCGCGAAATCGCGGAAACGCTTGGATTTACCGTTGACTGGGACGGAGATTTAAGAGCGGTTACGCTCAACGGCGGCATATACAGCTTGAAGATAGGCGAGAACAGCTATGTTAAGGGCAAGATGGCTCCGATTGAGCTTGACGCGGCTCCCGAGATTACAAACGACCTTACATATGTACCCGCGAACTACTTCGCGGAAGTGCTTGAGTGCGGCATGGCTGAGACAGGCGCGGTAATGGCGATAACCGCTCCCGAGGTTCAAAACGCCGAGTAATTGCAAACAAGTAAAAATGACTGCCAAATGGATACCTCACATAAGACAGTATAATCAATAATTTTATGACAGGCTGTCGGACAGGGTGCAAGAAAAGGCATAT
>CANQQW010000066.1 GCA_947626075.1 uncultured Clostridia bacterium
TTTACTCGAGCGCTGACGATGAGTTCTATCACTCTAAGGAGTACAGAATCCACCCGATCGTTGACCGCGTAGGCGGCGGCGACAGCTTCGCGGGCGGCACGATATGCGGCTTTGTGGACGGTAAAAACTTCAAGGACGCTCTTGAGTTCGGCGTTGCGGCGTCGGCGTTGAAGCACACAATCCCCGGCGACTTCAACCTCGTAACAAGAGAAGAGGTTGAGACGCTTGCGGGCGGCGACGGCTCGGGACGCGTACAGAGATAAATCGATATAATATAAAAAGACGTAAAAGTCAAGACCACCCCTAAGAGGGGCGGTCTTGACTTTTAATATCTTCCAGTGCGGGTATTTTTTCTCTGAAAGCTCGTTTATAGATTGCCGCATAATCTCTTATAACAGTCTTTGCCATACTATCACATAAACTTTCACTTGACATTGTTGTTAATATGTGATATAGTTTAGATAACAAAGGAGCGGTTTTGACCGTTCCGCCAAATATGACGTTGTTAGGCTATTGACCTAACTGCCGCCTCATTGTAGCGAATGGGGCGGCTCATTTTTTTATGTTTCTTATAATCTCAAGAATTATAATCAATTCGACTATCCTAATCAGAATATCCAAATCCATAAGTATAACCCCCTTATCTGTTTAGTACCGAGGTTCACCTCCCTAAATCAGTATAAGGGCGGAACAGCCGCCGCCGCTCCATGTATCAAGGTCGCACAGATTTCTCTGTCACCTACAGTTAATTTCTTAACTGCGCTTATATTATATCACATCTTCTATTATGTGTACAGTAGCAATCTTGTACAAAAGCTGCCGTATACTCTTGCAGCTGACTGCGGCTTCGCCGCGAAAGCTGCCGCGACGGCTTTTTGTGAAAGAGGAGCAGCACGCGGCATAAAAAAGAATCCTTTGCCTAAGCAAAGGATTCGTAAAACTGCCGCGTGCTGCGACGTGGTACGCCCGAAGGGATTCGAACCCCCGACCTTTCGGTTCGTAGCCGAACGCTCTATCCAACTGAGCTACGAGCGCATACAGCTTATTTCAGCTTCGCATAATATAATACCACAAATTATAAGTTACTGTCAAGTCTTTTTTAACAAAAACGCATAATCAAAAGTCCGATATTCAATATTCATGATATTTGACGGATATAACGGCGAAATGAAAATTTATATGGATTTTTTCTTAAATATATGATAAAATCAGATAATAACCACATTAATAATCACGAGGGGGTCATTTTATGAAAAAAATAATTTCCGCACTCACCGCTATGCTTATGCTGACGCTTTGCGTGGGCGCGGCGAGCGCCGCCGGAAAAACGTACACGTTCTCGGGCTTCAACCTCGCCAAACCCAGCGGCACGGAGGACGTTCAAAACGCGAAGCTTACCGACGATATTACCGTAACAACCGGCGGACTGATGAACTGGAAAGCGGCAGCCGTCACGGACATAAAACACAACGAGGAATGCGGTTTTTACCCGATAGGCGGTAACTTTAACCCCAAAGGCTCGTACATATACCTTGCGGTCGGCAACTCCAACAACGCAAGCCTTTTCACGCTTAATATGCCTAAGATTGAAAAAGGTTCCGAAGTAACTATCACGTTCGCAAAGCCCGTTATAACGAACAACGGCTCGACGCGCCGCAACGAAAACGACCCTTACGCGTACTTTAAAATCGCGGACAGGTATATATCCATAAACGGCGGCGAGTTCGACACATGGCGCACGGAAAGCGTGGTAACGGGCGAGGACACGGACGCGATAGAGTTTTACTGCGACCAGTGGGGCGCTGTCGCGATACAGAAAATCGAGGTCACGAGCGGTAAAAACACGCCGCTTTACTCGCTCGACGTACAGACGGCGCAGTACGCCAATCTTACCGTGAACGGTATAAAATTCTATGCCGACGGCGAGGGCAGCTTACACGGTCCGTCGTTCGCCGACGGCGAGGAAATTACAATCACCGCCCAAAAGGACGGCTATAAGGACGCTTCATCAAGCGTCAAGATAAACGGCGGCAATGTTACGGCAAAGGTATATCCCGAATGCGAGCTTGACGCCAAGTACTACGAGTCCGACTTCGGTACCGTTACGGGTACTTTGGAACTTGACAACTATCCGCTGAATATCGAAAGAAAACCTGTGACGCGCTTTTTCGCTCAGGCAGCGTTTTCCGATAACGGCTCCTTGACCTTGACGGGCGACACGGGCGAGATCATCACCCTTACAAAGAAGAATGACGGTATTTACGCGGACGGTACCACGTTTATAACGTCCAAGGACAATATGGAATTTGAAATATTTTTCGACAGTGAGGAAAAAATCGCGGCGTTTCGCGAAAACGGCGAATACCACATAAAAAACGGTGAAAATCTTGATTTTAACAAAATAACGGGGCTTTCGGGAAGCAATGTTACAATGGACTATCTCGGCGTATCGTACCCCGATATGTCAAAAATCACGATTGAGGGTCCCGATACCGTTTCTTCACTCGCTGACGGTAAAATCAATACCGCGCCGTACAGGGCTGTGCTTGAATATGAGAGACCGGGCGCGCAGACGGAGTGGACGTTTAACGGCGAGACGGTCGAGGAGCAGAACGTCACAAACGCGCTTATAGCGATACCCTCGGGAATGTCCGGCGCGGCGCGGCTGGAATTTAAGTGCGGCGATTACAGCACGTATAAGGATATTAACGTCGTGAAAAATCCGAAGCTTACGGACATCGAGCACACGGGACGCACCCTTAACCTTTATGACAGCGCGCGTTTCACGATTGACAGCGCAAAGGACGAGCTCGGCAATAAAATATCCGTTTTGACCGACAGCACGTATATATTGAAAGATTTCAAATCCTCTGACGAGAGCGTAATAAAAATTGATGAAAACGGCATGATGACCGCGGTCGGCGCGGGCGAGGCGGTAATCAGCGCGAACGCGTACACGGGCGCGGACAATCCTATAAGCGTAAAATACACGGTAGAAAACTACGCCATTACCGGCTTCGCGGGCGGTAACGGCATTGCGGCTTACGAGGTGAATGACCTTGTTAAAAATGAGCATATAACGGGGTATAAGATTATACACGGTAACGAGGGCGATATTATAGAACCCACGCAAATACCCGCTGCGACGGTAAAAAGCGACGGCGTTGTTATAACAGCCGCGTACAATAACGCGGGGCTTTTGTACTACGCGAGGAAGAAAAACGTCAAGGCGGGTGATAAGATTGAGATTTCAACGGCGCAGAAAAATGTGTATTTCCGCGTGGACGGTAAAATTGAGAAAGTGACGGAATCGGACACGACGACGGAAGGCTTTGAAATAAAGCTCGACGCGTACTCCGATTATAAAATCGCGCCCGTTTACACGTTTACCGATATTGGCGACGTCGCCGAGGGTAAGACGCTCGACGCGTCGTTCGCGGGCGGACGTTATGATATTACGTTTAAAAAAGCCGAAACATGGCGCGGCGACATACTCGTAAACGGCGCTATGGTCGGTAACAACGTAGACCAGGCGGACGCGGACAGAAAGGTTACGGACGGCGCGGAGTATACGGCGGAACGTCTTTTGATTAACGAGGGCGATATAACGGTCTCAATGACGGACGGCTCGACAATGCTAGATTACGTCACAGTGGAGCCTGCGGCGTATGAAAACCGCGTGTTTGTCATAGGTGATTCGCTCGCGTGCGAGTACTACGGTGATTTTGATAAGGAGGTCGGCGGCGGAAGATCCGGCTGGGGTCAGCATCTCGGTGATTTCATAAATCTTCCGATAACAAATCTCGCTAACAGCGGTCAGTACGCGAAAGGACTTTACGATACCGCGTTTAAGGGCGTGATGAAGTACGCAATGCCCGGCGATATACTCCTTATCGAGTGCGGCTACAACGACAGAAACTATTCGACGCGAGAGGAAATGACGGAGACGGTCAAAAGTATGATCACGGAGTGCCGCGCAAAGCGCATTGTCCCCGTGCTTGTAACGCCTAACGCGTCGAAGCACGATTATAAGCCGTCGGTGGCGTGGAGCGGTTATATGCGCGACATAGCGGCTGATATGAAGTGCGACATAATTGATTTGTCGAAATTGAGCTATGACTTCCTGTATTCGCTTTACGGCGACGACAGTGACGACGTTGTTACGAAGAACTTTAACTTGACCGAGGTCGGCGGCGACACGCTCCACTCGTCGTACGCGGGCGCGTATGTGTGGGCGTCGATGGTCGCGCAGGGTCTGAAAGATTTTGGGTATGAAAAGTACGGTCTTACAACGACGGATTTTGAATATAGCTTTACCGATACGATAGGCAACAAAATAACGGCAAAAGTGAAATAACACAAACAAAAAAAACGGGGTCACCCGTTTTTTTGTTTACGTTTATCCGCGCAGTCGCGGCAGTAGCCGTATATTTCGAGCTTGTGTCCGGTGACGGTGAAGCCGTCAACCGCTGCGGCGGTCACAGGACATACGCGCACGGGCTGCATACGTCCGCAGCCGAGACATATCGCGTAATGACGGTGCGAGTCGTCGGAAAGCTCGTAATAGAACTTGTCGCTGTCCTGTATCGTATTTTTTGTCACTATCCCCTTTTCGCAAAGCTTCTCCGCTATGCGGTAGACGGTTGACAGCGACATACCGTCCGTCTGCTCGTAAATATTCTCCGCGGTCATCGGCGCGGACACGGACATAAGTATTTCCATTACGTTTATCCGCTGACGCGTGCATTTAAGTCCCGCGTCCGCGAGTATTTTATTTGCCTCCATAATTTTACTTTCTCCCTTTCGCCGTAATAAGGGCGGCGCATACGAGAAACGCCACGCCTATAAGCACTATCGTTCCGCCGGGGCTGAGGTCGAAGCAGTACGAAATAAACAGTCCCGATACAGTAAATATTTCAGCGAGTACCACGGATAAAATCATGGTACCCTTGTAGCTTTTCGCTATCATCATCGCCGCCGCGGCAGGTATGACGAGCAGCGACGAAATCATCAGCGCGCCGACTATTCTCGAAGCTGCCGCCACAGTTACGGCTGTAAGCAGCATAATCACAAAGTTGATACCGTTCACCGGCACTCCGGCAAGCCGCGCCGCTTCCTCGTCGAACGTGACGAAAAACAACTCCTTATATAATAAGAAAGAAACAATTATCACCGCCGCGCCAAGTCCTACGGTAAGGTACATTTCAAAGTCGGATATGGCGACTATCGAACCGAAAAGGAAGCTTGACAAATTAGCGGAGCCGTTCGTTATAAAGCCCGACAGCACAGCCGTAAGTCCGATACCCGCCGACATTACGACGACCGTCGCAATCTCCGAGTATTTACCGAATACTTTCCTTAACGCTTCTATACCGAGCACCGCCAAAGCGGCGAATATTACCGCGCCCAGTATCGGATTCACGCCGGTCAAAAGTCCCAGAGCGATACCGGCAAGAGCCGAGTGCGACGTTGCGTCCCCTATCGCGGAAAGACGCTTTAAAACAAGCGGCATACCGATACACGGAGCGATAAACGCTATCATCATCGCCGCTGCAAACGCGCGGCGCATAAACGCATAAGTAAAAATTTCAAGCATGGTGATGCACCCTCTTTCCCGCGAATATGTCGCCCAGCTGCTGCATGGTGAGGTCGCTGCGGCGCACAAACTCGCCGTTACCGTGCTCGCAGAATATTAAAAGCTTGTTCGCCTCGCGGACGAGGTACGGCGTGTCGTGATTTGTCATTACAATAGTCATGCCGCGTCCGTTAAGCTCCTCTATTATGTCCGTTATCTTTTGCAGCGAGCGCGCGTCCACGCCGACCGTAGGCTCGTCCATGAGCAAAAGCTCCGGCTCGCTCACGAGCGCGCGCGCTATAAATACGCGCTGCTGCTGTCCGCCGGACAGCGCGCCTATAAGCTTATTCTCATACTCGGACATACCGACCTTTTCCAGAACGGCACGCATTTTATCCTCATCAGAGCGGTTAAAGCGGCGCATAAGCCCTTTTTTACTGTATAAGTTCGCCATGACCACTTCCCTGACCGTCGCGGGAAACGATGAATTAAACGAGCTTGCCTTCTGCGAAACGTAGCCTATCTTGTAATTATCCTTGAATTTCGATAAATCCTCGCCGAAAAGAGTTATTTTACCGCTCGGTACCGGGAGTATTTTAAGTATCAGCTTTATCAGCGTGCTTTTACCCGCGCCGTTCTCGCCTATTATGCCGAGAAAATCACCCTTGTAGAGCGTGAAATTAACGTCGCGCAGTACGGGTCTGTCGGGGTATTCAAAGCTAAGATTTTCAACCTTTAAAATTTCCTGTTCCATTTTTTCTCCTTAACGCGCTTTTTTAAGTTGTTCCAAATTAAAGCGCATGACCGTTTCGTAGTCGCGGTTTTCACTGTCGCCCTCGAACGTGTAAAGCTCCGCCGTTTCTATGCCCGCCTCGCGGGCAGCCGCCTCAGCTGTTTTGCCGCCGTCAAGGGGGTCGTAGAAAATATACTTCGCGCCCGAGCTTTTTATTTCGTCCACAAACTCCGCCATCTGCGCGGGTGACGGATCATCTCCCGCCGAGGCAGCCGGCGCGATTTGCTCCATGCCAAACTCCTCACATAAGTATCGGTACGCGCCGTGAGTCACAAACAGCTTCATGCCGTCAAGCCCCGCGTCTCGGTACTCGTCCGCAAGCTCGCCCGTTTGCTCGGAAAATTTATTCATTCGTTCGCGGTACTTATCCGCGTTCGCGCTGTCCGCCGTTTCAAGCGCTCTGCATATTGTCTCCGCTTGCAAAAGAGCGCAGGTCGGGCTGAGCCATGTGTGAGGGTCGCCGTCATAATGAAGCGACAGCACCTGCGAAGCCGCGACGGATCGAACCGTGTCCGGCAGCGTCAGCGCTATATCCTCCGCCCAAGCGTCCATGCCGTTTCCGTTATAGATAAACACGTCCGCATCGGTAAGCTTCGCCATATCCGCCGCGCTCGGTTCAAAGTCATGCGGCTCCGCGCCCGCGGGCATTATGTTATACAAATTTATATCGTCGCCGCCTATCGTGCGCGCAAAATCGTACATCGCGTAAAACGACGCGTACACGTTAATTTTACCGTTGTCCTCCGTCTTTTGCGCCGCGCATGAGGTTAATATAAGCAGCGCGGCTGTTAAGAGAAATATTTTTTTCATAGTTATATCCTTTCATTGTGCGGTAAATTATGGTTTGGCGGTGTAAATGCGGGACGTCGAGGCGCCGTCCCCTACACCCGTTATTTGTAAATAGTGCGCCGTAGGGGCTGGCGCCCTCGACAGCCCGTTTTCGTAGGGGCGACCCTTGCGGTCGCCCACATTACACCGCCAAATCACAACCTACTTCGCGTCGTACCAGCTATGACCCACGGAAATATCCGCCTTAAGCGGTACACGCATATCCGCCGCGCCCTGCATTTCCTCAAGCAGTATACGCTTAACCTCGTCAACCTCGTCCTTATGCGCCTCAACTATAAGCTCGTCATGCACCTGGAGTATCAGCCGCGACCGCAGCCCCTCGCTTATGAGCCGCCTGTCCACGCGCACCATCGCAAGCTTAATAATATCCGCCGCGCTGCCCTGTATCGGCGTGTTCAGCGCGACGCGCTCACCGAACTGACGCACATTGTAATTCGGCGACTTAAGCTCCGGTATATACCGTATGCGGTTCATCATCGTCTTAACATACCCGTCCTTTTTCGCGCGCTCCTTGATCTCAGCCATATAATTACGCACGCCGTGGTACTTTTCAAGGTACCCGTCTATATACGCTTTCGCTTCCTTTACGCTTATATGCAGATCCTGCGCGAGCGAGAACTCCCCGATACCGTACACGATACCGAAATTTACCGCCTTCGCGCTCGAACGCTGCTCCTTTGTCACCTTGTCAAGCGGTATACCGAGCACCTGCGACGCCGTAACGGCGTGAATATCCTCGCCGTTTTTGAACGCGTTTATCATAGTTTCGTCGTTCGCTATGTGCGCGAGCACCCTAAGCTCTATTTGTGAGTAGTCCGCGTCCACGAGAACATAACCGTCTTTCGCGACAAACATCTTGCGTATCTCGCGCCCGAGCGCCGTCCTCGTCGGGATATTCTGCAAATTCGGCTCCGTTGACGAAAGTCTGCCCGTGACCGTCACCGTCTGCGTGAATACCGAGTGTATGCGGTGCGTTTCGGGATTTACAACCGCCGCCAGACCGTCGCAGTACGTGCTTTTGAGCTTCGTAAGCTGACGGTACTCCATAATCTGCTTTATAATTGGGTGGTGAAGCTTTTCGAGCGCGTCCGCGTTGGTGGAGTAGCCTGTTTTCGTCTTTTTCACAGGCTTTAATCCAAGATTTTCATACAGTATCACGCCGAGCTGCTTCGGTGAGTTAATGTTAAACTCCTCGCCCGCCATTTCATAAATTATAGCGGTCAGTTTGTCAATCTGCGCGCCGAGCGTCTCCGCGAACTCGCGCAGCTGTTTATCGTCCACGAGGAAGCCGTTTATTTCAAGGTGCGCCAGAACCTCGACGAGCGGAAGCTCGACCTCGCGGTAAAGGTTCGTCTGACCGTTTTCCTCCATTTTTTTCGTGACACGCTCATTGAGCGCGCCGAGCGCGACGGCGCATTTGGCAAGATACTCCTCGCGTCCCGCGTCGTCCTCGTCGAGCAGCGACATCTGCTTTGCCTCGGGCTTCTCTATCTCCGCGCCAAAATATTCGGCTGCAAGCGTCTCTATCGTATACTTGCTTTTCGCGGGGTCTACAAGGTACGCGCCTATCGCCGTATCGTCCGCGATACCGTTTATTTTTACGCGCCCGTTAAGGCTAACGATAGCCTCCTTTATATCGAACGTGATTTTCTTTATACTTTCGTCCTCCAGAAACGGCTTAACAGTGTCCGTAATGTCCGCGCCCGTGATAACGAACGCCTTTTTACCCGCCGCCGCAGCCATAGCAGTAACGCGCGCGCCGTCCGTTTCGAGCACGACCGCCGCCGCGCCTCCTACAAGTCCGACGGACGCGGCGGTTTTAATTACCTCAAACGTCATACCGTCAAAAATATCCTCGTCCTCCGTCACGACCGCGCCGCTTTCGGGAGTGAGGTTCATTTTTTTAATGACGCTGTTAAGCTCCAGACCGTGCAGGATATTGTAAAGCTCCGCGCTGTTACCGTAACCGCTCCACGCGCACGCGTCGAAATCAAGCTCAATCGGCACGTCGCGTACGATAGTCGCAAGCTCCTTTGACAAAAACGCCGTATCTTTGCCGTCTTTCATCTTTTGCAGCGTTGCGCCTTTAAGACCCACATCGTCGATATTATCATATATATACTCTATTGAATGAAATTTTTCTATAAGGCTCATCGCCGTCTTTTCGCCTATGCCCTTAACTCCGGGAATATTATCCGACGCGTCGCCCATAAGCGCCTTAACGTCGATAAACTCCGTCGGCGTTACATGGTAGCGCTCCTTAACGGCAGC
>CANQQW010000067.1 GCA_947626075.1 uncultured Clostridia bacterium
CTATGGCTTTTTTTATATTATACCATAGGAGGCTCTTTTTTTCTATTGTCCGTTTTTACTGGTTCTGTTCAAATTTGTTCCCCTTTTTAATTATGCGAATAATAACAGACTGAGCGCAATTATTGCCATTCCTAAAATTACTCCGATAATCGTGACCTTGCTTTTTTCGTATTCATGCGCCATTGGTAAAAGCTCCTCTATGGATATAAATACCATTATGCCGGCAATCATACCGAACAGCGCGCCGAACAATGCGTCGTTAAAGAACGGACGCAGTATCAAATACCCGATAATTGCGCCCAAGGGTTCCGTAATTCCTGAGAAAAACGAGACCCAAAACGCTTTTTTTCTGCTTCCGCTCGAATAGTATATCGGTACCGACGTTGCAATACCCTCCGGTATATTATGTATGGCGATTGCGACGGCAATCGCGATGCCGAGGCGCGGGTCTTTAAGCGCGGAGGTAAACGTGGCAAGACCCTCGGGGAAGTTATGTATGCCTATTGCAAGCGCGGTCATAATTCCCATACGTTTAAGCGCAATCGAACGGTTATCTTTTTCGGTTAGATTGCCTATATCACCCTCGGCTGAAGGCACGAAGTAATCTATAAGACCGATAAAGATTATGCCCGCGAAAAAAGCCGCTGCGGCAAGGTAATATCCCGCTTTGTCGCCGACGCTTGCCGACAGATACGTTCTTGATTTTTGAAAGATTTCAATCATCGAAACATATATCATAACTCCTGCGGAAAAGCCCAAAGAGCCTGCGAGAAATTTTGTGTTGGAAGTTTTTGCGAACAGTGCAATCACGCTTCCCGCGCCTGTCGCAAGCCCCGCGAGGACGGTAAGCGATAGCGCAAACAGTACGTTTGACTGCAATAAAATCATCTCCTTTAAAATGTTTGATATGTTAATACGCTGTTTTGCCGTTCTTATGTTTATAATACGCGCGTCTATTTTTTTTGTTACGGATAAATTTGTATTGATAATTTTTTAATTTGGGTATATAATTACCTCATAATACTTTACGGGGACTGTAACTACGTCAGACGGGGACTGTAACTATGTTAGAAATTACATCATTTTCAAACGCTAAATGTAAATATGTAAAATCCCTTGCCTCGAAGAAGGCGAGAGACGAAAACCGAGAATACACGGTCGAGGGAATAAAGTCCGTGCGGGACGCGCTCGCTTCGGGTAAAATTGTGAGCGCGCTTTACGTTTCGTTTTCTTTTTATGAAGAGCAGGACTTTGAATATCCGAAAAATATACCGCTGTATAAAACAGTTGACCGCGTGTTTGAAAAAATGTGCGACACGAAAGCGCCTCAGGGGATACTCGCGGTTATAAAAATGGACGATAGCTTATTCGAGCCTGACATAAAAAAGCCTTACATTTACTGCGACCGTTTGCAGGACCCCGGGAACCTCGGCACTATCATTCGCACCGCCGACGCCGCCGGCTTTGACGCGGTGCTTTTGTCAAAGGGGTGCGCGGACGCTTACAGCCCGAAAACGGTGCGGGCGAGCATGGGCTCGTTCTTCAATATACGCATAGTTAAGGACGTGACGGCGGACGTTCTCGCGCGCTACAGAGAAAAGGGCTTCACGCTTATAGGAGGCGCGCTTGGCATAGACAGCACGGACTACCGCCGAGCCGACATGACAAAGCCCTCAATCATAGTGGTGGGCAACGAGGCGAACGGTATAAGCGGCGAGGTGCTTACGATGTGCGAAAAGGTAAAAATCCCGATAGCGGGAAAGGCGGAGTCGCTGAATGTAAGCGTGGCGGCGGCTATACTTATGTATGAGCTTTTCAGGCAAAGGTCTTGACATTTCTCGGATTTTGTAGTAATGTAACAAGGGTATTTCGGGTGGTGAAAATATGGAACATATTCTTTACTGGATTTGGCTTACGACTAAATTCCGCATAGCCGCCACATATGTGACGCGGCTTTTTGAGCGCTTTGACAGTATCGAGGACATATATTTTTCAAAAAGCTACAATAATATATACGGCATAAACGAAAAGGAGAGGGCGCTGCTTCTCGATAAGGATTTGACAAAGGCAAAGCAGGTTATGGAGCGCGTTTCACAGCTCGGCGGCAGAATTGTCGTATACGACAATGAAAATTATCCTCAAATTTTGAAGAATATACCCGACCCTCCGTACCTATTATATATTATGGGCAAGCTTCCCGAGCTGGACGATGTGCTGACGATAGGAGTGGTCGGCACAAGACGTTCTTCGGACTATGGCAATCTTGTGACAGAGCGCATATGCGCCGACCTCACGGACGCGGGCGCGGTGACGGTAAACGGGCTTGCGTCGGGGATAGACGCAGTGGGAGCGTGGACAACGATCGAAAGAGGCGGAATATCCGTGGGAGTTATAGGCTGCGGCATAGATAAAGTCTATCCGCGAGACAACTCGGAGCTTTACACCGCTATGACGGAAAGAGGCTGCATAATGTCTGAATTTCCGCCCGGCACTCCGCCGATAGGCTCCAATTTCCCGATAAGGAACAGGATAATAGCGGGGCTTTCGCGCGGCGTTCTCGTTACTGAAGCGCCTCCGAAAAGCGGAGCGCTTATAACGGCGCGGTTCGCGCTCGAAAATAACCGAGACGTGTTCGCCGTGCCGAGAGACGTTACAAATACGCAATTTACGGGGACAAATATATTGATACAGCACGGAGCAAAGCTTGTAATGAACGCGGACGATATACTTTCGGAATACCCGTACGCAAAGCGCGTCACGCCGAAAAGGGAAAACGCGCCTAAAAGAAAGCGCGGGAGCGGCAAGAGGGAACAGGAGCAGGCGGCGGAAAAAACGGAAACAACTCCGCAATCCGCGCTAAAAGCGTCCTCCGCGCCAAAAGCACCCTCCGCGCAAAAAAACGAAAATCGCGGCAAGCTGACCGACACCGACGAGCGAATCATCGCTATGCTTAAAAAAGCGGATATGCAGATAGACGAAATATCAAGAGGGGCGGACATTGCTGCGGGGGAATTGAATACAAGGCTGATAATGCTTGAAATGAAAGGATATGTCAAACGTTTACCGGGAGGCAGGTATCAGTTAAAGACATAGAAGAAAGGGAAAAAATATGGCAGCGAAAAAATTACTTATCGTAGAGTCACCCGCGAAGGCGGGGACAATAAAAAAATATCTCGGCAGCGGCTATAACGTAATGGCTTCGATGGGACATATAATAGATTTGCCGAAAAGTCAGATGGGCGTTGATCTCGATAATGATTTCACGCCCAAATATATAACGATACGCGGCAAGGGAGAGCTTCTTTCAAAGCTCAAAAAGGAAGCGAAGAAGTCCGACGTCGTGTATCTCGCGACCGACCCCGACCGCGAGGGAGAGGCGATAAGCTGGCACCTGGCGGGCGCGCTCGGTATAGACCCGTCTTCGCCGTGCCGCGTGACGTTTAACGAGATTACGAAAACGGCGGTAAAGGCGGCGATGAAAGAGCCGCGTCCCATAGATATGGATTTGGTGGACGCGCAGCAGGCGCGCCGCGTGCTTGACAGAATAGTCGGCTATACAATAAGCCCGATACTTTGGGAAAAGGTAAAGCGCGGACTGAGCGCCGGACGCGTGCAGTCGGTGGCGACAAGGCTCATATGCGACCGCGAGGAGGAAATCGAGAACTTTACGCCGCAGGAGTACTGGACGATAGAAGCGGAGCTTACCGACCCGAAGTCCAAAAAGAGCTTTACCGCGAGGTATTACGGCGAGAAGAACGAGGAAACAAAAATAGAGAACGCGGAGCAGTCAGCCGCTGTCGCGGAGAAGATAAGAAGCGCCGTATTTACGGTCGCAAGCGTAAAGCGCGGCAAGCAAAAGCGCAAGCCTCAGCCGCCTTTTACAACGAGTACTCTCCAGCAGGAGGCTTCAAACAAATTCGGCTTCCAGTCGGCAAAGACGATGCAGATAGCCCAGACGCTTTACGAGGGCGTAAACTTAGGCGGCGCGATAGGTACATTGGGTCTTATAACGTACATGAGAACAGACTCTTTGCGTATCGCGGACGACGCGCAGAGAGAAGCGGTCGAGTATCTTACGGGTAATTACGGCGGCGAATATGTACAGGCGCGTCAGTATAAAACGAAAAAGAACGCGCAGGACGCGCACGAGGCGATAAGACCGACCTCGATAGGTATAAAACCGATAGACATAAAGGATAAGCTCACAAACGACCAGTACCGCCTCTACAAGCTTATATGGGAGCGGTTCGCGGCAAGCCAGATGGCGGACGCGGTATACGATACCATGCAGGTGACGATAGACGCGGACGGAAGCACGTTTAAGGCGAGCGGCTCGAAGATAGCGTTTGAGGGATACAGAAAGGTATACGTCGAGGCAGCCGACGGCGCGAATAAGAAAGACAAGATGCTGCCGCCGCTTGAAGAGGGGCAGAAGCTCACGCTGAAGGATTTGGAGGAAAAGCAGCATTTCACGCAGCCGCCCCCGCGTTACACGGACGCTACACTCGTCCGCGAGCTGGAGGAAAACGGTATAGGCAGACCGTCAACATACGCGCCGACGATAGCGACAATCGTGTCGCGCGGGTATGTGACGCGCAGCAAGCGCCAGCTCGTGCCGACGGAGCTTGGCTTTGTGACGGCTGAAATAATGAAAAACAACTTTAAGGACATAGTTGACGTTGAGTTTACCGCAGGTATGGAGGAAAAGCTTGACGAGGTTGAGGAGGGCAAGGAAAAGTGGAAGCGCGTCATAGAGGACTTTTATCCGCCGTTTAAGGACAACCTCGAAAAGGCGCAGTCAAGCATAGAGAAAATAAAGATAAAGGACGAGGTAAGCGACGTGATATGCGACAAGTGCGGCAGAAACATGGTTTATAAGCTGTCGAAATTCGGTAAATTTCTCGCGTGTCCCGGTTACCCCGAATGCCGCAATACCAAAGCGATACGCGAGGGTACGGGAGTGGAGTGTCCGAAGTGCGGCGGCGAGATACTTATAAAACATTCGCGTAAGGGTAAAACGTATTACTCATGCGAACATTCGCCGAAATGTGATTTTATCGCGTGGGATATGCCGGTCAAGGAAAAGTGTCCGCAGTGCGGCGGGCTGCTGCTCAAAAAGCAGGGGAGAAACGGTAAAATCTTCTGCATTAACGAGGACTGCAAGTACGAGCGCAGGGCAAGTAAAAAGAATGAGGGTTAAGGTAACAGGCGCGGGGCTTGCGGGCTGTGAGGCGGCGTGGCAGCTTGCGAAGCATGGTATTAATGTGGAGATTTGCGAGATGAAGCCCGAAAAGTATTCGCCCGCGCATAAAAGTGAAAGCTTTGCCGAGCTTGTATGCTCGAACTCCTTAAAAGCGGAGCGCATAGAAAACGCGTGCGGACTTTTAAAGGAGGAAATGCGGCTTTTCGGCTCGCTCATTATGGAAGCCGCCGACGTGAGCCGCGTACCTGCCGGCGGCGCGCTCGCGGTTGACAGAAACGTGTTTTCGTCGTACATCACCGACAAAATAAAGTCGCACCCGCTTATAACCGTGCGTTATGGCGAGGTGAGCGAGATAGACACCGACGAGTACACGATAATTGCCACGGGTCCGTTAACGTCCGACGCAATGGCAAAGGAAATTTCGCGTCTCACGGGCGGGGACGAGCTGTACTTTTACGACGCGGCGGCGCCTATTGTGACGGCGGAAAGCATAGATATGAGCAAGGCGTTTATGGCTGCGCGCTACGGCAGGGGAAGCGCGGACTACATAAACTGTCCGATGACAAAGGACGAGTACGGCGCGTTTTACCGCGAGCTTGTAAGCGCCGAAACCGCGCCTTTAAAGGAATTTGAAAACGAAAGGGTGTTCGAGGGCTGTATGCCCGTGGAGGTAATGGCGAAGCGCGGCGAGCAGACGCTGACGTTCGGTCCGTTAAAGCCGGTCGGACTTGTAAATCCGAAAACGGGAAAGGACGACGCTTACGCGGTGGTGCAGCTTAGGAGCGAGAACGCCGAGGGTACGCTTTACAACATGGTCGGCTTCCAGACAAACCTCAAATGGGGCGAGCAAAAGCGCGTGTTCTCGATGATACCCGGACTTCATGACGCGGAGTTTGTCCGTTACGGCGTAATGCACCGCAACACGTATATAAATTCGCCGCGTCTTTTGGACAGGTACTACCGTATGCGCGAGTACCCGAAAGTATTTTTCGCGGGACAAATCACGGGCGTGGAGGGCTACGTCGAGAGCGCGTCGAGCGGTATTTTGGCGGGGTACAATATGGCAAGGATGCTGTCGGGCAGGGAAATGTTTGAGCCTGACGCGAGGACGTGCATAGGCGCGCTGCCGCTGTACATTTCAAATCCGCAAAACAGCGCGTTCCAGCCGATGAACGCGAACTTCGGTATAATAGAGGGGCTTGGCGAGCGTATACGCTCAAAGCAGGAGAGATATAACAAAACAGCGCTGCGCGCGCTTGATATATTAAAAAAACAATTAAAAACGGAGGAATAAAACAATGAACAAGAAAGTAATTTCGGTAATTTTGGCGGCAATGCTGATTTTGCCCGCGCTCGCGTCGTGCGGTAAGGATAAAGCCGGCGACGCGTCTACGGACGTGAACGTAACGGAGCAGGAGAAAGTAACGCCCACGTTTATGTACTTTGTGTCAAACAGCGACGAGGATTTTGACGAGGCTCAGTCCGTTGTGGAGGAACTTGAGAAAGAGTACGACGGTAAGGTGATATTCAATGTTATCAATATCGACGAGAATACCGAGGCGGCGAGTAATTTCCCCGTACAGGGTCAAACGCCGATGCTTATAATGCTGAATACGTCGAACGATATTTCCGCGATGAATCCTAAATGTTCCGATAAGGAAAAGCTTAAGGCGGCTATTGACGCGGCGATAGGTGAGTAAAAAGGGTATCAAAAAGAGTGTATCATGTGAAAATGATACACTCTTTTGTAATTGTTGTATTATTTACCCGTCTGGTCGGGTATTACAGATTCCAGTCTGCTCGCGGCGGTAATCGCGAGACCTTTCAGCAGATTTCTCTGCGTGTCGTCCGCGCCGCTGCCCGCAGTTATTTCGATAAGGCAGCCGCGGTCGTATACGTGTATTGTCGGGAAAGCGATGTATGCCTCTTGTCCTATACCGCCTATAAGCTCCGCCGCGGCGCGTGATGCTTTGTCCGCCTCGTACTCGGAGAAAATCTGCTCATAGTCTATCGTGTCCGTAAACTGCGTAAGCGTCACCTTGACGGGATCGTATTGACCCAATGGGTCGCTCACGTAAAGCACGGACGAGCGGTTCCCGTCGCGCGTCGTTTCCGTCGGTTCGACTACGGGAGTGTAGCCGGTATTAGTAGCTACGTCGTCAACGGTGATGAGCGACGCGGGGTCTATCTCGGGTATCGGAGCCGGAGTGGTCGTGACAATCGGTGCGTCCGACGAGCAGGAGCAAAGTCCCGCCGTCAGCGCAAGGCTCGTGAGTGCAAGTAATATTTTTTTCATATTCCTTACCTCCGGGTTTTATTTCAGCTTAATAATTTCTTTTACGTTCTTAACTATGTTTGCAGCCGTAAGTCCGTATGCTTCAAAAAGCTCCGCCGGCTTACCCGACTGACCAAAGTCCTCCGTGCCGATTATCTTTACGGGACACGGCGCGTTTTGGCAAACAACCTCGCTTACCGCGCTGCCAAGTCCGCCCATTACGTAATGCTCCTCGGCGGTAACGATCGCGCCCGTTTCCTTTGCCGCTTTTATTATAATTTCCTCGTCTATGGGCTTTATTGTGTGAATGTTTATAACTCTCGCGCTTATGTCCTCATTTGCAAGAGTTTCGGCGGCTTTAAGAGCTTCCTGAACAAGCAGACCCGTAGCGATAATCGTAACGTCCGAGCCATCCTTTAATTGTACGCCTTTGCCTATCTCGAATTTGTAGTCTTCTCCGTTCACGTCGTCAACGGCAAGTCTGCCAAAGCGCATATAAACGGGTCCGTTATGCTCCATAGCCGCTTTTACGGCAAGCTGCGCTTCTATGTCGTCGGCGGGGTTTATAATGACCATACCCGGAATCGTGCGCATGAGCGCTATATCCTCAAGGCACTGATGCGAAGCGCCGTCCTCGCCGACGGAAATACCGGCGTGAGTAGCGCCTATTTTTACGTTAAGGTGCGGATAGCCTATTGAGTTTCTTATCTGCTCAAACGCTCTGCCCGCAGCGAACATCGCGAACGTTGAGGCGAACGCGATTTTGCCGCACGTCGCAAGACCCGCCGCGACGCACATCATGTCCGCCTCGGCTATGCCCATGTTTATAAATCTTTCGGGACATTTTTCCTTAAACTTCGTCGTCATTGTGGATTTTGAAAGGTCGGCGTCGAGAACGACAACGTTCTCATTGGGTATGCCGTATTTAACGAGCGCCTGACCGTATGACGCTCTTGTTGCCTGCTTTGCCATTATAACATCGCCTCCAATCTCTTAATCTGCTCGTCAAGCTCCGCGATCGCCTTATTGTAATCGTCCTCCTTGGGAGCCGCGCCGTGCCATGCGGGATTGTTTTCCATGAACGACACGTTCTTACCCTTTACCGACTTCATTATAACGGCGGTCGGCTTGCCCTTTGTAGCTTTTGCCTCGTTCACGGCGGCTTCAAGCTCGTTAAAATCGTGCGCGCCGCACTTTATAACGTGCCAGCCAAACGCTTCAAACTTCTTATCTATCGGCGTGGGGTTCATAACCTTTGTTATGTCGCCGTCAATCTGCAAGCCGTTGTTGTCGATGAAAATCGTGAAGTTGTCAAGCTTATAATGCGGAGCGAACATCGCCTGTTCCCAAACCTGACCTTCTTCAAGCTCGCCGTCACCCAAAATTGAATACACGCGGTAATCCTTATTGTCGAGCTTCGCCGCAAGCGCCATTCCGCCCGCAACGCACACGCCCTGACCGAGCGAACCGGTAGACATCTCAACGCCCGGAACCTTGTCCAATACCGGGTGGCCTTGCAGGAAACTGCCGAATTTTCTTAAATTCTTCATCTCGGCGGGGTCGAAAAAGCCTCTCTCCGCCAGCGTTCCGTAAAGCGCGGGCGCGGTGTGACCCTTTGACAGCACGAACCTGTCGCGTCCCTCCATTTTCGGATTTTTGGGGTCGATGTTCATAACCTCGAAATAGAGGTATGTAAGCACGTCCGCTATCGAAAGCGAGCCGCCCGGGTGACCCGA
>CANQQW010000068.1 GCA_947626075.1 uncultured Clostridia bacterium
CATTGTGCGCGAAGCGCTCGGACTTGTTTTGCGCACAGGTCTTGACCGCCAGCCCTACGCGGTGACGGCGGGGGAGGCGCACACGGCGATGATGTACTTCGATATACAATCGGAGTTTGAGACGGACTGCCGCCTTGCGCTTGAGGACGCGGAGAGATGCACGGTGTACCTGAACGGTGAAAAGGCGGACGGTGCTGTAACCGGTTGGTACGTCGATAAGGAGATAAGCGTTATAGAGTTGCCAAAACTGAAAAAAGGCGCGAACGAGCTTAAAATTGAAATGGAGTACGACGCGAAGTCGTATTTGGAAAATATGTATCTGCTCGGCGGCTTCGGGGTGCGCGGCACGACCGTGACCGCGCCGAAAACAGAATTGACATTCGGCGACATATGCGCGCAGGGCATGACGTTCTACACGGGAAATGTTGAGTATACTTTTGACGTTGATATTGACCGCGAAGGCGAATACTATATCCGCGTGCCGAAGTTTACCGCGCCCGTCATGGCTGTTTACGCGGACGGCGAAAGATGCGGACTTATCGCGTATTCGCCGCACAGAGCGAGCCTCGGCAATTTAGGCACGGGGCGGCACGAAATTAAAATCGTCATGTATGGCAACCGCTTTAACTCGTTCGGCGCGCTCCATAACGCGGACGAGAATTATACGTGGTACGGTAACACCTCCTACCGCACGACGGGGGACAAGTGGACGGACGGCTACATGACGCGTGCCGTCGGGATCATGTCGAATATTTTTATTGAAGTTAAGAAAGCATAGCGCTTTGTCTCACTGTCAAATTTTATACAGCGGTGTTGACAACGGTAACAAATAAGTGTAAAATGTATGTATATGTACAGATAAAGGAGAACGTAAAAATGGATACAATGAGCGGATTAAGGCGCACAAATTACTGCGCGGAGACGGAAGAAATAGGCAAGGAGGTTGTCGTGGGCGGATATGTACAGAAAATCCGCGATATGGGCAATCTCATATTTATAGATTTGCGCGACAGGACGGGTATAGTGCAGCTTGCGTTTGACGATTCAACCGACAGGAAAGTTTTTGAGAAAGCGTCTTTGTGCCGCGGCGAATATGTGCTGATGGCGAAGGGCACGGTACGTGAAAGAGAAAGCAAAAATCCCGCGATAAAGACCGGCAATATTGAAATTTACGTAAACGACTTGCGTATCCTCGCGAAAGCACAGACTCCGCCGTTTGAGATATTGGACGACACCAATGTAAACGAGGAGCTGCGTTTAAAATACCGTTACCTTGACCTTCGCAGAAAGGTATTGCAGGATAACATAATGCTGAGAAGCAAAATAGCAAAGTCGGCGCGCGATTATTTCCATGAAAACGGATTTATAGAAATAGAAACGCCTATGATGATCAAGTCCACTCCCGAGGGCGCGAGAGATTACCTTGTACCGTCAAGAGTTCATCACGGTAAGTTCTACGCCCTGCCGCAGTCGCCGCAGATGTATAAACAGCTTTTAATGGTAGCGGGATTTGACAGGTATATTCAGCTTGCCCGCTGTTTTCGTGACGAGGATTTGAGGGCTGACAGACAGCCGGAGTTTACGCAGATAGACATGGAGATGTCGTTTGTGGACGTGGAGGATATATTAGAGGTCGTGGAGGGCTTTATAAAACGTGTGTTTAAAGACGTGATTGACGTAGATATAACCACACCGCTCCCGCGCCTTACCTACAAGGAATCAATGGAACGTTACGGCACCGACAGACCCGATACGCGTTTCGCTATGGAAATAATCGACGTTTCCGATATAGTAAAAGACTGCGGCTTCGGAGTGTTTAAGGGCGCTGTGGACGCGGGCGGCTCGGTACGCGCGATTGTGGCTAAAAATGCGGCGTCGGTGCTTACAAGAAAAGAAATTGACAAGCTTACCGAGTATGTGCGCGGTATAGGCGCGAAAGGTCTCGCGTTTATACGCTGGGTAGAGGACGAGCCTACCTGCGCGTTCGCCAAATTCATGGAAAACGGCGAAACCGAAAAGATAATAGAGAGATGCGGCGCTCAAAAGGGCGACGTTGTGCTGTTTGCCGCGGACAAGACAAACGTAACGCTGTCCGTCCTCGGCGCGCTGCGCACGAAAGTGGCAAGGCAGCTTGATATTATTCCGAACGCGTGGAATTTTACATGGGTAACGGAGTTCCCGTTCTTTGAATATGACGAGGAAACGGATTCATGGATTGCGATGCATCACCCGTTTACAATGCCTGAGGACGAGTGCATACAGTATCTTGACACAGACCCGGGAAAGGTCATCGCGAAAGCGTACGATCTCGTATTGAACGGCATGGAGCTTTTGTCAGGCTCAATGCGTATAACAAATTCGGAGCTGCAGCAGAAAATGTTTGAGTCGCTGGGACTTACGGACGAGGAAATAGAGGCGAAATTCGGTTTTCTTGTGGAAGCGTACAAGTACGGCGCGCCGCCGCACGGAGGTATGGGCATGGGTATTGACCGTCTCGCTATGCTTATGTGCGGCGCGGACAGCTTAAGGGACGTTACCGCGTTCCCGAAAGTGCAGAATGCGTCGGAGCTGATGTCGGGAGCGCCCAATTCGGTTGATGAAGAGCAGCTTGACGAACTGGCTATTAAAATAATGCCTAAAAATAAAGAAAATTAACCGTTTGTTCATATTCGCTTAACAAAAGTGTGATAAAATGGTTAGTAAGATGAACCGCGAAAGCGGTTCATGTAATTTAATTTGAAACGGAGAGTATTGCAAGTGATCACTATTTCCAATCTTACAAAAAGATACGGCGGCAAGTACGCGCTCGACCACATCAGCTTTGACGTAAAGAAAGGCGAGGTGCTGGGATTTCTCGGTCCTAACGGCGCGGGTAAGTCTACAACCATGAACATTATCACGGGATATACGGCGTACACCGAAGGAACGGTAAATGTGGACGGATTTGACATAATGGAAAATCCGCAGGACGTAAAAAAGCGTATAGGTTACCTGCCGGAAATACCGCCTCTCTATCTCGATATGATAGTATGGGATTATCTTGATTTTGTGTATGAACTCAAAAAGGTCAAAACGGACGACCGCCAAAAGCATATACAGAATATTGTTGACACGGTAAAAATCGACGATGTAAAGAAAAGGAAGATAGGCAATCTCTCAAAGGGCTACCGCCAAAGAGTAGGTCTCGCGGGCGCGCTTATAGGCGACCCGCCGGTGCTTATACTCGATGAGCCTACCGTCGGACTTGACCCGAAGCAGATTATAGAGATGCGTAATGTGATAAAAGATTTGGGTAAAGAAAAGACGGTAATATTAAGCTCGCATATTTTGAGCGAGATAAGCGCGGTATGCGACAGGGTGATAATAATAAATAAAGGCAAGCTGGTCGCGGAGGACACGCCGGAAAATCTGTCGACTAAAATGAAAGACGTAAACCGTATGCTGATTTCCGTGTCAGCTGACAGGGAAACGGCGGAGGAAATACTTAATTCGTTTGACGGTATTTCAAATGTGGTCTGCGTGTCGTCGCAAGGCGACGTGTACAGCTTTGAATTTGACACGCGTCTTGACGAGCAGGGTAAAAAGGACTTATTCTTCGCGTTTGCCGACAAATCAATGCCTATAACGGAGCAAAAGGAAATCGAAGCGTCGCTTGAGGATATTTTCCTTGAGCTTACAAAAGCGCCCGCAAAGGAGGAAAACGAGAATGAAAGCGATATTTAACAGAGAACTGAGCTCATACTTCACATCTATGCTCGGTTACGTCTTTTTGACAATATTCCTGCTGCTTACGGGCGTAATGTTCTATCTCGTAAACATAGGCTACATGACGGCGAGTATGACGGGATTTTTCGCGTCGGTGACGCGTATGGCGGTGTTTTTCCTGCCGCTCATAACCATGCGTCTATTTTCGGAGGACAGGAAGCTCAAAACCGATCAACTGCTTTTGACCGCGCCAATATCCACGTGGGAAATGGTGCTCGGTAAATTTTTTGCCGCGTTCGGCGTGTTTATGACAGGCGTTGTTATAACGATGATATATCCGTGTATACTGGCGGCATGGGGAAGTTTGCCGATAGCCGAGACGATAAACTGCTATATAGGTTTTATTTTACTTTGCTCCGTTATACTCGCGATAGGCGCGTTTATGTCGTCCCTTACGGAAAGTCAGATTGTGGCGGCAGCGGCGACATACGGAGCGCTTATATTGACAATGCTTTTAGGCTCAATATCGTCGTACGTTTCAAATGCAAAAATAGAAAATATACTCTTGTGGCTGTCGCCTCTTGAAAGATTTTCTGAGTTTACTTTGGGAATTATGAGCTTTGAACCGATAATATACTATTTAAGCCTTACGGGACTGTTCTTGTTCTTCACAACTATGGTCTTTGAGGGACGAAGAACAAGGTAAGGGGGTAATGATATGAAAAAGTACAGAATAACCTCCTTGGCAATGATTTTAGGCTCGATAGCGCTTGTAATCGCATTAAACGCGTTTGTGACGGTTCTTAACAACAAATTCCCGCTGCAAATCGATTTTACGACAAATAAGATGTTTGAGCTGTCGGACAAGACGAAAGAGTTTTTGAAAGACTACGATACGCCTGTGGACGTGTATATACTTTCAGGCGAGTCAAACCAGGACGAGAGGGTAAGCTCGGCGCTCGGCGGTTATTCGGCGGCAGCACCGTCGATAAAAGTAACCAACATTAATATGGCTGAAAATCCGACGTTCGGTAAGAAGTATGTAACGGACGGTACAAGTCTTACGGCTAATTCGGTAATTGTGGACTCCGGCGAACGCTTTAAGGTATACTCGCTTACGGAGCTTTACGGCGTGAACGCGCAGACGGGGCAGTACACGTCGCTGAACGTAGAAAATAAGATGAACGCGGCGCTCAGATACGTTTCTTCGGAAACCGATTTGAAGGCTTGCATAGTCACGGGTCATAACGAGATTGGTGTGGACGGCGCGCGCTCCAAGCTCAAAGAGGAAAATTACGAAATTACGGATTTAAACCTGCTCTCGGAGGATATACCCGAGGACGCGTCGCTCGTAATAATAGCGCGTCCCACGGCTGATTTATCGAGCGGCGAAATAAGTAAGCTTGACGCTTATTTGCAAGGCGGCGGCAGCCTCCAATGCTACTTCGACGCGGACAGCCGCGCGCTCAATAACTTGTACACATATCTTAAATCCTCATGGGGAATAGGCGTAAACGACAACTCGGTAATAGAAACGGATATGTCGCAGTCTGTATCGCTTGGCGGCACGGGCGTTGCGCTTGTGGTGCCGAGGATCAAGGAGACGGAGTTTACGGGAAGCATTTTGAAAAACAACAGAACGGTAGCGTATTTCCCGTACTCGAAGCAGCTTACGCAGGAATTTGAGTCTAACGGCTCAGTGACCGTTACTCCCGTGCTCACAAGCTCCGAAAGCGCGTACACGACTACAAACGAACTGGTCGAGAAAGTAGGCGGCGAGGAGGAGGGCGAGTTCATAGTAGGCGCGCTTTCCGCCGATGCTGCAAATGGCTCGTCCGTATACGTGTCGGGAAATACGATGCTTTTAACGCTTGATGCGTCCATGCTTACAAACGAGTACGGTCTCGCGAATTACGATTATTTTATGAATTTGGTAAACTATACCACCGGCGCCGACGATACATTCTTAGTTGATGAAAAGACGCTTATAAACAACGCGTTCACCGTGAGCGCGTCGCAGATAGTCGTTATATTCGTAATCGTTGTGATACTGATACCGCTTATTATACTTGTATGCGGTTTAGCGGTATGGATAAAGAGGAGAAACCTATGAGTAAGTCATGGAAAAAGGCAATCATACCTGTGGCTGCCGCGGCGGTGTTCGCCGTGGGTATTGTGGTTGTGAACAATATTGACGTTTCGAAAAAAAGCGAAACGGGCGCGGACGAGGAAGTATACACGATATACTCCGAGGACGCGGATAATATTGACAACGTAAACGTCGTTACGGAAAGCGGCAGTATAAAAGCCGTAAATCTCGGTAATTCCGTATGGACGATAAACGACCTGACGACCGAGGACGTTGACCCGTCTAAGGCGTACACGCTCGCCGGAACGGTGGCTTCGCTTACATCTAAGCATAAAATATCCGAGGATATGTCCAACCTCGCGCAGTACGGTCTTGACAATCCTGATATAACGGTGACGATTACAAAGAAGAACGGTGACGCGGATAAGCTTTATGTCGGCGACATGAGCCCGACGCTCGGAGAGTATTTTGTGATGCTCGACGGCGGCGACGCCGTGTATACGATGTATTCGTTCAAGGCGGATACTTTAAGGCAGCCTTTGAGCTTTTATCAGGAGTTTAACCGTTTTAACATTGATATTGACGATATACGCGACGTGCGTTTGGACAGAAGCGACGGCACTATAGAAATCAAGCTCGTTGACAACGTAGACGTGAACACAAATAATGTGTGGGAGATGGTTTCACCGTATAAGGGCGGCGCGAACGACGACTATATTGACGATAAAATTCTTGAGCCTATCGGCACAATCACGCTTAACTCGCAGGTAGACGGCGCGGACAGCGGTATTACAGCCGATTCACCGCGTCTTACGCTCGCCGTGCATCCGTACGATAACACTACCGGCAAGTACGGAGAGGAATACACTGAGGAGCTTATAATAGGAAAGAGCGTAAACGGTGAAACGTATGTGAAGTACAGGGACAGAACGTATCTCACGCCCGCCGACAGCGTAAGCTTTGTAAACGACTCCGCGTTCAATATAGTCAGCAAATTACAGGCGCTTGTCGATATTTCAAAGGTAAAGAGCGTCAAGGTTGAACATGGCGGAAAGACGCATACGATAGATATTGAGCATAAGGACCATCAGTACACGTTCGAGCTTGACGGCAAGGAAAGTGACAGCGATGTGTCGCAGGGTATTTATCAAAGCGTTATGGCGCTGGCGGTTGACGGCGTGTACAGAGGCGACGCTATAGGCGATGAAACGCTTTTGAAAATCACGTTCGACGGTATAAAGAGCGAGGACGATACCGTGGTTGAGATAAAGCCTATAGACGATATTAACTGCGCGCTGGTGCGAAACGGCGAGGTCAACTTTACAATCAAAAAGAGCAAGGTAACGGATTTTATAAAGAATTTTGACGAGTATGTAAAAAATCCAACGTCTGAATAAGGGGGATATGAAAGTGAATACAGTTACGGAAAATCTGTGGGGAAATGTAATTCCTTATTGGAACGACAGCTATATTGAGGACGGAGAGACATCTCCGAGAAAACCGACGATAACGGTTTATAAGGGTACTTCCGACTGCGCGGTTGTAATTTTCCCCGGCGGCGGCTACGCTATGCGCGCCGAGCATGAAGGCGCGGCGTATGCCGAAAAGCTTTTGTCAATCGGTATAACGTCGTTTGTGGTAGATTACCGTGTAGCGCCGTACAAGCACCCCGCCGAGCTTAGCGACGCTGTGCGCGCCGTAAGATACGCGCGGTATTACGCGGACAAGTACGGCATAGACAAGAACAAGATTGCCGTTATGGGCTCGAGCGCGGGAGGTCATCTCGCCGCGTCGGTATCGGTGCATTACGACAAGGATATATACGAAAAAACGGACGATATTGACAAGGAAAACTGCAAGCCGAACGCGACGATACTATGTTATCCCGTAATAGATATGTTCGAGTACAGGCATGACGGTTCGCGTCAGAATTTGATAGGCGAAAGGGCGTTTAAAGCGGATAAGGAGCTTATGTCGCTCCATAGGCATGTCACACGTGAAACGCCGCCCGCGTTCATTTGGCATACGGCGGAGGACTGCACGGTGCCTGTTCAGAACTCGCTTTTGTACGCAGGGGCGCTGTCGGAAGCGCAGGTGCCGTTTGAGCTGCATATATACCCATTCGGGCATCACGGGCTGGGGCTTGCCGAGGAGATGCCGCACGTTGCGCAGTGGGCAAATTCGCTTAAAAATTGGCTTAGGCTCATCAAATTTATTTAATTATATGCATAAAAACCACCTTTTTTATAAAATACGCGGTAATATTTCGGTATGCCGCGTATTTTTTTGTGTAAATGTCCCGTAACTATTAAAAGAAAACCATTAATTAGGATAGAAAAATGTTAAAAAGGGTGAGATTTTGGGACGCGAGGGGGTGAGAGAGAAGCGGGGGAATGGCGGGCGGCCAATGACCGCCCCTACGAGGGGGGAGGTAAAGGGGTGAGGGGGGTGAGAGGGCGATAAAACCCCTCAGTTGGAATTGTCAAGAATCGTGCAGTCTAAAAAACACCCAAAATTCCTTATCGATTATTGTGCAGTTTGCCGATTGCA
>CANQQW010000069.1 GCA_947626075.1 uncultured Clostridia bacterium
CTCGGCGAGCCGCTGCCGAAGCAGGTATTCGGTCACCCGTGGATGCTCGTGGGCGAGGAAAAAATGAGCAAGTCGCGTGGAAACGTGATATACGCCGAGGATCTTGTAAAGCACTTCGGCGTTGACGCGGTACGCTACTACTCGCTTCACGAAATGCCGTTCGCGCAGGACGGAACGATAACGTACGAGGTATTTATAAGCCGCTTCAACAGCGACCTTGCGAACACTCTCGGCAACCTCGTGAACCGCACCGTCGCTATGATTAACAAGTATTTTGACGGCGTAATACAGCCCGGAGACACAGCGGGAGAGTTTGACGACGACTTAAAGGCGGTTGCCACGAGCGCGCTCGGTAAAATCATGAAGAAAATGGAAACGCTGCACGTCGCGGACAGTCTCGACGAAATATGGACGGTCGTAAACCGCGCGAACAAATACATCGACGAGACAACGCCGTGGGTACTCGCAAAGGACGAGAACCAAAGGGCGCGTCTCGGCACGGTGCTGTACAATCTTATTGAAACAATCAGAATTATAACGTCGCTTTTAAGCTCGTACATGCCCGAAACATCGAAAAACATCGCCGCGCAGACAGGCGCGGCGGCGCTTGATTTTGAAAACGCGGACAAATTCGGCGTGACCGAAGCGGGCGTAAAGGTAGGCGAGGCGGTACCGCTGTTCGCGCGAATAGACGCGGAAAAGAAGCTCGCGGAGCTTGAAGAGGAGCTGTCGGCGGGCGCGGAGGAAGAAAAGATAGAAATCGCGCCGTACAAGGACTATATCGAATTTGAGGAATTTGAAAAGCTTGATATACGAGTCGGCAAGGTCATAGAATGCGAAAAAGTACCAAAATCCTCTAAGCTCCTGCGCTTTACTTTGCAGGTCGGCAGCGACACAAGACAGATTTTATCGGGCATTTCAAAGTACCATACGCCGGAGGAACTTATCGGCAAAAACGTGCTGTTCGTCGCGAATTTAAAACCACGCAAAATGATGGGACTTGAATCGTGCGGCATGATTTTATCGGCTGAATATAACGACGAGCTGACCGTTCTGACTACATTAAATGACATTCAGAGCGGCGCGGAAGTAGTGTAATCTGATATTATGGAGGAAGATGAAAATGGGCAAGCTATTCGGAACCGACGGCATAAGAGGTATCGCGAACAAGGATTTAACAGCCGATTTGGCGTTTAAAACGGGTCAGAGCGGCGCGTATGTGCTGACAAAGCACAGCACGGGTCACCGCCCGCGCATACTAATAGGCAAGGACACAAGAAAATCGGGCGACATGCTCGAAGCGGCGCTCACGGCGGGACTTTGCTCGATGGGCGCAAAGGTAATACCGCTCGGCGTAGTACCGACGCCTGCGGTCGCGTATCTGACGCGTCTTTACAAGGCTGACGCCGGCGTTGTGATAAGCGCGTCGCATAACCCCTGCGAATACAACGGCATAAAGTTTTTCAATCAGGACGGCTACAAGTTGAGTGACGCGATTGAAAATGAAATTGAAAGCTATATCACGGGTGAAAAGACGATAGACGACCTGCCCACTCACGGCAAGGTCGGCTACGTAAGCGCGAACCACAACGCGGTCGAGGATTACGTCGCGTTCGCGGTATCGACGATAGACTGCCGTCTCGACGGCATGAAAATAGCAATCGACTGCGCGAACGGCGCGGCGTATGAGACGGCGTTCAAGGCGCTTAATAAGCTCGGCGCGAACGTTGAGGCGATCCATAACACGCCCGACGGCGTGAACATAAACCACAGATGCGGCTCGACGCATATGGAGAGCCTTAAAGCATACGTTACGTCGATCGGCGCGGACGTGGGACTTGCGTTCGACGGCGACGCGGACAGACTGCTCGCCGTTGACGAAAAGGGCAATCTTATAGACGGCGACCAGATTATGGCTGCGTGCGCAAAGTTTATGCGCGATAACGGACAGCTCAAGCAGAATACGCTCGTCGCGACCGTTATGAGCAATCTCGGACTTTTTATCGCGGGTGAAAAGCTTGGCATAAATATACCCCGCACCAACGTTGGCGACAGATACGTGCTTGAGGAAATGCTTAAAAACGGTTACAACATCGGCGGCGAACAGTCGGGACACATAATCTTCCTCGACCACAACACCACCGGGGACGGACTTGTGAGCGCGCTTCAATTCCTATCCGTCTTAAAAAAGACGGGTCTGCGCGCGTCCGAAGCGGCGGGAATCGTAAAGGTAATGCCGCAGGTGCTTAAAAACGCGACGGTAAAGCTCGAGTTCAAGGATAAATATATGGAAAATCCCGAAATCGCGGCTGCCTGCAAGGCTTTGGAGGACGAGTTCGCGGGCGAGGGCAGAGTGCTTATCCGCCCGTCGGGAACAGAACCGCTTGTAAGAGTGATGATTGAGGGCAAGGACGTTGATTACATAACAAAAAAAGCGGAGGAACTTGCGGCTTTGATAGAAAAGATTTTAGGGTAGGTGGTAATTATGACTAAAATAGTATCCATGCTGCTTGCCGCTGTCGTTTCCATGACGGCGGCAGCGATAAACGGGACGGAAAACGGCGCAAACGTCAACGCGCTGCATGATAAGAGCATAGCGTTTATAGGCGACAGCATCAGCTATGGCACAAATTATCACGGCGGCTACGGTAAGCTTATCGGTGAAATATGCGGTATGAACGTTACCAATCCGAGCGCGGGAGGTGCTGCGCTCGCGCGTAATGTCAAGTGGTCAAGTGACGCGGACGGAATACGTCCGTGTATAATCGACATGACCGAAAAGCTTACGGACGAGTACGATTATATAATTATTGAGGGCGGCATAAACGATTTTTGGAACCATGCTCCTTTGGGAGCCCTTACCGAGGGCTTTGACGGCGATTATGACGAAACGACCACGGCGGGCGCGCTTGAAAGCATTTTCTCACGTGTAAAGACCGCGCATCCCGAAAGCAAAACGGGCTATGTTATTATTCACGACCCGTTCACCTATGACGCTGAGGAAGCCTTTGAACCGTACTACGAGCTTATAAAAGCGGCTTGCGCCAAGTGGGAGATCCCGTACCTTGACCTGTACGAGAAGAATAACAAAGAAACCGGCGTAAACGTGCGCGACGCGGAGCAGAAGAAAAAATATTTCAGTGCGAGCGACCGCCCAGAGGGCGACGGCACACACCCGAACGAGGAGGGGTACATGGAAATTTACGTAACGCCCATGATACCCTGGCTCATGTCCCTGTAAGCGTATGAAGGATTTAATTATAAACGGCGCAAAACTCCTGGGCGTGACTCTTGACGACGCTTTGGCGGCGCGCCTTGCGGAGTATGCAAATCTCCTTAAGGCATGGAACAAAAAAATGAACCTTACCGCGATAACGGACGATGCGGACATAGCGACTAAGCATTTCCTTGACAGCCTTACCGCGCTTTGCACGAACCGCGTAAACGGCAAAGTTATGGACGTGGGTACGGGCGCGGGCTTCCCGGGACTTGTGCTCAAAATAGTGAAGCCCGAGCTTAGCATGACGCTTTTGGACAGCCTTAACAAGCGTATTACGTTTCTTGGGAATGTGTGCGATGAGCTTAACATAGGCGGCGTGGAGCTTATCCACGCGCGGGCGGAGGACGTCGGAAGAAACGCCTCTTACCGCGGCAAGTTCGATACCGTGGTATCTCGCGCCGTGGCGAATTTAACGGTGCTGTCGGAATGGTGCATACCGTTTTTAAAGCGGGGCGGCTACTTTCTGGCGCTCAAGGGTCCTCTTGCCGAACAGGAGCTAAAGGACGCGCGCCGCGCGATAAAAATCCTCGGCGGCGAGGTAGAGGACGTCTGCGAGACGGACATACCGTTTACCGACCTCAAACACAAGATAATCGTGATAAAAAAAGTAGGACAAACTCCCCTAAAATATCCGAGAAAAGCCGGTATTGCGACAAAAATTCCTATCGGAACTCCGTACAATTTATCGAAATAAAAAAATAATGTAAAACGGTGCCGAAACGCGGCGCATGAAAATGCTTGCCAACAGGGGAAAATATGCTATAATAGTAAATGTAAGGCAGATAAGTATCAGAATGGTACATTTCAAACAGGGTATCCCCAAGACCCTGTTCTACCCCCAAAATTGTCTTACACCTTCCACCACCGAGGGTAAATGGCGATAATGTAATGACCTCATGTGTATTCAACTGTGAATTACATTATCGCTGCTTACTCTTTTTAAATGGACGGATTTAACCTTACATGAATTATCCCTTACAGGAGTAGCAAAATGATAAACATATTAAAGAAACAGACGCAGCATGATAAGACGAAAGTAGTGTCGCTGCCGCTTTATATGATAGCGCCGAATCCGAATCAGCCGAGGAAGTATTTTGACAGCGCCGCGATGGAGGAGCTTAGGAATTCAATAATCGAGTACGGGCTTTTGCAGCCGATTACCGTTAGGCGCAGCGGCTCGGAGTACGAGCTTGTCGCGGGCGAGAGACGTTTCCGCGCCGCGCAGATGGCGGGGCTGGAGGAAATACCGGCGATTATAATCGACGCGGACAATGACAAATCCGCCATTTTGGCGCTTTTGGAGAATTTGCAGAGAGAGGATTTATCTTTTTTCGAGATAGCCGAAAGCTATAAAAATCTTATACGCGAGCAGGGACTTACGCAGACGGAGCTTGCGTCGCGCGTGGGTAAAAGTCAAGCGTCGGTCGCGAATAAGATGCGCCTTCTGCGCCTGCCGCCGCTTGTGAAGAAACTGATACGCGACTATGATTTAACGGAGCGCCATGCGCGCGCCCTGCTGCTTCTTCCCGACGAGGAGAAGCAGTTTGAGGCGGTAAAAATAGTCTGCCGCGACAATCTGAACGTAACCCAGACCGAGCAGCTTGTGCGCGCTATGAACACATACAAACCGAAGCCGATAGACGACCTGCGCGTAACAAAGGCGAACGACGTAAAGGTATTTAAAAACACAGTCCGCCGCGCCGTCAATCTTATGAAAAAAGGCGGTATCGACGCGGATATAGAAGAAAATTCTTTCGACTGGGGTATGGAATACATAATCAAGATAAAAAAATAAGCTTGAATCTTTGGCGCAGACCGCTAACGCTATGGACGAAATTCACCGCTCGACGTACCTGTGTACGACTTCGGGATGAATTTCGTCCATTCTGCATCCAAATCTTCTGCGCTTACAGCTAAATATACACCTGTTGTAGGGGCGGTCATCGGCCGCCCGTCGGCTGATAATAAACGAGAGTTTTAAAAATAATATTGTACATTTCATAAAAATATGATACACTATATCTATAAACAAGTGTAACGGAGGATATTTTTATGAAAAAAGCGATAATATCATTTGCGCTGGCGGCGCTCACCGCCCTGATGCCGTGCTCAGCGCTTGCCGACGGCGATTTTTACGCCGGCGGCGACATGACCGAAGTAAACTACATAGAGGATTTGGGCGGCGTGTACAAGGACGAGAACGGCACTAAGGTTGACCCGTTCGAGTTTTTGGCTGATAAGGGCATGAACATGGCTCGCATACGTCTTTCCAACAACCCCGGTAAGGGCAGGGGAGACGGCACGTACTATCTGCCCGACGGCTATCAGAACGAGGAGGACTGTTTAAAGCTATCAAAGCGCGCGGCGGATGCGGGCATGGACATACAGTTTACGTTCAATTACTCCGACTACTGGTCGAACGGAACGCGTCAGATTGTACCGGCGGATTGGGCGGCGCAGATAAAAGACGAGCTGGGCTATGACATACGCAGCGCGTCGTTCCTAAAATCCATGACTGCGGCGCAGAAAAAGCAGATACAGGATAAGCTTGTCACCATAATTTACGATTACACCTTTGATATAATGACGAAGCTCAAAGAGCAGAACACGCTCCCGAAATACGTTTCTCTCGGAAACGAGATAAACGGCGGCTTGCTTTTCCCGTTCGGCAACGCGTATGAGGCGAATATGAACGAGGATAGATTTGAGCTTGTTTTTGACAGTAAAAAGGACGACGCAAACGACATAAAGTGCTCCAAGGAAATCGAGTATTTCAGAAAATTCCTAAAGAGCGGCTATGACGCTGTAAAACAGGTATCGCCGGACACGCAGGTTATAATTCACTTGGCGACCGAGGGCAGCAATCACGCGATAAACGACGGAAAGTACACATGGCTCATGGACGAAGCCGTAAAAGCGGGCGCTGTTGACGTCTTGGGCGCTTCATACTACCCCGCATGGTCTGAGTCTCCGATTGAGGCGGCTGCGGCTTTCTGCGAGAGAATGTACGCGAAGTACAATAAACCCGTTATGATTATGGAAACGGGCTACAACTGGACGCCGAAAAAGAAAAACGGACACGACGGACAGCTCGTTGCCACCGCTCCGGGATATGACACGAAATACCCGTACACCCCGGAAGGACATTATAATTACCTTTCCGACGTGTTCACACAGCTCAGGGACACAGGCTGCTGCGTCGGCGTTCTCTACTGGGACCCGGCTATGATTCACGTCAATGACCCCGCGAACCCTAACGAATCCCTTTCGGGCTGGGCGTACAAAGAAGACACCGACAAGCCCGACGGAAACGTTGTCGAGAACACAACGCTATTCGACTTTGACGGAAAAGCGGTAAAGGCTGTAAACGCGTACGGACTGACGATCAAAAAACTTGATGTTAAGGAGTTTAAAGTTGAGAACAAAAAAGCCTCAGCGACCGTGACAAACAGTACCGACAAAACCGAGACGATTTTCCTGCTTACCGCCGAGTATGACGACGGAGGCGTTTTAACCGGCGTAAAGCTCAACAAAAAAGCGGTTGAGCCGGGCGGTGAAGTTTCCGCGGAGACTGAAATAACGACAGATAAATATGCCGCGTTCCTTTGGAACGGCGAAACCTTGCAGCCGCTCAGCGCAAAAATCGCGAGCAGCGAAGCCTAAATAAACATAAGCCGGCTTTTGTGTAAAAAGTCGGCTTTTTTTGTGTAAAACAATAAATATCATTGACAAATTGCATAAAAAATGTTACTATAAATAATATAGTATAGCCAAATTTTACAAATAATACAAAGGGGGTCGGCATATAAAAAATGAAAAAAGAACAAACGGTAAAAAAGAATAAGGGCAAGGGAGCAATGTACTATCTAAAAAGAGACTGGCAGCTTTACCTCCTGCTCCTGATACCGCTCGCGCTGGTTATTGTTTTTAAATACCTGCCGCTTGCGGGACTTTCAATCGCATTTCTTGATTACAAACCGATAAAGGGCTTCGCGGGCTCGGAATTTATCGGACTTGAGGTATTTGAAAAGGTATTCAAGTCGAGAGATTTCTACATAGCGCTTAAAAACACGCTTTTACTTAACATACTCGACTTGATCGTAGGCTTTCCCGCACCGATTATCCTCGCGATATTCCTGAACGAGATTCGCTGCAAGTGGTTCAAACGCACAACGCAGACAATACTCTACCTGCCGCACTTCCTCTCATGGGTCATCATCGCGGGACTCGCCTACCAGCTTTTCTCACCCCTTTCGGGCTACGTGAACGTGCTTATAACGCGTATGGGCGGCAGTACAATACCGTTCCTTACGGAAAAATGGCATTGGCTCGTCATGTACGTACTTATAGGAGTATGGCAAAGTATGGGCTGGGGTACGATTATCTACCTCGCCGCCATAACAGGTATAGACGCCGAGCTTTACGAGGCGGCTACCGTTGACGGCGCGGGACGCTGGAGAAAGATATGGAACATAACGCTTCCGTGCCTCAAATCCACAATTATAGAAATG
>CANQQW010000070.1 GCA_947626075.1 uncultured Clostridia bacterium
GCGCAGGCGCTTACCGCCGGCAAACAGGCTGTAGCGCATCGCGTCGTAAATGACGCTCTGCAAATTATCGCGCGGAGGCAGGTAAGCGTCGAGCGCCTTGTCAATCTGAGCCGCTTTTTCTTTCAGTAATGCTTTCATTCCCGTTCACCGTCCGCAAAAGGTTCCTTTTGAACCTCGCCGTCCTCGTTCGTCATAAGTATGGATACTTTCTTTTCCGCCTCGTCGAGCATTTTCTGGCAGCTTTTGCTAAGCTTTATTCCTTTCTCGAACAGCGCAAGAGACTCGTCGAGCGTCACGCTGCCGTCCTCGAGCTTCGCCGCTATTTGCTCCAGTTCCGTTATCGATTGTTCAAATGTCTTTTTCTCAGCCATAGTTCCTCTCCTTATTTTACAACGCAGTCCTTGCTGCCGTCTCTTAACCTCAAAGTAAATTCGTCGCCGCTTTTTATCTCCTTTGCGCCGCGTATAACCGTGCCGTCTTTCTTGGTCGGTATAGCGTAGCCGCGAGACAATGTTTGCAGCGGCGAGAGGGCGTCCAGCTTCGCCGCCTGCTCCGAGAACGCCCGTCGAAGCGTCATGGTTTTCATTTTGACGCTGTTTTCCATAGAACGCGTCAGCGCGTCAACGCGCAGACTGTACTCGTCAATCTTGTCCTTGGGCGTTTTCATTTTAAAGCGTTTTAAAAGCAGTCTGCCGCTGTCTATTCTGCCCGTGATATTGCGCAAAATACGATTTTGGTCCGCGTTTAGCATACCTCTTAGCTCAATTGCCGACGGTACCGCTATTTCCGCCGCCGCCGACGGAGTAGGCGCTCTTAAATCCGCTGCAAAGTCGGCTATGGTGAAATCGGTTTCGTGTCCGACGGCGGAAATTACGGGTATTTTGGACGCGTAAATCGCGCGTGCCGTTATTTCTTCGTTAAACGCCCACAAGTCCTCTATACTGCCGCCTCCGCGTCCAACTATGAGCGTGTCTGCCGCGTTCGCCGCGTTAAAGTACTCAATCGCCTTTACTATGCTTTCCGCCGCGCCGGCGCCCTGTACCTGCGCGGGGTATATGATTATCTCGGTCATGGGGCAGCGTCTTGTGATTACGTTTATAACGTCGCGCACAGCCGCGCCCGTCGGGGCGGTGACAACGCCGACCGTTTTCGGGAATTTCGGTATCGGTTTTTTGCGGCGCTCGTCAAACAGTCCCTCTTCCTCGAGGCGGCGTTTAAGCTGTTCGTAGGCGATATACAGTTCTCCCACGCCGTCGGGTATCATTTCTTCGATGTAAAGCTGGTACGCGCCGCCCGCCTCGTACACGCTTACGCGTCCGCGCGCCATGACTTTCATGCCGTCCGACGGTTCAAACGCGAGCGTCGCCGCCGCGGAGCGAAACATTACGGATTTTAATACTCCGCCCTCGTCCTTAAGCGTTATATACAGATGTCCCGAATAATGACGCTTATAATTTGAAATTTCGCCCTTTACCCATACGTTGTTCAGTATTATATTGTGATCGAGAATTTTCTTTACGTAACCGTTTATCTGTGAAACGGTAGCTATTTTAGGTTCCAACTTTAAGCCTCCTTGCTTGCGAGATACGCGAGATAAGCCGTCCCTACCGCGTTATCGGAGGAATACTTTGCTGACGCGAAAAATACGTCCGCGTCAAGATGCTCGGTAAGCGCTTTTCTTATTATACCGTTCGACGCTACTCCGCCCACAATAAGTACATCGTGCGCGCCTGTTTCCTTTATCGCGTTATTTACGGAGCTTACAAGCGTGAGCGCGACGGTTTCAAGCACGCCGCGCGCAAGCGCGGCTCTGTCCGTACTGTCCGTCATGCGCGACGCTTTTGTTTCCACTCCCGAAAAGCTCATAAAGCTGCCCTGTACGGATACGGGTAATTTTACCGCATCGTCCGCTTCGGCGGCAAGCTGTTCAAGCGCTTTGCCCGCCGGAAAATCAAGACCGAGCTTTACGCCTATTCTGTCGATAAACTGTCCCGCGCTTATGTCCTTCGTGGCGCCTATGATTTTATTTTCAAACGCGCGCATCGTATAACGGCTTTTTAAAATCTCCGTCGTGCCGCCCGATATATGAACCGAAAGGAAGTCACGGTCAAGCAGTTCAAAGCAGCCGCCCGAGTATATACCCGCCATAATATGACCGTCCTGATGTGAAAACTCGTACACCGGCACTCCGAGCGACGACGCAGCCACTCTGCCGCAGCCCTCGCCTACAAGAAATACCGGCATATACGAGCCGAGGACATTTCTCGGTCTTACGCTCACGCCTACCGCTTTTACGTCATTTAAGTCAATATCAGCCGTAAGGCTTTCGTAAAGAGCCGGCAGGAGCTTCACGTGCCGGAACACGCCCTCGCTTTGGCGTATTCCTCTTTCGCCGCTTTTTACACTTAAAATACGGCGCTCGCTTTTATCTGTTTTTCCGTCCGTCCACGCGGCTGAGGCGGTGTAATTACTTGTATCGAATCCGAGCGCGCTCATGATATTTCCTTATACACGCTTGCGAGAAGTCCGTTTACAAAATTAGCCTCGCCTTCGCTTCCGTAACGCTTCGCAAGCTCCACCGCTTCGTTTATCGCTACCTTCGCCGGAACATCGTCAACGTATTTCATCTCGAAAATCGCGAGCTTCATTATCGCGAAGGATGTTTTGGATATTCTTGAGACGCTCCAGCCTTGTTTAAGATTCTTCTCAATAAGCTCCTCAAGTTCTTTCTTATGCTCGGCAACGCCGTCCACCACCTGACGTATATAGCCCAGATTAGCCTCACATTCGGGACGCTCCTTTAAAAGCTCATCCATTATAACGTCCATATCGTCCTCGTGCATGCTCATCTGAAACACCTGTGTAAACGCCGCGTCGCGCGCCTCGCTTCTCGTCTGCTTTTTCATAACAAATAACTTTTCCTTTCTTCTCCAAGCGTATCTGCAATATATCGGTATTGTACCATATATCGCGGCGAAAATCAAGAAAAAACCGCCGTAAAAGGCGGTCTTTCGGTACTGATTTTAATCTTTTAGTCGGTTATTTCCGTTTCTTTTTCCTCGCTCTCGACTTCTATTTCGGTATTTATCTCCGTATCGGCATCGTCAATACCGTCAAGCTCTATTTTCTCCGCGTTTTCTTTCGCGAAGCTTACGCCCTCGATATGGATATTTACCTTGAGAACATCAAGTCCTGTCATAGTCTCCACATTGTTCTTTACGCTCTCCTGAATTTCCCATGACAATTCCGGTATTCTTACACCGTAATCCACCACGATATAAAGGTCAATGGTAACGCTCTTTTCGTTCATGTCAACCTTAACGCCCTTTGAGGGGTTCTTTTTCGCGCCGAGCATTTCAGCGATGCCCCCGGCAAACGTGCCATACATGCCGGCTACTCCCTCGATTTCGCTCGTCGCGATACCGGCGATCGTCGATACCACGTCAACGGATATTTTAACGTTGCCTATAGGCTCCTCCTCCGTTTCGGGAGCCGCCTCGGGAGTTTCCACCGTTTCGGGAGTTTCTTCCTCTGCCGCCGCGGCGGCGTTCTTGATTTCTTCTTCCATAATGTTTACCTCCGTACATTTTTCTTTAAATAAATTCCTTATGTATATTCTATCATAAAAACTATTTAACTTCAACTATTTTTACGTTTTGAGCAGAAATTTTTAATTCGTCCGTTACTATCTCCGTGAGCTTAACGACATCCTCGTCGCTAAAATTCTCCTTGCGAACCATTACGTTTACGTCAGCGTCGTCCACGTACACGCATATTTCATTGTATCCCTTTGAATTTGCGATGCTTTCAATCTCCGTTTCCTTTTCAACGTTATTTGCCACGTCGAGTATCTTATCTCCCGCCTTCTTGCGTATATCCTCGTCAAAGCTCGTGTTCTCGGCTGTTTGGTTAAGTATTTCAAGTGATTTTGAACGCGAGGTCTCCTTATCAAGCTTCGCCTGTTCAAAATAATCCGCTCCGCCGGAAACGGTTTCGCGAGCGTCGTAATTATTGTCCGCGTTATTCTCGTCGTCCACCTGCGGATTTTCATTTGCTCCGTCCTCGGTATTTTCCTTTGCGGAGGCGTCCGACGCTTCCTCCGTCTCGTCCACCGCGTTTACATACTGCGCTTCTCCCAGCTTTTTACCCGTTTCGATATAGCTTTCGCCGTCCTGTACCCGTATAGTGTCCTGATATGACCAGTTCAGGTACCCCGCCACTCCTATCAGCACAACAAGCGATGCCGCGATTATTTCTTTCTTTTTCAAAACCATATGATTATTCCTCCTCTTTTTTGAAAATACATATTCTGTGCGCCGGCACGTCGAGCGACGCGCTGACAGCTTCGGAAATGGCAGACTTTACGGCGCTCACTCCCGCTCCGTCCGCCGTTACTATAACGCCCTTAACCTTGGGATACACCTCTTTGAGCACCATAGGCTCTCCGTCGGTCATCACAGCCTTTTTATCCTCGCTTCTCTCGCTCTTGTCCTCTCTCGAGGCGGTTTTTGTTTCATAAGCGATGTCTTTTTCCGCGCTTGAATAATAGGTTATCATAACCGACACGTCTCCCGCGCCGTCTATCTGCGAAAGAATGTCGGCAAGGCGTTTTTCCTCGTCCGCCGCGCTCGTTTCACTTATTTGGGCGTCCGGCTCCTTTTTTACGCCGCGTCCTCCCGCCGCCGCCATAAGTACAACTCCAATTATAAATATTAAACATATCATGCGGTTATTCTTATTTTTGAATATTTTTATAATTTGTTCCTTATTCATCACGCACCTCATACGGCTCCAAACCGTAGACCTCGCACAGTCTCGCGCGGGCGCGGTCGGTTAATTTATCCCCCGAAACGCGTACATTGTCTACCCCCTCAATCTCACCTTCCCCGTTTACGCGTATTTCGCACCGAGCCGTTACGCTAAGGTTAAATTCCTTTTTCATACGCGCCTCTATGTCCTCGTCCACGCGCTTTTTAAGTTCCTCTGTCACAAGCTGCGCCCGTAAATCCTCACCCTCCGCGCTCACCTCGCTCTGCGTTTCAAATCCGCTGAATATGTCGCTGCGGATAACAGACGAAATCGGCGATATGATACAGCTTATAATTACAAGTCCCGTTATAAGCTGCACATAGCCGCGCCATTTTTCGGGCGCGAGTATCGCCGCGCAGGCGGAAAGGAGCGTTGCTCCGACTATGGTTATTATATATTCCCTCACGCCTATCCGCCTCCCGTCGCGGCGAGCATAATACTGATATTAATAATAAACAGCACCGCCGCCATTACAACTACCGCAAATATTGCCGTTACCGACTCCGACATTTCCCACATCATCGAGGAAATACGCTTGTCCGTAAGCGGTTCGGCTATCGCGGAGGTTAATTTCAGCATAAGCTGTATCACACTGATTTTCAGTACAGGTATAAGGCATATCACGCACATGACCACTATCCCCGCCGTGCCGACGGAGTTCTTTATAAGGCGCGTGCCGCCCACTACCGTCTCAAGCGTGTCGGAAAGGAATGTGCCGACTACCGGCACGAGCGAGCCAACAGCGAATTTGAGCGCTTTCGAGCTTACAGCGTCCAGCGCGGGCGCAGAAAAACCGTATATCGCGCTTATGCCCGTAAATATGGTAATTATAGCCGCCATAAGCCATTTTGAAATTGATTTGACAAGCTTGCAGAATCCCGAAAGGCTTACCTTATCGCTTATATTGCCCGCAACGGACAGTATCGCGCCGAATACGATAAGCGGTATAAGACACTTATCTATAACTATCGACACCACGTATACGGCTCCCGACATTACGGGCTGAAACGCCGCCGAGCTTGCCGCGTATCCGCTTGTCGCAATCATCAGCATCAAAAGCGGCGACAGTTTTGTTATAAAGTCCGTCATGGCGGTTACCACGTCCGTGCCGTACTCCATTGCGGTGGTAAAGCATTTAAGCGCCGACGCCGACATCAGCGTGAAGCAGGCGAAGAACGCCGCCTCACCCACCGACTTATTCCCAAACGATTTTGACACAGCCGTTATTACGCCCGAAATTGCCGCTATTATAAATAAAATCGTCACGTCGCCGGCACATTCGCGTATTTCTCCGAGCAGGTCGTCCGTAAGCATATTGAGAAGATTCGCGGGGTTCAATGACATCTCGCCCGACACAAGCTTTTCCACGGTGTCGTTATACAGGTTTTCGCCGTCAAGCGTGGGTATGCCGCCGGGCAGGTCTATGGGCGCCGCGTGCGCGCTTACGGGCGCTAAAAGGACAAAAAGCAGCAGAAGCTTAAACAGCAGAAAGCGCATTGACACATACCTCCAAAAACTCCGTCACTATAGGCAGCGTCAATCCCAGTATGTACACCTTGCCCGCAAGCTCCACCTTTAGCGCGATAGCGTTTTCGCCGCCGTCGCGAAGTATTTCCGCGCCGAACTGCGTCAGGTACGCCACTCCGACAACTTTCATTACAGCCACAAAATATCTCGTGTCCACGCCGCTTTTTTCCGTGATTACGGAAATTTCCTCAATCGCGCCCGCGATAGTGTCAAGCGTGAAAAAGAGTATTACCGTTACAACGGCAAGTCCCACCAGTACCGCGTATTCCTTTTTATACTGCTTTACGGTTATGGAGAGTACTCCTCCCACAATGCCTATTCCTATAATCTTGAAAATATCCATGTTATCACCATTAAAGATTAAAGATAGTCTTAACCGTGTCAAAAAGCTCGCCTATTTGCTGCGTCACGATAAAGAGTACCACCACAAGTCCCGCAAGCGTGGTCAAAAGCGCCTGCTCCTCGCGTCCCGCGCGGGTCAGGAGCTGATTTAACACAGCCACGATTATACCCACTCCCGCTATCTGAAAAATTAAATCCACATTCATCTTTTACAACTCTTTTCGTTAGAATTTCATATCAGCACGGTTACAACCAAAAGTCCCATAAGCACGCCGCCGCTCATGTACAGCTTGCCGAGCCGTTCATATTCCGCCCTTGCCTCGCTCTCCTGCTGCGCTGTCATAGTCTTTACATAGCGTATGTTTTTAAGCTGGTCGTCCTTGTCGGTCCTGCCGATATTTTGTCCGAGCAGCATGAGCGCGTCCACGTCCGCGCCGCTGAGGCACAGTTTGCCGCGCATTTCCTTAAGCGCCTTATTCCACGCCTGTTTTGCGCCCAATGCTTCTATGTTTTCTGCGGCGAGCGCGAACAGTCCGTTACGGTCGGCGCGTATAAACGCTTTTTTGAGCTTGTTTACGCTGAAGCTGATTTCACTCTCCAACAATTCCAGGGACGCACGTATGTCCGCGAGACTTACCGCTCGCGTTTTAAGGCTCATACTCTGCTTGATTCCGAGGTACGCGCACGCAAAGCCGGTCATAACCGCGCCTATGAGCTTCATCATAGCTCGGCAGCCTCCTCTATCGTGCCGCATCCGCGGCTTGTACCGAGCGTCACTATGAGGTCGAAGAAGTTCAGCATACGTCTGAGGTCCGCGCGCCGCCGTACCATTTCGATATTCCTGCCGTGTATCGACGCGATCACCGCCGCGCCGCTGTTCGTCGCTTTCTCCACCGCGTCAATGTCCGCCTGCGTGCCGATTTCGTCCGTTATAATCACGTCGGGGCACATCGAGCGCAGTACCATAAGCATACCCGAGGCCTTGTCCGCGCCTT
>CANQQW010000071.1 GCA_947626075.1 uncultured Clostridia bacterium
ACATAATTTCCATTATGTTGTGGTTTTTTTAATTTTGCCACATAATTTCCATTATGTAGTAAAATGAGTTTGAAGGGAAAGGAAGGATCGTGATGGGACCTTAGTATGAAGTACATTTTATGGCAATTCAACCATGACAAAAGGGAGAAGGGAGATTTAAAAATGACAAAGAAACTTACAAAAAGATTTATCAGCTTTATAGTGACGCTTGCTATGGTAACGGCACTGATGCCGATAATTCCGGCAATGGCGGCGACTGAGGTTACAGATGTTGCGGCTTTGGCGGCGGCACTGGCACCCGGCACCGAAAGCGGATATGATAACACTAAGGTAAATGTAGAAGGAAACAAGGTCACGTTGCTTGCTGATGTGAATATCAGCGATACCATCGCAATTGTATCAGGCGATATGACAATTGATTTGGCAGACCATAATATTACCAGTACCAAAGCACGTGTAATTGTGGTTAAGACAGGCGGCAGCCTTACCATAGACGGAACAACCGGTGTTATTTCCAATGAGTCGGCGAGTGACACAGACTTCATGGTTATCGCGGACGGCGATAATACGAAATTGACAATCAACGGCGGCACTATTGAACAGAAGAAAGACCAAGTCGCTGTACAGGTTCAAAACGGAGCCACAATGACGCTTACCGGCGGCACTATTAAAGGCTCAGACACAGCAGACACGAACAAAGCAGCCGTAAATGTCTGTTGCGATTCGAGCAAACCAGGAGGAGTCTTGACCATGAACGGCGGCACCATTAGCGGTGGATGCTACGCAGTTAACAGTTTTGGGGAAGGCTCCAAGGTTACTATTTCCGGCGGCAAGCTTGAAAACACAGCATCAGGATCAGGATTATCTGTTTCAGACAAGGCTTCTGCAGAAATCAAGGGTACCGCGGAAGTTAGCGGAAAATTTGGAGCCCTTGCAAAAGACGGCGCTAAGCTGACCGTTTCGGGCAACGCCAAAATTACAGGAACAGGTACAAACGCAGAATCGGGAATTGAAGTTGCAGGAAATGGCACTACCGCAGAAATCAAGGAAAACGCACAGGTTAGCGGAGATTATGGAATCTTTGCGAAAAATCAAGCGACACTGACCGTTTCGGGCGGCACAGTACACGGCACCGCAGCCGGAATCAGCACCCACGGTGACGATAAGACAACACCTGCAGACATTACTGTCAGCAACGGTACTGTAAGCGGTGGTGTAGCGGGTGTATATCTGCCCTCAGGCACAATGAAAGTAAAAGAAAATGCTGACATCTCGGGTCCGGCGGGTATTGTGCAGTTCGGCGGTACGCTTACCGTTGAAGGCGGCACAATTACCGCTAACGGTAACGAAGACGTAGAAATCGGCGATTCCGGTCAAACGGTTCCTCCTGCGGCGGTTGCGACAAACAAGCAGGCGGGTTATGATGATAATCTTAAAGCAGATCTTAAGGGTGGTACGTTTACCGCTGCGGACGGCGAGCCTGCCGTTACATATACCGAGGAAGGTGAGCCGGCGAAGGCTGAAACCACAACTTTCAAGGTAGAAGGCGGTAAGTATAATTCAGGTTCTAAGGCGGACACTACAGTCAGCCAGTATGTTGACACAGCAAAGGGCATTGATACCACAACAGGCGAAATCAAAAATGCAAATGATTCGAGTTTAACATTGGCGATCATCGACTTCGGTTATATCGACAAGATGAATGATGACGGTGTTAATGCAGCTGCAAAGGCAAGCGGCAAGTTCACATCACCCGCAGGTATTACATACACGTGCAGTGACTGGGCTGACGCGACATTCTATTGGAGCTTCAATAGAGCTTTAAAGACTGATGAAACAGTTACAATCACGCTCACAGCTCCTAACGGAGAAAAATACACCGACACATGCACAGCAGAGGGTTATATGCGCTTTGCGTCATCGTTCCTGAACAATACTCAGCTTGGTGATGATGATGTAACAGGCTTCCAAACAGGTAAGTACACAATCGGAGGACAAATCACGGGCGGAGCTGCGGTAGAAGCTATTGAGGGCGCTAAGACTGCTACGGTTAATGACTTGCTCCCGAGCATTGCGGAAGGCGCTCCTGTTGTAGCGAAGGCGACGATCGGCGATAAGAACGGCGATATTAAAGATATAGTCGGCGACTACGACGTTAAGTGCTCGGCGCAGGACAGCGACGGTAACTACGTAATCGAGGGTACGGCTAAAGCCCTTAAGTCGCACACAAACGGTAACGACGCAGAGGGTTATTGGTTCGGCGTTGAGATTGTTGCTCCGAAAGGTGTTACTCTCGGTAACAATTACGGGCTTACTATTGACGAACAACCGAAGAATCCCGAGGTACCCGTTGCAACATTCCAGAATATTCCTGACCAGCTCAACGCAAAGGGCGCAAGTATATTCTTCAATACAAAGGGTGACGGTCAAGAAACGCACAAAGTTACGATTAACTGGGACGACACTCATGAGGTTACATACATTATCGACCTCACAGGTGTAGAGCACTATGTAGAGCCTGAGCCTAAGGTAGCATTGGCAACGATTGCCGATAAGGACGGCGATATTACGAAAGTAGTCACGAATCCTAATGTAGAATACGTTGCAGAATCAAAGACCATAAAGGCTACGGCTACAGACCTTAAGAAGCACACAAACGGCGCAGATACGGAGGGTAATTGGTTCGGTATTACCATTGAGGCGCCGGAAGACCTTACAACTAAAGCTACTTCAGGTCAGTATACGGCAACGATAGACGGTGAAGCAAAGACTCCGTCATCCTTTGACACACTTGCGAACGGTAAGAAGGGCGCGGTTATCTACTTCAATGTAACTGACAACGAGGCACCGCGTACGCTTACAATTAAGTGGAGCGACAGCAAAGAAATCACATACAACGTTGACCTCACAGGCGTAAAGCTTTATAAAGAGCCTGCTCCTACTGTAGCGGCGGCACCTATTGTTGACAAGAGCACAACGCCGGTTACGGATGTAGTTGACAACGGTTACAAAGCAGAATACGACGCAACAAGCAAGTCCATAAAAGGTACGGCTACAAACCTTAAGAAGCACGAAAACGACAACAATGTGGAAGCTTATTGGTTCGGTGTTGAAATTCAGGCTCCGACAGATGTTGTAGTCAAGGGCAATACGATCGATGTAACTATCGACGAAAATTCCACGGCTCAGGCAGCAGACTATGAAGATCTTCCGAATGCCCACGGTAAGGGTGTTATCATCTACTTCAAGTCAACAGGTAAAGCCGACGATAAGCACACCGTTACTGTTAAGTGGGGCGCTACAAGTAAGACGCTTAAATACGATATCGACCTGTCAAACGTAAAGCATTTTGTAGAAGCTCCGACGGTAAATGTAGGTAATACCACTGCCGGTACAGCATCAACGGATTATAAGGCAACAGTGGATGCAACATACACGGACAAGACAACATATAAGTATGCAAAGGTAACATTTACAACAGACACCGGTAAGCAGGTTCCTTATGGCGCGAACGGCGCGCAAACACCGGTAGAGGGTAACTGGGTAGGTATCACGGTTGCGCCGCCTGCGGGCAGCTCAATAACAGGCTTGGCAACCTCGAATGAGAATAAGCTTCCTGCTGCTGGTAACTTTAAGGCACCGGATGCGACTCAAGGCGATACGGCACAGCTTTCGGGTTACTACGTAGACGCTTCACAAGAAACAATCGAAAAGCCGTTCTTCTTCGTAGAGATTACGGACACATTAAGCGGCGTTAAAACGGTTTACTGCTACGAGCTTACTAAGGGTAATCCGCTTGAACTCGAAGCAGCACCCGTAACGAAGTACACGGTAACGATAGACAGCAATATAGCTAACGGTGCGGTTACGGCTGATAAGACTGCAGACGTTGCTGCGGACGAAACGGTAACATTGACCGTAGCTCCCGAAGCGGGTTATAAGCTGGACAGCTTAAGCGTAAAGGACGCGGCAGGTACAGAAGTACAGACAGCAGCAGGAACAGAGGCAAACACGTACACATTCACAATGCCCGCGTCAGATGTAACCGTAACGGCGACATTTGTTGCCGAGGAGGTACCTGTTACGAAGTACACGGTAACGATCGACAGCAAGATAGCTAACGGTACGGTAACGGCTGATAAGACAACAGCTGCCGAAAATGAAACGGTAACGCTGACGGTAACAGCCAACAGCGGTTACAGATTTAGCAGCGTGAGCGTAAAGGACGCTGACGGCAATACGGTAACGACAACGGCGGGAACAAGCGGCAAGTATACATTCACAATGCCTGCGTCAAATGTAACCGTAACGGCGGCGTTTAAAAAGACTTCTTCGCATAGCAGCGGCGGAAGCAGCAGCGGCGGAACGACAACTCACAGCGTAAGCACTCCGTCAGCGTCATCGTCCGCTAACGGTAAGGTAAGCGTAAGTTCCAAGAGCGCGAAAGAAGGCTCCGAGGTAACGTTTACCGTTAAGCCCGACGCGGGATATATGACAGGCAGCGTATCGGTCAAAGACGCGAACGGTAAAGAAATTGAGGTTAAGGATAACGGTGACGGTACGTACACGTTCGTAATGCCCGACTCTAAGGTATCAATCGCGGCGGAGTTCGTGAAAGAAGGAGAGGTAACGCCCGAGACGACACCGGCTCCCGAGCAGACGCCGACTCCCGGTACGGAGGAAAATTGTCCGTCAGAGAAGTTTACGGACGTTGACCAAAGTCTGTGGTACCATGAAGGCATTGATTACGCGCTGACGAACGGATTTATGAGCGGTATAAGCGATACAGCGTTCGCACCGGACGCGGATACGACGCGCGCTATGATAGTATCTGTTCTGTACAGACTTGACGGTTCACCCGAGGTAGATAAGGCGGGCTTTACGGATGTTCCCGAAGGCGCTTGGTACGCCGACGCGGTAGCGTGGGGCGAAGCTAACGGCGTTGTAAGCGGTTACAATGAGGAGCTGTTTGGTCCCGATGATTCTATCACACGTGAGCAGATGGCGTCGATATTGTACAGATACGCGCAGTATAAGGGTATTGACGTATCGGCGAATACGGATCTTAGCGGGTATTCCGACGCGGCTTCGGTAAGCGATTGGGCAGTAACGTCGCTTGGCTGGGCAAACGCGGAAGAATTGATTACTGGTATGAGCGATACCGAGCTTGCACCGACAGGTACGGCTACGCGCGCTCAGGCGGCATCAATACTTATGAGATTTTGTGAGAATATCATGAAATAAATTTACGCTTTAAAAGGCGGAGCTTCGGCTCCGCCTTTTTGTGTGGGTGAAAGTCCGTAGTGCGGGGCGATATAAAAAAAGACCGCCGATGGCGGTCGGGTCGGGTTAGTTTATTCTAAGAGGCGGAGCTTGGCGGACATTGCCGCGCCGACAATACCAGCGTCGTTAAAGAGCTTCGCTATTCGTATATCGGTTCTGGGCATAAACTTATTGAAGTCGCGTTTTTCCACAAATTCCTTTATCGGTTTTAAAAGAACGTCGCCCTCCTTGCTTATACCGCCGCCTATAACCAGTATTTCCGGCTGGAATATATTGACTACGCTTAAAATTCCCTCCGCAACGTGGCGGATATATTTATCGCGCGTCTTTATCGCCGCCGCGTCGCCCTCGGCGGCACACTCGAACGCCGTTCTGCCGCTCACGTGACCGCGCCGTTTTACCCACTCACACATTTTGGACGACGGGTTTTCCTTAATCGCTTCTTCCGTCATTCGGCGCAGCGCGGTAACTGACGCGTAACGCTCGAAGCAGCCCCGTTTGCCGCACGTGCAGCGTATTCCGTTCATCTTCAGCGTCATATGTCCTATCTCAGCGCCCGCGCCGTTAAAGCCGCGGTATATCTTATTGTCTATAATAATTCCGCCGCCCACGCCCGTGCCGAGAGTTATGAAAACAAAGCTGTCTGTATTATGACCGCACGCGGTATACTCGCCGTAAGCGGCGGCGTTCGCGTCGTTTTCCATAAATACGGGAATATCGAAGTACTTTCTAAGCTCCCTTGCCATCGGAGCCTTCTCCATTCTGAGATTACCCGCGTACACAACAACGCCTTTCTTGCTGTCAATCGTGCCGGGGCTTCCTATGCCGATCGCTTTTATTTTGTTCATGTCGGCGGACGCGCCGGAGGCGACTTTTTCGCAAAGCGCCGCCATGTCCTTTACTATTTCCTTATAGCTCCTGCCGCTCATTGTCGGCAGAGACGCTTTTGAAAGCAGCTTGCCGTTATCGTCCGTGCAGCCGGCGGCTATATTTGTGCCGCCCAAATCTATGCCTATATACACGCTTATCCCTCTTTCCGATATTTTTTGCCACATTATTGTACCACATTAACGCTCGTTTGGAAAGTATTTTTTTATTGTCATTATATGTTTTTTATGGTACAATTTATTTATGGAGTGATTAATTTGAAGTATAAATATATATTTTTCGATCTCGACGGGACGCTGACCGACCCGCAGGAGGGAATTACAAACTGCGTCAGGTACGCGCTCGATTATTTCGGTATACATGAGACGGACTATTCAAAGCTTATGCGCTTTATCGGTCCGCCGCTCGTTTATTCGTTTCACGAGTATTACGGATTTGACGAGGAAAAGTCTCTTTTGGCGGTTGAAAAGTACCGCGAAAGATTTTCACGGGTAGGGCTGTTTGAAAACAAGGTGTACGACGGAGTATACGACATGCTGCAAGCGCTCGCGGACAGCGCCCACGTGCTCGCGCTCGCGACGTCAAAGCCGAAGGTGTACGCGGACAGGATAATGGCGAAGTACCGTCTGCGTCCGTACTTTAAGTTTATAAGCGGATCGGAGCTTGACGGTACAAGAAACGACAAGAACGAGGTCATAGAGTACGCTATAGAAAAGCTTGGCTGCGCGCGTGAAAGCGTGATTATGGTCGGGGACAGAAAGCACGACATTATAGGAGCGAAAAAGTGTAACATCGCTTCGTGCGGCGTGCGCTTCGGCTACGCCGAGGAGGGCGAGCTTGAGGAAGCGGGCGCGGACGTAATCGCGGAGGATATGGACGATTTACTTAATATTCTTATGCAGTAAGCGGCTTGACAGCGCGTTTCATTTTTGATATACTGACTATGCCAAACAATTTTAATATTTCTATTTACATTGTGTACATTTTTATCTTTCGGATAAAAACGTACGCTCTGATTCTTTGTATGCAATGTATTTAGAATTAAAATTGTTTGGCGGCAATGAGCGATGCGTTTTTGGCGCGTTGCTCATGCGGCGCGCTTTTTTTACGCGCGGTATTGCTGCATATTTCACAAAAAGACCGTCTCTAACGAGACGGTCTCATATTTTTCAGTATTATTTCGCGCGCGTGCATCGCCTGTTCCTTTGTCGCGTCGGGCGTGTCCTTGAGTGGATAGTCGATACCCAGCTCCTTATACTTCTTCTTTGCCATAGAATGATACGGAAGCACGTCGAG
>CANQQW010000072.1 GCA_947626075.1 uncultured Clostridia bacterium
ACGGCGCCCTCGACGTCCCGCATTTATCCCATTCCTCATTTCCTCAGTACCGTAGGGGCGGTCATCGGCCGCCCGCTTTATCCCATTCCTCATTTCCTCAGTACCGTAGGGGCGGTCATCGGTCGCCCGCATTTATGCCACACTTCCTCATTTCCTCAATACCGTAGGGGCGGTCATCGGCCGCCCGCATTTATCCCATTTCCTCAATACCGTAGGGGACGGCGCCCTCGACGTCCCGCATTTATGCCACACTTCCCTCATTTTTTCAGAAAAAAGGGGCGGCACAACCGCCCCGAAAAGTCGTTATTACAGATGCAGCACCCTGCTTTTTATTTCGCTTGTCTTACCCGTATTCCAAAAGTTCTCGCCGAGGTATCCGCACGTTCTGCGCGTAACGCTGAGCTTGTTATGGTCTTTGTTGTGGCACTGCGGACACTCCCACTCCAAGTCGTCGTTAATTATTATCTCGCCGTCAAAACCGCATACCTGACAGTAGTCGGACTTTGTGTTGAACTCGCCGTACTGGATATTGTCATAGATATACTTAACCAGCGTTTCAAGCGCGGGCAGATTATTTTGCATATTCGGTATTTCCACATAGGAAATCGCGCCGCCCAGCGATATATTCTGATACTCGCTTTCAATGTCGAACTTATCGAACGCGTTTATTTCCTCTCTAACGTCAACATGGTATGAGTTGGTGTAATAGCCCTTATCTGTTACGTTCTTAATTATTCCGTACTTCTCGCGGTCGATTTTCGCGAAGCGGTAGCAAAGCGACTCCGCCGGCGTACCGTAGAGCGCAAAGCCGATGTTCGTCTTTTTCTTCCACTCCTGAACCTTGTCGCGCATATGCTTCATAACCTTAAGTCCGAACTCCATGCCCTTGCCGCCCGTCTGACTTTCGCCGGTCATAAGGTAGGTAAGCTCGTAAAGACCTATATATCCGAGAGAAATCGACGAATAACCGCCGTAGAGGTACTTATCGATCTTCTCTCCCTTGCCAAGACGCGCAATCGCGCCGTGCTGCCAGTGGATCGGGCTAACGTCGGACATCGTTCCCAAAAGCGACTTGTGGCGGCACATAAGCGCCTCAAAGCAAAGCTCCAGCCTTTCGTCGAACAGCTTCCAAAACTTATCCATGTCGCCCTTGGCAATAATGCCTATCTGCGGGAGGTTTATGCTCACAACGCCCTGGTTAAAGCGACCCTCCCATTTATAGTTGCCTTTCTCGTCTTTCCACGGAGCAAGGAACGAGCGGCAGCCCATAGGACTAAAGACATTACCCTCGTAGTTTTCGCGCATCTTCTTCGCGCTTAAATAGTCGGGGTACATTCTCTTTGCGCTGCACTTTACGGCGAGCTTCGTAACGTAATCGTACTTGCCGCCCTTTAAGCAGTTGTTCTCGTCAAGCACGTAAACGAGCTTCGGGAATGCGGGAGTTACGTATACTCCCTGCTCGTTCTTTATGCCCTCAAGTCTCTGACGAAGTATTTCCTCTATAATTCTTACGTTTTCCTCAACGTACTCGTCGTTTTCGTCTATATACAAGAACAGTGTTACAAACGGCGACTGACCGTTTGTTGTCATCAGCGTGTTGATTTGGTACTGTATAGTCTGAACGCCGGACTTTAATTCATCGTCCACGCGCATATTGACTATCTTGTTTATCGTCTCGCTGTCAAGCGTATCGCCGAATTTCTCCACCGCTTCCTTATAGAACTTGTCGCGGCTTTTTCTCAGATACTTACCCAAATGCGCAACATTTACCGACTGTCCGCCGTACTGGTTACTCGCCACCGCCGCTATGATCTGCGTCGTGACGGTACAAGCGACCTGAAAGCTCTTCGGCGACTCTATCATCTTGCCGTTCATTACCGTGCCGTTATCGAGCATATCCTTTATGTTTATGAGGCAGCAGTTGAAAATAGGCTGAATGAAGTAGTCCGCGTCATGGAAGTGAAGCACGCCGTTCTCGTGCGCCAGCGTTATATGCTCCGGCAAGAGCAGCCGCTTCGTAACGTCGCGCGATACCTCGCCCGCGATATAGTCTCTCTGCGTAGACGCGTGTACCGTGTTCTTGTTCGAGTTTTCCTCGGCAAGCTCCTTATTCTCGTTTCTTATAAGCTTTAATATCGAGTCGTCCGTCGTGTTCGACTTTCTGAGAAGACTCCTCTGATAACGGTATATCATGTACTTCTTCGCCAGTACATACTTGTTATGACCGACAAGCGTTCTTTCGATAATATCCTGAATTGTTTCCACGGGTATAACGTCGCCCGTCATTTTCTCGACGTTCTCAACCGTTTCATTAATAAGCTCGTCGTTCGCCCTCTGCGAATTTTCAACCTCGACATTTGCCTTTCTGATTGCGGCGGTTATCTTACCTGCATCGTAAGTAACAATCCTGCCGTCACGTTTTTGTACCTTCATTTCCTCATTCCCTTTCTTCTATAAGACACATAATTCAAATCAAATTCGCGCCGCGCCCGGGCAAACCGCCCGCCAACAGACCAACGCCCGCCGACCAAACGCCCGCCATACAAGCAGCCCCGCCGACAGACCAACGCCCGCCATACAGACAGCCCCTGCCTATTATAAATACTATATTTTGTGCAACCGAATTATGTAAATCCCTATATCTTGTAGCATATTATAACACACGCACCAATTAATTGCAATACGATTTACTTTACAAATCCAATACAAATAAGGGCGAAAAATGCTGTATTTTGTAAAGATAATGTAACTTGACAAGCGCAAAGCGCGCAGTCAAGCGAATTTTAGCGAATGAATAATTATGAATTTTTTTCATGCGGCTAACATACGGATAATTTAAGCTTTACCCGTCGCCGATGAGACAAAAACAGACAAAGCCCTGAGGCCTTGTCTGTTTTAATTCGTCACAATATTTTAATTAGTGAACAATCGCAAGCTCCGTATCCTTATCAAAGATATGAAGTTTATTTGTCTCAAACGCAATCTTGATTGTGTCGCCGAGCTTAGCGGTTGAGCGCTGATTAACTCTTGCGGTGAACTGCTCACCTGCGATCTGCAGGTACAGATATGTCTCCGAACCCATCATTTCGGTTACTTCTACGTAAGCGTTACATACCGCGTCGGGCTTATTCGCAATAAATGCCTCGTCGTCGTGGAGATCCTCCGGTCTGATACCGAGAATAACCTCCTTACCGAAGTAATTTTTAAGCTCATCCGTAACCTTACCATCGGGAATTTTAATCTTGTTATCACCGAATGAAGCGAATACGCCGTCGTTCTCCTTTGAAAGCAAAGCGTTTACGAAGTTCATCTGAGGCGAACCGATAAAGCCTCCGACAAAGAGATTTATAGGCTTATTGTAAAGGTTTGACGGTGTATCGACCTGCTGTACGATACCGTCTTTCATAACAACGATTCTCGTACCCATCGTCATAGCTTCCGTCTGGTCGTGAGTAACGTAGATAAACGTTGTCTGGAGCTTGTTATGGAGCTTCTTGATTTCCGTTCTCATCGCAACTCTGAGCTTAGCATCGAGGTTTGAAAGAGGTTCGTCCATAAGGAATACCTTAGGATCACGAACTATCGCACGACCCATCGCAACACGCTGTCTCTGACCGCCCGAAAGAGCCTTAGGCTTTCTGTCGAGAAGATGCTCGATATCAAGAATCTTAGCGGCCTCATGCACGCGCTTATCGATTTCATCCTTCGGTGTCTTTCTGAGCTTAAGACCGAACGCCATGTTCTCGTAAACCGTCATATGCGGATAAAGCGCGTAATTCTGGAATACCATCGCAATATCTCTGTCTTTCGGAGCAACGTCGTTTACAAGACGTCCGCCGATATAAAGCTCGCCCTCGGAAATTTCCTCAAGACCCGCAACCATTCTGAGCGTTGTGGACTTACCGCAGCCCGAAGGACCTACAAGGATGATAAACTCCTTGTCCTCGATATCGAGCGTGAAATCGCTTACAGCCGTAACGCCGCCCGCATATCTTTTGTAAATGTGCTTTAATTGTAAATCTGCCATAGTGTTAATCCCCTCTCGTCAATAATTATTTTTTTGCGGCGGGAAATATGAATGTATTCCCTGCCAAATTTTTAAGTGTGCTCATAAAATTGTCCGACACTTTTTTCTATATGTATATGATAACATATTCGGCGGCAAAATGTTAGTCGTATAATTCACAAAAATAGTTTTTATTCTTTAGTAAAAATAACTAAACATTTTCACGCGAATATTATGTAAACCGCGCGCGCTCACGCATTAAGCGCGCGGCTGCGGTATATTACTCTTTCGCTTTCGCGTCCGCGATTACCTTGTCGGCGACGTTCTGCGGAGCCTGCTCGTATCTTACGAACTCAAACTCGAACGCGCCTCTGCCCTGGCTCATCGAGCGCAAGTCCGTTGCGTACTTAAACATTTCCGACATCGGCACTTCCGCCTCGACCATGTTAAGACCCTCTCTGTCACTCTCGCCCATGCCGACTATCTGACCGCGCCTCTTGTTTATGTCTCCGATTATATCACCCATGATTTTTTCGGGTATATACACTTTCAGATAACCGATAGGCTCAAGCAGGACCGGCTTAGCCTGCGTAAGTCCCTCTCTGTACGCGATTGCCGCCGCCGTCTTAAACGCCATTTCCGACGAGTCCACGGGATGGTACGAGCCGTCAAGCAGCGTAGCCTTCAGATTTACCACGGGATAACCGGCGAGCACGCCTTTTTGACAGCTGTCGCGCAGTCCCTTTTCGACGGCGGGGAAGTAATTCTTCGGCACCGCGCCTCCGAATACCTGCTCCTCGAATATCATTTCTTCGGAAATACCCGGCTCGAACGCTATCTTAACGTGACCGTACTGTCCGTGACCGCCCGACTGCTTCTTATGCTTACCCTCCACGGTAGCCTTGCCCTTGATTGTCTCGCGGTACGGCACAACGGGATCCTCCAATATTACGTTCACGCCGTACTTGTTTTTAAGACGGCTTACTATCACGTCTATATGCTGCTCGCCCTGACCGTTAATAAGCGTCTGCTTCGTTTCGGGATTGTTTGTAACAGTGAATGTCGGGTCCTCCTCCATAAGCTTTGAAAGACCGTTTATTATTTTTTCCTCGTCGCCCTTTGCCTGCGGCTTTACCGCCATTGAAAGCACCGGCGCGGGGAAGTCGATACCCGTAAGGATTATGTTCTTGCCCTTTTCGCACAGCGTATCGCCCGTTTTCGTAAACTCCAGCTTCGCCGTGCCGCCTATGTCTCCCGCCTTTATCGACTTTGCTTCAAGCTGCTTCTTGCCGAACAGGTTAAACACCTTTCCTATCTTTTCGTTCGCGTCCTTGTTCGGGTTGTAAAGCATACTGTCCGCCTTTACCTCGCCCGAATATACTCTAAACAGCGACATTTTACCGACATACGGGTCGGCGATTGTCTTAAACACCACCGCCGCTGTGGTTTCCGTCTCACTCTGCACCAGCTCTACAGGCTCCGCCGTGTCCGCCTTTCTCGCAATTTCCTCTATCTCCGACGGCGCGGGCAGGTACTTGCCCATACCGTCCATAAGCGAGCGCACGCCGATATTGTCCTGTCCGCTTCCGCAGTATACGGGGAATATGCTGCCGTCCTTTACGCCCTTTCTTATCGCCTGCTTTATCTCGTCGAACGTAAACTCCTCGCCCTCGAAATACTTTACCATAAGCTCCTCGTCCGTTTCCGCAACGGCTTCCATGATCATGTCGCGAAGCGGCGCGACCGTCTCCGCCATACCCTCGGGAACGTCCATCTCAACTCTGTGCGTACCGTCGTAGCGGCGGGCGGTCATATCGACTATATCAACAAAGCCCTTGAACTCGCCGTCCTCCTGTATCGGATACACAAACGGCGTTATCGACTTTCCGAAAACCTCTTTCATCTGTTCGAGCGTTTTCGTATAATCGGCTCTTTCATCGTCTATCTTGTTTACGAAAAACATAGTCGGAACGCCCCTCTGCTTCGCGTACTTGAACACGTTCTCCGTGCCGACGCTCACGCCGCTCCTGCCGCTCAGGACGATAAGCGCGCTGTCCGCCGCGCGAAGCCCCTCCTTGACGCCGCCCGCGAAATCGAGAAATCCCGGCGTGTCTATAATGTTATACTTCATGTCTTTCCACTCAATCGCCGCCACCGCCGCGGAAATACTGAACTGTCTTTTTATTTCCTCGCTGTCAAAATCGGTGACCGTGTTTCCGTCCGCGGTCTTACCGATTCTGTCCGTCATCTTCGCGTTAAAAAGCATAGCCTCCGTAAGCGTCGTCTTACCGCATTTTCCGTGACCCATAACGGCTATGTTCCGTATGGCGTCCATCGCGTATGTTTTCATAATAACAAATCCTCCTTTGGTTATAACTGATAAATTACGGGCAAAAGTCCGTACATATTTTATATATACCCCTTTTCACCGCTTGACTAACATAAAAACATCTGTTCATATTGTAGAAATCATTACGCGCTTTTTGTATATGTTGACGGTTTTTTTGACGCGCAAAATTTGACGGTGAATATTGACACGCGCGCAAAATAATTATATAATTTATGTAATATATAGTAAAAAAGAAAGGACGGAAAAATATGTATACTGCTGACGAAAAAAGATACGACACTATGAAGTACAACCGCTGCGGAAACAGCGGGCTTAAGCTCAGCGCGTTTTCGCTGGGGCTTTGGCACAACTTCGGCAGCGCCGACAATTACGACAACATGGTTGCGATGCTCACGACCGCGTTCGACCTCGGCATAACCCACTTCGACCTCGCGAACAACTACGGACCCTACCCCGGCAGCGCGGAGGAAAATTTCGGCAAGGTGATGAAGAACGAGCTTAAGCCCTACCGCGACGAGATTATTGTATCGACAAAGGCAGGCTACGGAATGTGGGCGGGACCCTACGGCGACCACGGCTCGCGCAAGTACCTCATAGCGAGCCTTGACCAAAGCTTAAAGCGTCTCGGTCTCGACTACGTGGATATTTTCTACCACCACCGCCCCGACCCCGAAACGCCTATGGAGGAAACGGCTCGCGCTCTCGACCAAATAGTGCGGAGCGGCAAGGCGC
>CANQQW010000073.1 GCA_947626075.1 uncultured Clostridia bacterium
CTGTCGGAGCGCATCGTCACAATCGGGTCTTGCAGGAATTTGCGGTAGTGGTTCGAGCGCACCATCGAGTCAAGCGTTTCCTTGATTTTCGCGTTGAGGTTGCGTATCTTGCGGCGTATCGTGTTAAGCTCCGGCGACGCGTCGTCCGCGATTTCGTTTTCGGAGATTATGCACGAGTTTATCCTGTCCTCAACGGCTTTCGCGGTGATTATTTCCGTTTCTATCTCATGCAATGCGGCGCAGTCCTCCGCCGTTTCGCCAAGGTATGACTTCATGCGCCGCGCGATGTAAAGCAGGCGCGATATTGCCGTAAGCTCGCCCGCGTGCAGCACGCCGCCGCGCTCCGCGCGTTTGACCGAACCCGTGACGTTTTCAGCCGACAGGTTGACGGGCGGTGAGCCGAGCTTTAATATTGCCGACACCGCCTCGGTCGTTTCACGCTGCGCTTTTTTTGCGTCGTCAAGCTCGGCATACGGCACGAGCGACAGTATGCGCTTTTTTACGTCCGTGCTCTCCGTGTACGACGCGAGCCGTTCCAGTATTTTGTCAAATTCAAGCGTTTTCAGTGTTTTTGTTTGTTTGTTTGCCATTGGTTTGTTCCTTTTTTGTGGTAAATTGTGGCTTAGTGGTGTAATGCGGGACGTCGGGGGCGCCGTCCCCTACATCCGTATTTTATAAATTCATGCACCGTAGGGGCTGGCGTTTTGCTACGGCATACGAGCAAAGCTCTATGCCTACAACACGCAAGCGTGTTGTTCACCCCGACAGCCCGTTTTCGTAGGGGCGAACCGTGTTCGCCCGTTCCCAATGCAGCGCGGCGGGCGGCCAATGACCGCCCCTACGACCACATCGTAAATACGCCGCTAAATCATAATTTATTCCATTATTCCACCGCAAACCGCGTTATTTTCACCATTGCGGTTGTTTCCGTTTCCGATTGCGCGTACACGCCTACCACCGCGCCGGTAAAGCAGCGTTCGGCAACGTCGGTTGTTATAAATTTTGCCGATACCGTTCCGGCGCATACATATTCACCGCCGCTTACGGCATAGTAAAATTCGTATTTTTTTGTGTCCGACTTTATCATAAATCTAAGCCTGCCCTCGCTCGCTTTTGCGCGGTATATTTCTTTCACAAAATCGTCCGCACGCGCCGTCACGGTTATATAATCCGCGCCGTTTTCACACTTTTTCGCGACCGAGTAAATATTGTCGGGCGACAGGTACACGCAAAGTCCCGCCTCGTCGCCGTTTTCGCGCGTAGTAAATTCAAGCTCAATTTCCGCCGCGCACTCAAAATCCGGCTGACGCACCGTAGCCATTGAGGGTAAACCGTGCTTGTCCGTCAGCTTCGCGCTCGGACGAAGCGTCAATGTGCCGTTTCCGCGCTTTATATAATCGTCGCAGCGTCCGCGCACGAAAAGCCATTGCGGTTCCCATTCCGCTATTGTAAAATCACACGCAAACCCCTTGCTTATACGCCGCTCCGCGTCCGCTTCATTTTCAATACGCGCCCTGTTATTATCGGCAATAAACCAACCGTCTATCCGGTTTACCGGCGTTAAAAACGTCTCGCGTCCGAGCGTCGTTTTGCCCGACACATACGGTCTTGCCGCAAGATGTACCATGTACCGGTCGCCGCTCGGCGCGTCAATCAAATCGGCGTGACCGGCGCACGATATTTGCTTTGTCGTGTCGTTTCGGTTGGTAAGTATCGGATTGTACGGACACGGCTCGTATTCGCCCCAAATGTCGCGACTTCTCGCGAGAATCGCGGTGTGGTTTTCTCCGGTGCCGCCCTCCGCTGCAAGGAGGTAGTACCAATCGCCGATATGGTAAATATGCGGCGCTTCGAGCCAGCCGCCGCCCGTGCCTTCCCATATGCGTCTTATTTCGCCGATTACTTTACCCGTTTTCGGGTCCATTTCGGCAAGCGATATGCCCTCGGTTTCGTATAATTTGCTCCTGCTGCCGCAGTCGTTCGCGCAATAATACATTTTACCGCCGTCGAACAGTATCGACGGATCTATTCCGTCCATATCCGTCCATACCGCGTCCGACCACTCACCGCGCGGATCTGTGGCGGAAATTATAAAATTGCCCCTGCCGCTGAACGTCGCCGTAATGTAGAAAACGCCGTCGTTATACCGTATTGTCGGCGCCCAGACTCCGCCCGACGCTTCCGCTTCCGACATGGGAAGCTGTGACGTGCGCGTCACGGCGTTCGCTATATGCTCCCAGTTTATGAGGTCTACGCTGTGGTAAATCGGTATCGCGGGAAAATACTCGAACGTGCTTGTCACGAGGTAGTAGTCGCTGCCGACACGGCACACGCTCGGGTCGGGGTTAAATCCGCGTATTACGGGGTTTAAATATTTATATCTCATATACCTTTAAATTTGAATACTCGCCTACCATCGGCGCCATTTGGCGAAAGCCTATCTTTCCGCCGCCGAGAACTGCGCCGTATTCCTCTCCGTCGTCCTGCCACGAAAATACTGTTAAGTCGTTTATCGCAAAGTCGATTTTACCGTCCTTTTTGGTAAGGCAGATGTGGTAGCTTTCAAACGCGTCGTCACAGTTCGGGATTGGGTCCGCACCCTGCGCGACAAGATGAAAGCCCTTGCTCTTGCGCAGGTTGCACGTGTGAAATCCGCGCTCATCGTCCCACTTACGGCGAAAGTACGATACGTGGTACGCGTTTATGTCGCCGGAGTGGTAGAGATTGTACTGTCCGTCACGCGGCGCGAGCGACGAATCGAACAAATCCTCGCCATTGCAGCCTTTGGCGCTGAAGAACATTATCGCGAGCCCCGGCTCTTCGATAGGTCGGAAATCCCATTCTATACACACGTCCGACGGAAAATCCTCCGGGCACCAGTACACGAAATTCGACTTCTGTCCCAAGTCCGCTGAGAGCGCGTTTTTCATACGCATTTTTCCGTTTTCAAAGTAAATTTCGGCGCTTCCCTCAAGGCAAAAGCCCTTTATATCTTCCTCGCAGGACAGTTTATTTTCATATATTAACCTCTTTTTCATCGTTTCAGCCCCCAAATGCGCTTTAATTACTACTATTATACCAGTAAAATCATTGAAATACAATGTCTTTTTGGTTAAATATTTAAAAAAAGGATTGAAAAAACAAGTAATATAGTATAAAATAATTTTATATACTGAATTTAAGTAACCGCAGGGAGGTTTATATTATGTGTGGTATTGTGGGATACATCGGCGAGCGTCAAGCCGCGCCGATTTTACTTGAAGGACTTTCAAAGCTCGAATACAGAGGATATGACAGCGCGGGTATAGCGGTGTTTGACGATAATAAAATTGAGGTGGCGAAGGCTAAGGGCAGACTTAAGGTACTCGCCGAAAAGACGGACGACGGTAAAACAATTCACGGTACAATGGGTATCGGTCATACGCGCTGGGCAACGCACGGAGAGCCGTCGGACGAGAACGCGCACCCGCATATTTCCATGTCGGGACGCTTCGCGGTCGTGCATAACGGCATTATAGAAAATTACATAGCGCTGAAGAAAAAGCTTACCGATAAGGGCTTTGAGTTTATCAGTGAAACGGACACGGAGGTAATAGCGCACCTGTTTGAGTACTACTACAAGGGCGATATTATGGACGCGATGATACGCGTTATAAACCGCGTCGAAGGCTCGTATGCTTTGGGAGTGCTTTGCTCCGACTACCCCGACAGCTTTGTGGCGGTGAGAAAGTCAAGTCCGCTTATCGTGGGACTGGGTGAAAACGAAAACTTTGTCGCTTCCGACGTTACGGCGATATTAAAGCATACGCGCGATATTTACTACCTTGAGGATAACGAAATGGTCGTGCTTAAAAAGGACGGCGTAAAGGTATACAACAAGGACAAGGAAGAAGTCCCGAAAGAAAAATTTACGGTGGATTGGGATGTGAGCGCGGCGGAAAAGGGCGGCTACGAGCACTTTATGATGAAGGAGATCGAGGAACAGCCCAAAGCCATACGCGACACAATAAGCCCGAGAATCAAGGACGGCAGGATCGTCCTTGACGACATTACCCTCACGACCGAGGACATTAAAAATATAAACAAAATTTACATAGTGGCATGCGGAAGCGCGTACCATGTCGGCGTTGTCGGCAAGTACGTCATTGAAAAGATGTGCCGCATACCGGTAGAGGTACAGGTCGCGTCGGAGTTTAGGTACTGCGATCCCATAATAAAGAAAAACGACCTTGTGATAGTAATAAGTCAGTCGGGCGAAACGGCTGACACGCTCGCGGCGCTCAAAGAGGCAAAAAATCACGGCGCGCGGATTTTGTCAATCGTAAATGTTGTCGGAAGCGCGATAGCGAACGCGTCGGACGACGTTATATACACGTGGGCGGGTCCCGAGATCGCCGTCGCGACGACAAAAGCGTACAGCACGCAGCTTGCGGTGATTTACCTCATAGCGGCGTACATGGCTGAAAAGCTTGGCATGCTCACGTCGGGCGAATACGCGAAATTTATATCGGAGATCGAGGCGCTGCCCGACAAGGTGGCGGAAATACTTAAGTCAAAAGAAGAATTACAGTTCCTCGCGTCGAAGTTCTTTAACTGCCGCTCGATATTCTTTATAGGAAGAAACCTCGACTACGCGGTGTCGCTCGAAGGCTCGCTGAAATTAAAGGAAATCTCTTACATACACAGCGAGGCGTACGCGGCGGGCGAGCTTAAGCACGGCACGATCTCACTTATCGAGGACGGCACGCTTGTGGTTGCGCTCGCGACAGGTCGGGAGCTGTTTGACAAGACCGTTTCCAATATGAAAGAAGTCAAGGCGCGCGGCGCGGTTGTGATGGGCGTTACCACAGAAGCGCATGAGAACATGGAGGACGTGGCGGATTACGTTGTGAAAATACCCGAGGCGCACGAGATGCTTCTCCCCTCGCTCACGGTAATTCCGCTCCAGCTTTTCGGCTACTACGTAGCGTCACTCAAGGGCTGCGACATCGATAAACCGCGTAATTTGGCAAAATCGGTTACTGTGGAATGAGTTTGTATGAAAAAAGGCTGCATAGCAGCCTTTTTTAATTTATTTTAAAATTATTTGAACTTCTTTTCCCAGTGATTGAGCCACTTTTGTTAAAAAATCAAGCGACGGGTTGTATGTCCCGCTTTCAAGTCTGGATATGTTGGATTTTTGTGTCCCCACTCTGAACGCAAGCTCCTCTTGTGTGATGTTCTGTTTTGCGCGTTCCTCTATAATTTGCGATACAACCTCATATCTCGGTTTAAGTCTTTCGTATTCCTCTTTAAATTCAACGTCTTTCATAAGAATGTCTTTCACTTCGGAGAACTTTGCTCCCGCTCTACTCATCACGGCACCTTCTTTCATAATCTTGTTTGTATTTTATCGCTCTGTTTAATTCGCTTGTCGGGGTTTTGTTGGATTTTTTGGTAAAACCGTTAAGCAGCACAAAGGTGTTATTTTGAAAAGTAAAATAAAATATTCTGCTTATATCGGAGGAAAATTTTATTCTAAGCTCAAATAAATCCTTGTATTTCTCGCCTTTTATCGGTTTCACATACGGTTCTCGGAGGTTTGCCCCGTGTTTTTCCAACAATTCAATTTCGGAAAACGCTTTTGCTCTCATTTTGGGATTTAGAGAAAGTAAAAAATCCAAAACGGGAATATCACCGTTTTCTTTTTTATAGTATTCAACCTGCCAATCCATTATACACCTCCGATATTATATGCTTTTTCTGTATACTATGTTATCACATATGATAACATGTGTCAAGAAGTTTTTGATTGCAGCCTTTTTTTATTTTTCTGTTGAATTATTTGAAATGTGTGGTATAATAAAAGTACCACATTATTTTTACTGCTGTGTAGTTTTACATGGCACTACTTTTTTGATACTTATTTTTATGGAATATTCGGTATAGAATATTCTGTTTTACGGTACACTTATTTCAAAGTAGAGTTTTGTGTTTGTTAAAAACGCAGGCTTCATATTGAAATACTCTACTCTGAATAAATCAATAATTTTGTAGTGTTTCATTGGCAGTAAAAATGTGTGGTAACATTAAATCCAAGCCGCGTTTTTATGCGTGGCACGGGTTTGTGTCACGCATTTTTTTAGTGCGGTAGGGGCGGCGATTCGCCGCCCGCGGGCGACCGTGAAGGTCGCCCCTACGGTGGACGGGCTGTCGAGGTGAACAACATGCGGAGCGTGTTGTAGGCGTGTTGCGTAGCAACAAACGCCGTAGCGAGGGCGCCAGCCCCTACGGTGGACGGGACATCGGGGTGAAAAACATGCGGAGCGTGTTGTAGGCGTGTTGCGTAGCAACAAACGCCGTAGCAAAGGCGCCAGTCCCTACGAGAGTGACGGGCGGCCAATGACCGCCCCTACGGTGGACGGGATAGCGGGCGGCCAATGACCGCCCCTACGAGGGCGAGGTGTCCGCAAAAGTTACATTCATATTAAATAATTTTACGGAGGTAAAGAGATGAAAAGAAAGATTTTAATTTTGTTTGCGGTTTTAACCGTTATGTTCGCCGTGCCTGTTATCGCAAATGCGGAGATTATCGACAGCGGCGAATGCGGCGCGGACGGTGCAAACGTGACATGGACGCTTGACGACGCGGAAACGCTTACGATAAGCGGTGAGGGAGATATGGATGATTATGATCTTTTTTCTTCTCCGTGGTATGACAATATTTCAACTATAAAAAAGGTTATAATAGACCAAGGTGTAACAAGTATTGGTAATGAGGCGTTTCGCGACTGCGAAAGCTTAACAAGCATTACAATACCCAACAGTGTAACAAGCATTGGCGATGATGCGTTTTACTACTGCACCAGTTTAACAAGTATTAGAATACCCGACAGCGTAACAAACATTGGATGGCGTGTGGAGTGATATAATTTAAATAGAGTCGACAAACACCCAAAAATCTGATATAATAAAAAGAGACGAAAGGGTGTTAA
>CANQQW010000074.1 GCA_947626075.1 uncultured Clostridia bacterium
CGCCGTGCAGCTCTTTAACGCCGCGTATGCGTATCGTGTCCGTACCCGCGCCGCGTATGTTCGCGCCCATGTTGTTGAGGAAGTTCGCGAGGTCAACTATATGCGGCTCCTTCGCCGCGTTCTCGATAACCGTCAGACCGTCCGCGCACGTTGCCGCGAGCATCGCGTTCACTGTCGCGCCGACCGTTACAACGTCGAAGAAAATATGACCGCCGCGCAGATTGTCCGTTCTGCCGTTTATAATGCCTCTCGATGTGTCAATCTCCGCGCCGAGCGCCTCAAACGCCTTAATGTGCTGGTCGATCGGACGCGTACCGAAGTCGCAGCCGCCGGGCGGGTCTACGCCGAAGCGCGAAAATCTTCCCAAAAGCGCGCCCATCAGGTAGCTTGAACCTCTCATTCTGCGCGTCAAATCGCCGCTCGGCGTGAAAGAGTTCACATTGGTACAGTCTACCTCAACGGTATTTTTGTCAATATATTTAATGTCGGCGTTAAGCTGCTCGAGAATTTTAAGATAAAGCTTAACGTCCTTTATATCGGGCAGATTTTCAATCCTGCATATGTCCTTTACGAGCAGGCAGGCGGGAAGAATCGCAACCGCCGCGTTTTTCGCGCCGCTTATCGAAACCTCGCCGTGAAGCTTATTTCCGCCCCGTATTAAGAGCTTCTCCAATAGTTACACCCCTTCAAAAATCCAATCTGTGCATATATCTTTATCATCTTATCACAAAAAAGCGTAAAAAGCAATTAATTTACAAAAAAAATCCTAAATTTTACTTTGCGCCTCGAGCGTAAGAAAAAAACAGCCTGCGCTAAAAGCAAGCTGCCTCTGTTTTCTTAAATAATTAAACGGCGCGTTCTACCTTTCCGCTGCGCAGACAGCGAGTGCAAACGTGCATTGACTTAACCGAGCCGTCCACAACCGCCCTGACCTTTCTCACGTTGGGCTTCCACATTCTGTTCGCTCTTCTGTGCGAGTGGCTTACCTTTATACCGAAAGATACGCCCTTTCCGCAAACATCGCATTTTGCCATTTTATCACACCTCCTGACACGCTCATTAAAACATCAAGCAATATTTTAACACAAACCTTTTAGGATTGCAAGACTTTTCTTGCTTTTTTGTGAAATTTTTTTGCTTTGCGCGTAAATATCGTTTAAAACTTATATATTTTTATTGAAAAATATCCTTAAATATGCTACAATACATAATTAGGATAGTATAATCACGTATGAAAGGCGGAGCGGGCAGATGACCAATGACGAGTATAAGATACCACTTACCAAAATAATAGAAGAATTTGACCTTGAAAGGATTTACGAAACGCCGGATATAGACTCGGTTATGGTGCGGCGCAGCGACATAAACAGACCCGGGCTTCAAATGGCGGGATTTTATGACCATTTTGACAGTAACCGTCTGCAAATTATGGGCAGAGTGGAGTTTACGTTCCTCGAACAGTTTACGGCGGACGACAGAGCGGCGAGGATAGAAAGACTTCTTTCGCAGCATATACCGGCGCTCATAATCACGAGAGGGCTGCAAATATTCCCCGAGATGATAGAGCTTGCCGAAAAGTACAATGTTCCTCTTTTAAGGAGCGAAAGCGGCACCTCGGGCTTTATGAGCGCGCTCATAGCGCACCTTAACGTTGAGCTTGCCCCGAGGCGCACTCGCCACGGCGTGCTCGTCGAGGTGTACGGCGAGGGAATACTTATACTTGGCGAAAGCGGCGTCGGCAAGAGCGAGACCGCGATTGAGCTTGTAAAGCGCGGGCATCGTCTTGTCGCGGACGACGCGGTTGAGATAAAGCGCGTTTCGGACAATACGCTCGTAGGCTCGTCGCCGGAAATTATACGTCATTTCGTCGAGCTTCGCGGCATAGGCATAATAGACGTGAAAGAAATTTTCGGTATAGGCGCGGTAAAGGACACGGAAAGTATAGACATGATTATCCACCTCGAGCCGTGGGAGGACGGAAAGCAGTATGACCGTCTCGGCATGGTGGACGAATACACGAACATAATGGGCATAAACGTTCCGTCGCTGACCATACCCGTAAAGCTGGGACGTAACCTCGCCGTTATCGTGGAGGTAGCGTCGATGAATAACCGCCAGAAGCGCATGGGCTACAACGCGGCGGTAGAGCTTAACAACAGGCTGATGAACCAAATGGAGGAGCAGCTTAATATATAAGATAAGGAAGATTACATTGAAAATACTTTTTGATACGCATACTCACACCTGCGCGAGCGTCCACGCGTACTCGACGATACAGGAGAACGCGCGCCGCGCGGCTGACGCGGGCATGGAGGCAATCGCCATGACGGACCACGCGCCCGCCATTCCCGACGGCGTGCATACGTGGCATTTTCTGAATTTAAAGACCGTGCCGCGCGAGATTTGCGGAGTAAAGATACTCTACGGCGCTGAGGTAAACATACTCGACCTTGAGGGAAATATCGACCTTGACGACGACATTTTAAAGAACCTCGACGTTGTGAACGCGAGCATACACAGACCGTGCTACAAGGATTACGGCGCGGCGGACAATACGAGCGCGTATATGGCGGTCATGGAAAATCCGCTCATAGACATTATATGCCACAGCGGCGCGCCGGACATAGCTTACGATTACGGGAGCGTTATCGGCGAAGCTAAGAAGCGCCATAAGCTTATCGAGATAAACAACCATTCGTTTTACGCGAGAAAGGCGAGTATACCCAACTGCAAAAAAATAGCGCAGATATGCAAGGAAAAGGAAGTCGGCATAGTCGTAAGCTCGGACGCGCATATAAGCTTTGACATAGGCGATTATACTCCCGCGCTCGATATGCTCAGAGAAATTTCTTTCCCCGAAAAGCTTGTTATAAACAGGGACTTGAAATCGTTCGAGGAATTTATGAACCAAAAAGGCAAAAAACTGTTTTCGTGGCAATATTAACACGCCCCAAAGCGGAGGGCGCGACGGAGGATTTATATGATAGACAAAAAGGGCTTGACGTCCGCGGCGGACAATGTACTTTTCGATGAGGACATGAGCGCGCACACGACGTTTCGCATAGGCGGAAAGGCGGACGCTTTTGTTGACGTTTCCTGCGCGGAGGAGATAGAGAGAATAATCCGTTTCTGCAAGGACAGCTCCGCGCCGTATACGATAATGGGCAACGGTTCAAATATGCTTGTCGGCGACGGTGGAATACGCGGCGTTGTGATACGCGTCGGTAAAAACATGTCGGATTGCCGCATAGACGGCGACGTTGTTTACGCGCAGGCGGGCATACTCATGTCCGCGCTCGCCAAACGCATACTTGACGCGTCTCTTACCGGCTTTGAATTTGCCGCGGGCATACCGGGTACGCTCGGCGGCGGTATTTTTATGAACGCCGGCGCATACGGCGGAGAGCTTAAGGATATATTGGAAAACGTAACGTACATCGCGCCGGACGGAAGCATAAGGACCGAAACGGCGGACAAACTGGATTTTTCTTACAGACACAGTAAATTCTGCGACGGCGGATATGTGATTTTATCGTGTAAGATTAAGCTCAAAAAAGGGAATTATGATGATATAAAGGCGCGTATGACCGATTTAAATCAAAGACGCGCCGATAAGCAGCCGCTTTCCGTGCCGTCCGCCGGGAGCACGTTTAAGCGCCCCGAGGGACACTTCGCGGGCAAGCTTATTCAGGACGCGGGACTTATGGGATACAGCATAGGCGGCGCGGCTGTAAGCGATAAGCACGCGGGCTTTGTTGTAAATAAAGGCGGCGCTTCGGCGGACGACGTATTGCGGCTGATTGAATACGTGCAAAAAACGGTAAAGGATAAATTCGGCGTGGATTTGAAACCCGAGATCCGCCTCATCGGCGAAAGATAGGGTGTACCGCCACACCAATGTCAACAATACCGTAGGGGCGGCTTTCACACTCGCCCGCGCACGCGCAAACAATTTACCGCATTGGAGGAGGAAATATGCAGTACACAATAGTAACGGGAATGTCGGGCAGCGGCAAGACTAAAGTAATACGCTATCTTGAAGACATGGGATATTTCTGTATAGACAATATGCCTCCCGTTTTGATACCCAAGTTTTCGGAAATGCTTTCATCGGTAAACGGAAACTTCAACAACGTCGCGCTCGTAATAGACATACGCGTCGGAGACATGATAAACGAGCTTTTGGCGCAGATAAACGACCTTAAGCGCAAGGGCTACGACTGTAAGCTCCTCTACCTTGACGCGGACGATGAAACTCTTGTAAAACGCTACAAGGAGATACGCCGTCAGCACCCGCTCGACAACGCTAACGGACTGCTCGCCTCAATCAAGCAGGAGAGGAAAATGCTGTCGGCGCTTTATAACGCCGCCGACCACGTTATCGACACGTCGAATCTAAGCGTGCAGGACCTTTTACAGAAACTGAAAAGCATATACGCTTCGTCGGATTCACGGCAGGGACTTGAAATCAACGTAATGGCATTCGGATTTAAGTACGGTATGCCGCTCGACGCCGACCTCGTGTTCGATGTGCGCTGCTTCCCGAACCCGTTTTACATTGACGAGCTGAAGCACCGTACCGGCAACGACCGCGAGGTACAAGACTACGTAATGAGCTTTCCGACCGCGATAAAATTTATGGAAAAGCTTCAGGATATGATGTCTTTTATGATACCTCTCTACATCGAGGAGGGCAAAGTATCGCTGAGTATAGCCATAGGCTGCACCGGCGGCAAGCACCGCAGCGTTACGATGACAAACAAACTGGCGGATTATTTAAAATCCAAAGGCTACTCGGTAAACGTAACGTATCGCGACATAGGTAAGGAATAGAGGAATGAATTATGATTTCTGATACAAGAGTGGTGGCAATCGGCGGCGGCACCGGGCTTTCCACAATGCTGAAAGGACTGAAGCTGCACACGCACAATATAACGGCTGTCGTTACCGTTGCGGACGACGGCGGCTCGTCGGGAATGTTAAGGAGCGACCTCGGTATGCTCGCGCCGGGAGATATACGCAACTGCGTGAGCGCGCTTGCGGAGGTTGACCCCGTAATGGGCGAGCTGTTAAATTTCCGCTTCAGAGACGGACATCTTAAAGGTCACAGCTTGGGGAATTTATTCCTCGCCGCACTTAACGAAACATCGTCGAGCTTTGACGAGGCTGTGAAAAAATTCAGCCGTTTGGCGGGCGTTGTCGGCACGGTATACCCCGTGACGAACGACGCCGTGACTATAAGCGCGCTTATGGAGGACGGCAGCGTCATAAACGGCGAGTCCAATATAGGAGTACATCACGACGGCGGCGTAAACAGAATAGAGCGGCTTATGATAAATCCCGACAAGCCGCGCCCGGTAGAGGGAGTTATCCGCGCGATAGAAAAAGCGGACATAATAGTTTTGGGACCGGGCAGTCTGTATACGAGTATCATACCGAATCTGCTTGTTGACGGCGTAGCGGACGCGATAAAAAGGAGCAAGGCGGTCAAAATATACGTCTGCAATATAATGAGCCAGGCGGGAGAAACGGAAAACTATACCGCCAATGACCATTTATCGGCGATAGAGCGCCACTCGTATGAGGGCATAGCGGACATAGTGATAGCCAATAACGCTGTCATACCCGAGGGACTTAAAGAGCGCTACGCGGCGGAACACGCATACGAGGTAGAAATTGACGCGGGCAGGATACTTAAACGCTCCAAGCTCGTTCAGGGCAATCTGCTGCTTATACGCAACGACAGGATACGTCATAATTTCAGCCGCCTTGCGAGGACGATTATGCGTTTGGGCAGCGATATAAATTATTTTGAAAACAAGTAACGAAAGGATTGTTTTTCATGTCCTTTTCATCGGAAATAAAGGAAAAACTGTGCAAAACGGAACGCGTTTGCGGAAGCTGCGCCGTGTACGAAACGGCGGGCGCGCTCCTGTTCGGCGGCACGGTCAAGGAAAACGAGATACGCTTTTCCACGGAGAATAAAGCCGTCGCCGAGCGCGTAAGGGAGGATATTTCACTGTCGTTCGGAATAGACCTTGACATAATATACGGTACGCGCGCGTACCGTATAGAGACGACGGACGTGCACCAGTGCGAAAATATATGCGGCGGTATATTGCTTGACGGCGGTATACCGTTTTCATGCTGCCGCGCTTCATTCGCGCGCGGCGCGTTTTTGGGCGGCGGCAGCGTAACCGACCCGCATAAGGCGTACCATATGGAGTTTGACACAAGAAGCGCGCAGGGCGCAAAACACCTTAAAAACATACTCGCCCGCGACAATTTCAACGCGCGCATAACGGACAGAAAGGGAAGACGCATACTTTATATAAAGGGCAGCGGGGAAATAGCGGACATACTCGGCTACATAGGCGCGCCGCAGGGCGCGTTCGAGATGTTTAACATACAGGCTGAAAAAGAGATGCGAAACGATATAAACAGGCGCGTCAACTGCGAGAACGCCAATACGGATAAGTCCGCGCGCGCGTCGTCAAAGCAGCTGCTCGCGATACGAAAAATCAAAAAAGCGGGCGTTTGGGACAAGCTTCCCGACGTGCTCAGGGAAATGGGTAACCTCAGAGAGGAATTTCCCGAGGACAGCTTAAAGGAGCTGGGCGCGAAAGCCGATCCGCCCATAGGCAAGTCGGGCGTCAATCACAGACTGAATCGGATTTTAACAATAGCCGAAACCCTGTAGGGGGATAAATTGTGATTTAGCGGTATAAATGCGGGACGTCGAGGGCGCCGTCCCCTACACCCGTAATTTTAAAATCGTGCGCCGTAGGGGCTGGCGCCCTCGACAGCCCGTTAGCCTCCCTTGTTAAAGGGAGGTGAATGACGCTTCAGCGTCATAGGCATAGAGCTTTGCTCGTATGCCGTAGCAAAAGGGACC
>CANQQW010000075.1 GCA_947626075.1 uncultured Clostridia bacterium
GCGCTGTACGTCGGCGTTTCAAATTACAGCGCGGAGCAGACGAAGCAAATGGCTGAAATTATGAAGAGCCTCGGCACTCCGCTCGTTATCCACCAGCCGCGCTACAATATGTTTGAACGCTGGGTAGAGGACGGACTTCTCGACGTGCTCGACGAGGAGGGCATGGGCTCGATTTCGTTCTGCCCTCTCGCGCAGGGACTGCTTACAAATAAGTACATACACGGTATCCCCGCCGACTCGCGCGCGGCTAAAGCGTCGCCGTTCCTCACTAAGGACGGCATCACAGCCGAAAAAATAGAAAAGGTCGTAAGCCTTAACGCTATCGCCGAGAACCGCGGGCAGTCGCTCGCGCAAATGGCTTGCGCGTGGAACCTGCGCGGAGGAAGACTCACGAGCGTGCTGCTCGGCGCGTCAAGACCCGCTCAGATAATCGAAAACGCGGCGGCAGTCTCCAATCTCGATTTCACCCAAGACGAGCTGGACGCGATTGATAATATATTAAAGTAAATTAAAAAGGGCCAAAGGCGGCGCGGATACACTATCCGCCCGTCTGTTTTTTTACGGAGGTGTTTTAAATGGATATTTATTCGGAACTTTCAAATCTTACGGAGCGCGCGAAAAATGACAAGGCGCTTAAGCGCGAGCTTATACTGACGCGCAGCGAGCCTGACAGAGTTAAGGCGTTTTGCGATAAGTGCGCAGAGCTGGGCTATAAGCATATAACCGTATACGAGCTTTTGACGGCGGGCGAGGATTTTTGCGCCGCGATGCTCAGGAGCGTAAACGGCGGCGGCGTCGAAGCGCCCGATAACTGGGACGATTTTTACGAAATGTTTTTTGACGAGATTGAGAAGTAATGCGCGCGTAAAAAACCTCTCGCTGTTTATACGGCGAGAGGTTTTATTTTTCCCTCTTTTATAAGGTTTATAAACGTGTCTGTCATCTTGGGATCGAACTGCAAGCCCTTGCATTTTTCAAATTCCTCTAAAATTTTATCCTCCGGCAGCCTTTTGCGGTACACCCTGTTGCTGCTCATCGCGTCGTAAGCGTCCGCGATACATATAACTTTCGCGACATACGGTATCTCGTCGCCTTTAAGCCCTTTCGGATAGCCGGTTCCGTCGTAGCGCTCATGGTGGTAAAGCGCTCCTATTTCAAGTCCCGGCAGATACGTGATGTCTTTCAGTATATTGGCGCCGACCTCGGAGTGCGTTTTCATTATTTCAAACTCCTCGTCCGTAAGGCTGCCCCTCTTGTTCAATATAGCGTCAGGCACGCCGATTTTGCCTATATCGTGGAGCAGCGCGACAACGCGTACATTGTTTGCTTCCTCTTCGTCCGAGCCGAGCGCGCGCGCCAATACGTAAGAGTAATACGACACTCGCTGCGAATGTCCCTTTGTGTAATCGTCTTTCGCGTCGATTGTCTTGACGATTGTATGTATTGACTGCAAAGTCATCTCTTTCAAATGCTTTGCGTCTTTGTTGATTTGAAGCACATACTCTATATTTTTTTGGCTTATGCTCTCGTAAAGCCGCGCCGTTGCGTAGCTTCCCGCGAAGCATAGACAAATAAGCGCTATTTGTATCTCATGGTCACGGCTGTTTTCAAGAGTTAAAATCCGTCCGCCTATGCCGCCCCGCGACCATATATATATGAAGATAAGATTTATAATAAGCACGATTATTCCCGTTGTAAGAATGAGCCTCTTTTTATGATACAGTATCATAAACGTCAGCATCGGGAATATGTACGTGAACACCAAAAACGTGTTGCCCGTTATCATAACGAACGTGTACATGATTAAGTACCCGACCACCGCCACGTATTTGAACGCGGCAGCCTCCGGCTTCCTCTTGTAAATTATTACGGATATAATTTCAGGTATAAACAAGACGCACGCAAAAACAACCACATAACCGACAGTTCGTGTGCCTTTTAAAACCTCTAACAGATATGAAGCCGCAAGAACGATGTTTATCACCGTCCACGCTTTTATTATTAAGCTGTTTACGCGCATTGTTTCAGCTTTCATTGTCCACTCTCTCCCAAAAAATTATTAAGGTCGTCATATCCGAATACTATCCTACCACATTTTTTTCTCTTTGTAAATATCGTTTTATGCCGAATTTAATACTTTTTACGCAAGTTAAGGATTTTTTTTACAAAAATTTTTATTTTTCTCCGCCGGTAACGCCCGACCGCCCCGACCTCGCTCTGTCTCCTCTCCGCTACGCCGGTAACGCCCAACCGCCCGACTTCGCCCTGTCTCTCTCCGCTCCCCTCGCGAAAAACGCCCGACTGCCCCGACCTCGCTCTGCCTCTCTCCGCTCCGCCGGAAACACCCGACTTCCCCGACCTCGCCCTGTCTCGCTCCGCTCCGCCGGTAACGCCCGACTGCCTCAACCTCGCTCTGTCTCGCTCCGCTCCGCCGGAAACACCCGACTTCCCCGACCTCGCTCTGTCTCTCTCCGCTCTGCCGAAAGCACCCGACCTTGCCCTGTCTCTCTCCGCTCCGCCGAAAACACCCGACCGCCTCGCCCAAGAGCAGCGCGCCCAAAACCGTGTTTCTTCGCACGTAATTAGAGGTTTTTCACGAGTAATTAGGGGGTTTTCGTGAATAATTGGTGTTTTTTCAAGTGTTTTTATGTAAATTTGGGTGGTTTTTTAAGAAAAAAACCTCTGTACCAATACCATATAGCATATCGTTGCCGCAAGTATGGTAAGCAAAGTATTATGCTTCCGCTTATGCAGCACCGCCGCGAGCAAAACCGCGATAAACTCAGGTATACCGTGGTTTCCCGCCGTTATATCGACCTCTTTCAGGCAGTACACAAGAAGCATCGCCACTATCGAATAAGGCAGCACATTGCCGAGGTACAGCACCGCCTTCGGCGTATTCTTTGAAAATACAAAGTACGGCAGTAACCTCAGCACTATCGTAACTCCCGCCATAACCGCTATTATAATAAGCGAATGTTCAGTGTTTATCACGTTTTCCATCTCCTTCGATTTTCTTCCTGAACGCAAATAATCCTATGCTTATGCCTATCATCGCCGGAATAAGAAATCCGTCCGCGCCGAAGATTATAAGGCATATAAGCGACACCGAAAGCCCTATTACCGCCGCTATATGGTTTTCACTCTTTTCCCACTGTTCCACAAACACGCTCACAAACAGCGCTGTCATCGAAAATTCCAGTCCCGTTGAGTTAAAAGGCAGGGCGCTTGATAAAAGCGCGCCCAGGAATCCGCCTATGATCCAGTAGCAGTGGTTCATCAGCGTAAGCAGGAAATTGAAATTACGCCTGTCCACGCCCTCGGGAAGCTCAGGGTCGCTGCATACTATCGAATAAGTTTCGTCTGTAAGTCCGAAGAACGCGTACCACTTGCGCCATCCCATATCCTTATAACGCTCTAACATGGATATTCCGTAAAACAAATGCCGCGCGTTTACCATAAGCGTCATCAGCGCCGCCTGAAGTACGGACGCGCCGCTTGCCAAAAGGTCTACGCCGACATACTGCATTGTGCCGGAGAATACCGTTACGCATATCAGCACCGCCCACAAACACGAGTAGCCCGCCTTGTTCAGAAGAACACCGAATCCCATACCGAGCACCACATATCCCGCCATTATGGGCAGCGATGCGATAAACGCCCGCTTGACAGTTTTTTTATTCATTACATTTTCTCTCTTTCCGTTTATGTCTTGCGCCACGAAACAAAAAAGCGTTCCGAATAGTCCGTGTTATTCAAAACGCTTATTGCCGTTTTATTTATCAAACGTTCCGCCCTTGAAACGTCCTTTTACATTACACACATATACGTCTTGCTATTATATACCGAATCCGTAGGACAAATCAACCGCGCCGCCCGAAAATTCCAATTCGGGACTTCTCGCGCTGACCGTCATTCCGGCGGGTACGGAATGTACTATAAACGCGTTGCCGCCGATTGTGGCGCCGCTGCCTATCACCGTGTCGCCGCCGAGAATTGAAGTGCCTGAATATATAGTCACGTTGTCGCCTATAGTCGGGTGACGCTTCACGCCTTTCAATTCCTGTCCCTTTCTCGTGGACAGCGCGCCCAGCGTCACACCCTGATATATTTTGACATTATCGCCTATCTCGGTCGTTTCACCTATAACTATACCCGTACCGTGGTCAATGAAAAAGTACCTGCCTATCTCCGCGCCGGGGTGAATGTCTATACCCGTTACACTGTGCGCGTACTCCGTCATAATTCTCGGTATCATAGGCACCTTCAACAGCCACAGCTCATGCGCTATCCTGTATACCGTTATCGCAAGCAGACCGGGATATGAGAATATAATTTCCTCCGTGCTGTATGCGGCGGGGTCGCCGTTGTACGCGGCTTTTATGTCGGTGTACAGGTACTCGCGTATTTTACACAGCTTTGAAAGAAACTCGTACACGATTTCTTCCGCCTTTTGATTTATTGACGATTTTGTACATTCACTGCACATCTCTAAGTTGCCTAGCGCTTTCGCCACCTGCTTTCGCAAGTGGTACTGTATAAATTCCAATCTCTCGCCCGCGAGAAATTTTATGTACTCGCTCCGCGCTCGGTTATTGTCGAAGAATCCGGGGAAAAGCAGCTTGCGAAGCTCCTGCAATACCTCTATAAGAATGTCCTTGCCAAGCATATTCTCCGCGTCTATTCTGTTGGTAATGTCAAATTCTTTATAACTGTCAAGTATATCGTTTACAAGCTTTTCGGTGTTCTGTTTCAATGCTATCACTCCTTTTACGGATTTTGGTACACATTAAGCAGTCATATTTTTTATGCCGATTGTCCTATTTTTTCAGTTTGCTTGCCGCTTTAAAATACGCGTTTGTTTCTTTCGTGATTACCCCGCTGAGCGCCAGTATGGCTATAATATTCGGTATAGCCATAAGTCCGTTGAAAATATCCGCTATGGTCCATACCGCCGAAACCGTCATATAAGGACCTATAAATACAGCAAGCACATATATCCATTTATACCATTTAACCGCCGTTTTGTTCTTGTTCGTAAGATATTCAAGACAGCGTTCACTGTAGTAGTTCCAGCCAAGAATGGTGGTAAACGCGAAAAATACAAGACATATCATCAGCACAAACGACGATACCGCCGCGGGAAACGGCAAGCCGCTCTGGAACGCGTCGGTGGTAATCGCAACGCCTTCAAGTCCTTCCTTTGCCCATGAGCCTGCTATTACTATCGAAAGACCTGTCATGGTACATATGATAACGGTGTCAATAAACGTACCCGTCATGGATACAAGACCCTGACGCACGGTATCCTTTGTCTTTGCCGCGGCAGCCGCTATAGGCGCGCTTCCCAAGCCCGCTTCATTTGAGAAAATGCCGCGCGCGACGCCGTTCTGCATAGCCGCCATCATCGCGCCGAGCACACCGCCCGCGACGGCGCGTATACCCGATATTCCGTCTCCGAAACCGAACGCGCCCTGTACTACCTGCACCAGAGCCGCGGGTATTCTTCCCGCGTTGCATACGAGCAGAACTACCGCAAACACTACATAAAGCACAGCCATAAACGGTACCACGACCTGCGAAACGTTTGAAATCCTCTTTATTCCGCCTATAACCACGAGCGCCGTACACAGCGTCACAACCGCGCCGGTTATTACTACCACCCATGAAATATCGCGTCCGAAAATGTTAAGCGCCCACGCCGTATTGGGGTCAAAGAAGTTTGTCACCGCGCTTGAAATACCGTTTATCTGCGTGAACGTACCTATGCCGAGTATACCGACACACAATCCGAAGAACGCGAAAATCTTAGCAAGCCATTTCCACTTTTTACCCATTCCGTTTTCTATGTAATAGAACGGACCTCCCAAAACGTGACCGTTCTCGTCGATCGTGCGGTATTTTATGGCGAGAAAGCCCTCGGAGTACTTTGTCGCCATACCGAAAAACGCCGCTATGATCATCCAAAAGAGCGCGCCCGGACCGCCCGCTGCGATAGCCGTTGCGACGCCGACGATGTTGCCCGTTCCTATCGTGGCGCTAAGCGCTGTACATAACGCGCCGAAGCTCGACACCTCGCCGGTGCCGCCTTCCTCGTTCTGCGCCATAAATTTAAGCGCCTTGCCCAAGTGACGTACCTGCAAGCCTTTCATTCTCACACTCAGATATATTCCCGTAAGGATTATGAGCAGTATGAGAGGTATTCCCCATACAAAGTCGTCAATATTCTCCAAAACGCCGTTTATAGCGCCGAAGATTGTATCTGTAGTCATTTTTTTAATCCTTTCTCCATGTAAAAATATATATGTAATTTTATCACATATTTAGAAAATTGTCAAGTATACTCTCACCGCCAAAGCCGCGCCGATGTTTTCAAAGACTTTTATTATGACTGTTTCTCCGCATAAAAAAACGGATTTCGGCTGTGTCGTTTCCGATACCCGTTTTTTCTGTATTTTTGCCGCCGTTTAAGTATAAGTCAGCTTATTTTTTCGTTATTTTATTCTACCGTGCCGCCGCCGAGGACAATATCGCCGTCGTAGAACACGACAGCCTGACCGGGCGTTACGGCGCGTACCGGCTCCTTAAACGTGAGCCGTACCTTTCCGTCCGGAAGCGGCGTTAAAACCGCGTCGCGCGGCGGAGCCTGATAGCGTATGCGCGCGGTCACGTTTATTTCTCTCTCGGGCGCTTCGCCGGAAATAAAGTTCACGTCACACGCGGTGAGCGTATCCGAAAATTCCATACCCTTTTCGCCGAGAGTAATCGTATTGTTCCCCGCGTCTATCTTCATTACAAACATCGGTCTGCCGTAAGCGCCTATGCCCTTGCGCTGACCTATCGTGTAGTATATA
>CANQQW010000076.1 GCA_947626075.1 uncultured Clostridia bacterium
ACAAAGGTTAAGTACGCGACTACGGAAATAACAACTCCCGTAACGGGCATATCGCTTTCAAAGGACAGCGTAAGGCTCGAAAAGGGTGAATCGGAGCTTATTCAGGCGATTATCGAGCCGGACAACGCTGACAAGAAAACGGTAGAATGGTCAACCACAGACGACGATGTGGCGACCGTTGCGAACGGCATGATTACCGCTGTCGGAAAGGGTACGGCTACGATTACGGCGACGGCAAAGGACACGACGGCGGGCACATTCTCGGCACAGTGTCAGGTTGAGGTTTATGCGACCGACGTAACGGGTATTCAGATGCCCGGCTACAACAATATCACGATAATGCAGGGCGGCACGGCGAAAATAAACGCGAGCGTGCTCCCGTCAAACGCGACGGTCAAGACGATTACCTACTCGTCAACCAACCCGAATGTCGCGACGGTTGATGCGGACGGCGTTGTTACCGGCGTGGGACCGGGCAGCGCGATTATCAGAGCCGTAACGCTTGACGGCGGCTTCATGGGCGAAAAAATCGTCAGCGTCGCGGGTAAGGTGACCGATAAAACGGGCGATAATGAGTTCACGTCAACGACTGCGGGAACCGGTACAGAGATATTAAGTTTGTCAGCAACCGGCGCAAGCGTGAAGCAGGAAGAAGCGACTGACGCTTTTTCGGTACAGAAGGACTTTGAGGAAATCAGTGACAATAAGGCTACGCTGTCGTTCTCTGTTAATACCGGCGGCAAGAAGTTTGGTGGTACGAACGATTCGCCGCAGTATGATTGGACTAATCATGAGTACACAATAGGATTTAGTTTGCTGGACAACGAGGGAAATAATATTTTAACCGTGTCTCAGGCACAGACCACAGCCGCACAGGATACTATGTATGCTGCTCTGGACGCGGAAAGCAAAAAAATAGCGGGTGATTGGAATGAGGTCAGCTCGGGTGAAAATTCTCCGCTTAAAAGAAGTGCCGCGCGTTGGCACACAACGGTTGAATTTGATTATGGAAGCAATCAATGCACGGTATCTATTAAAAACGAGCCTGATAAATACGGCAATATAAGTGAATATAGAAAGACGTTTAACTTTGACGGAAAGGTATTTAAGACGCTGAAGCTATATACAACAAAAGACGGCACAGGTACAATTATAGTTTCGCCGTCAATCAGCAATGTGTCATACAGCTATGCCATTCCCTCGGACGGTGTGGGCAGCAAGCTCTACGACAAGGCTACCATTGACGCTAACAAGTGGACAGACGCGGATATTGCGGAGTGGACGCTTGAGAATGAAACGGTGGCTGCGCCGGCGGTTGATGAAGATAATAACAGACTGTTCTATAGCAAGAAGCAGCCTACGGATAGCTACAGCGCAACAAAGACATTTGAAGTAGACGAAAATGCGCTTGTGACGTATGACCTTGACTGGTATACCGAAAGTGAAGTGGGAAGCGGCTCAAACAATTATGAGTATGTTCAGATAGGCGACAATATCCGGTTTGCATGGAAGGCGGGATATAACGCATTTCTCAGCACGGACGGCGGCACGACATGGGGAAGCGATGCTCTCTTTACCGGCGCGAACCATGTTTCATATGTAAAGAATATTCATCTTGTGTACGACAAGGCAACGTCAACAGTAAAGAGCCTGTTGTTTGACGGCAAGGCATTGATGTCGGACGAAATACTTGAAAACGACGCGATGAATAAAGTTACATTCGGATTCGTCAAGGACGGCAACACACAAAATTGGGAGTACCTGTGTGGACTTGATAACCTCACCGTCCTGCAATTCGTTGAGGGTGCGGAGCAGGATCAGGACGTAGAGCCGTATATTGCGGTTGCTGCCGCAAGCGGCAAGACGGTAACCGCTGAGTTTGCCGCAGCGTCGAATGCCGATAAGATAATCGGCGCGCTTTACGACGGCAAGACGCTTAAAGAGGTTAAGTGTGTTGATATTTCGTCCCTCAGTGATTTCGCTGCGAACAAGGTTTGCACGGGCGATGTGACGTTTGACAATGACGTAAGCGGCTGTAAGGTGAAGCTGTTCATGTGGAACGGTCTCGGAGAGAACGGCTTAAAGCCCTCGGTACCTGCGGCGGAAAAGTAAAAAGACGTAAAAAACAGCACAAAAGGCAATCCGTTCGGATTGCCTTTTTGTATTCTCTCCGTTCGCATGGTTATCTTTTTTTGGCGCGCTTCTTTCCTAAATATATAAGCCCCGCGGCTGACGCAATAACGAGCACAGCCGCCGCAACCTGCGATATTCCTATTACTCCCGGTACCGCATACAAAATATACGACGGATTACGCATACCCTCCAGAACAAATCTTCCGGCGGAGTACCAAAGTATATAAAGGCAGAATACCTGTCCGTCCGCGCGCTTTTTCTTGCGGAAAAGCAGTAGAACAATAAGCCCGAGCGCGTTCCACGCGGACTCGTAAAGAAACAGCGGATGCACCGGCGGCGCGCCGTTTATCGACATACCGAAAAATCCCGACGTTTCACCGCCGTATACCTCGGCGTTCACAAAATTGCCGAAGCGTCCGATTATTTGTCCGATGAGAAGTCCCGGCGCGCATACGTCGATCATTTTAAGTAAGCTGATTTTTTTTACGCGGCAGTATATTACGGTGGATATGAACGCGCCGATAATTCCGCCGTAGATTGCAAGACCGCCGTTCCATATTTTAAACATATCCGCAAGCGAGTTAAACTCGTCGAGCGCGAACAGCACATAGTATATCCTCGCTCCGATAATTCCCGTAATAAGCCCTATAAGCGCCACGTCCCACACGTTGTCTCTGCTTACGCCGCGTTTTTCGCATGTCATGCAAACAAACAAAAGCCCAAGCAGAAATCCCGAAAGTATAATAAGCGCGTACCAGTAAATGCCTTTCGAGCCTATCGAAAATGCTATCGGGTCAATATTGAACGTTATACCTATATTAGGAAAATCTATTTTATTCATTGGTGTGCCTCCTTGTAAAATTCCCCAAAAAAATGAGTATTTTTACTGAAATTATTTTGTAATATAACAGCAAAGAAATTTTAATATAAGTATTCACAAATTGAAATATTTGTGATATAATGGTAATAACCACGATATATAGTGGTTTATGGCGTAAATTTACAACAATATATATGTATGCGTCATAAATTTGCCACAATAATTATATCCTATTTGCCTTAAATTTACAAGTAAAACAGTAAAATAAGGCAAAAAGAACGTTCTTTTATAAAAAAAGCTATTGCATTTTTCATTATTTTAGGTTAAAATGGAGTTAGTGGGAGCGAATTGGAGAGATTTGGTTAAAAAATCTTTACCGGGGAGCGCCCTACCGCTGAAATAATGAGAAAGGCAGGTGACATATATGGTAAATTTTGTTGACGAGTATCCCCGTCAGCTTGACGAGCGCGGAAGAATCATTTTGCCCGCCAAGGTGAGGGAAGCTATGTCGGGTATCGTGTATGTCACGCGTTCGATGTCGGATAAGTGCCTGTACCTGTACCCTAAGGAGGAATGGGAAAGAATTTCCGAAAAAATCAATCGGCTGCCCACCGCTACCGATAGGAACGCGGCGGCTTTTGCGCGTTTGTTTTTCGGCAAAGCGACCTGTTCCGATGTGGACAAGCAGGGCAGGGTACCCGTTTCAAAGCGTCTTATCGAGTATGCGGGACTAAAAAAGGACGTCGTACTTGTGGGCGCCAATACGCGCCTTGAACTGTGGGACAGCGATGAGTGGGAGAACTACCAGCGTGAGCTTTCTGACGATATTATGATAGAGGGTATTTCGGAATACGGACTTAATATATGATGAAAGGGATACGCAATGGAGTTTAAGCACGTTTCGGTACTGTTTGAGGAGAGCATTGACGCGCTGGACGTAAAAGATGACGGCGTGTATGTTGACGCCACGCTGGGCGGCGGCGGACATTCCCTCGGAATTTTATCCGCCTGCGGGGACTGCAAGGTTATAGGCATAGACCGTGACGCGGAGGCGATAGAAGCGGCGGCAAAACGTCTTGAACCGTTTTCATCACGCGTTACGATGGTGAACCGTAATTTCAGCGAGATAAAGGACATACTTTCATCGCTCGGCGTAAGCGAAATAGACGGCGCGGTCATGGATTTGGGTGTAAGCTCGTACCAGCTCGACAACGCCGACAGGGGCTTTAGCTACATGAAAGACGCGCCTCTTGATATGAGAATGAGTAAAACCTCGCCAAAGACGGCGTACGAGGTGGTAAACTCGTATTCATGTGAGGAGCTGACGCGGATATTCTATGAGTACGGCGAGGAAAAGTGGTCAAAGCGGATAGCGGAATTTATCTGTGAGCGCCGCGCGCTAAAGCCTTTGGAAACGACGCTTCAACTTGTGGACGCGATAAAGGCGGCAATACCGAAAAAAGCGCGCTCGGACGGCGGACATCCCGCCAAACGCGTCTTTCAGGCGATACGGATTGAAGTAAACGACGAGCTTTCCATACTGGAAAATTCGGTGAGAGACTTTATATCGGTACTGAAACCGGGCGGCAGGATAGCCGTTATAACGTTTCACTCGCTTGAGGACAGAATAGTTAAAAGAACGTTTAAAGAACTGGAAAAGGGCTGTATTTGCCCGAAAGAATTTCCCGTATGCATGTGCGGGAGAAAGAGCGAAATAAAAATCATTTCAAGGAAGCCGATTCTTCCGACCGAAGAAGAAACGGAGAAAAATCCGCGCAGTAAAAGCGCGAAGCTCCGCGTGGCTGAAAAACTTTAAGGAGAGGTTATTGTGGATTACGGAAATTTGGCGTACAGGCTGCCCGAAGAATATGAGGAGCCTGTAAGGAAAAGAAAACCACAAGTAAATAGAGCAAGAAACAAAAGGAATCGTGAAGAAATGCTAATCAGGAGTAAAAATATGCGCAGGATATGCGCGATAGTGGTAATAGCATTGTCGGCAGGATTTATGATTTCTCAATTTGTAACCGTAAACGAAAATGCTCAGGCGATAGCTTCTCTGCAAAAGCAGCTTACGGAAATTGAGTCGGCAACAAGTCAGATGGTATTTGATATGGAGCAAAGCGTCGACCTCGCGGAGATAGAAAAAGAGGCGACGACGAGACTTGGTATGCAAAGACCCGAGAAGTATCAGACCATATATGTAAACGTCAAGCAGGACGATATGACGGAAAAAACCGCGGACGAGGTTGAGGGACTCGGAAACAGCATAATATCCGCCCTTAAAAAGATTGGCGGTAATATTGTGGAATTTTTCAGCATAAAATAAAGTCTGTAGAGTTCTGTAATTATTAAAAGGAATTGAGAAAGAAATTAAATGAAGCCATCATTAAATGAAATAAGAAAAAAGACGCTTATAATGATGCTTATAGTAATCGGAGCGCTGGCGGTGCTTATAGTGAGAGTCGCATACTGGCAGATAATCAGAGGCGACGAGCTTTCGAGCAAGGCGAAGGCGCAGCAGCAGGGCAGCAGCATTATAACGGCGTCAAGAGGAAGTATATATGACCGTAACGGTAAGGTGCTCGCGGAGAGCGCGTCCGTAAACACGCTTATCTGTAACCCGGAGGACATCAAGGAGGACGGAGACGCGGCTGTTATCGCGGCGCGGCTTGCCCCTGTTCTTGACATGGATCAAGAGAAAATCACGGAGCTGATAACCAAAAATTCACGCTATCAGGTAATAAAAAAGCGTCTTACCACCGAACAGGCGGACAATGTAAAGCTTTTGCTCGACCCGAATAACGACGCGGCTACAGCCAAGGCGTTTACGGGTATTTACTTTGAGGACGATTCAAAAAGGTATTATCCTTTTAACGTCGCGCCGCATACCCTCGGCTTTACGGGATACGACAATAACGGTATACAGGGTATCGAGCTTACGTTTGACGACGAGCTTATGGGACGTAACGGCAGCGTGGAAACAAACCAAAACGCTGACGGAAGCACGCTCAAGGAGCAGCAGGCGGAGTACATAAACGGCGCGCAGAAAGGTGACGACGTTGTACTCACTATAGATGAAACAATACAGCATTTTCTTGAAAACCACCTGCAGGAGGCGGTAAGCGAGGATAAGCTTAAAGAGGGCGCGGCGGGAATAGTGATGAATCCCAAGACGGGAGAGATCCTTGCCATGTCCACGAAGCCCGACTTTGATGTAAACAATCCTTACGACATAGAACAATTTCAAAAATACGCGATAGATTTTGAATTTGACGGCGGAGATGATAACGAGGACGAGGACGGCACTGCCACTCCCAAGCCGACCGAGGACCCGGAAAATCCGAGCGATGAATATATAGCCGCGATGCGCAACAAGATGTGGCGCAACAAGGCGTTGTCCGACACATATGAGCCGGGCTCCACATTTAAAATAATCACGGCGGCTGCGGCTTTGGAGGAGCATGCCGTAGATCTTGACACGGCGTTTTATTGCCCCGGTTTTAAAATAGTCGCGGACA
>CANQQW010000077.1 GCA_947626075.1 uncultured Clostridia bacterium
GCGCCGATAGGCTCGATAGTTTTGGAAGTTGAGGATATGACGGCGCTGTTTACAACAGACGATAATATGCCCGAAATAGTAACGCTCGGCGAAACGACCGACGCGGCTCAAATCGACGTTTGCGGCGTGAAAATCCCGCTCGACGAAGCGATCGACGCGTGGACGAAACCGCTTGAAAAGGTATTCCCGACAAAGGCGGGTAAATTCACCTCCGAGCCGGAAACGTACACATACGACAAGCGCGGTATCACTGTCGCGACCGAAAAATTTGCGAAGCCGAGAATATTCATTCCCGTATTCCCGGGAACAAACTGTGAGTACGACACAGCGCGCTGCTTCGAGGACGCGGGCGGAGCCACGGACGTGTTCGTTATAAGGAATTTAAGCGGCAGCGACGTTGAGTACTCGATGCGTGAAATGGAAAAGCGTATCAACAATTCGCAGATAGTGATGATTCCGGGCGGTTTCTCGGGCGGCGATGAGCCGGAGGGCAGCGGTAAGTTTATCGCGACGGCGTTCCGCAACCCGCTTGTAAAGGACGCTGTTATGAATATGCTCAAAAACCGCGACGGACTTATGCTCGGCATCTGCAATGGCTTCCAGGCGCTTATAAAATTAGGACTTGTACCGTACGGCGAGATACGCGACCTTGACAGTAATTCGCCGACGCTTACCTTTAACACGATCGGCAGACACGTTTCGTGCATGGTACAAACGAGGATCGCGTCGAATAAGTCTCCGTGGTTCGCGAATGTGAATACGGGAGATATTCACACAATCGCAGTATCGCACGGCGAGGGACGCTTTATCGCGTCGCCCGAGCAGGTCGCGCAGCTGGCGGCAAACGGACAGATAGCGACGCAGTACGTAAACCTCGACGGCAAAGCGACGTATGACATAGCGTGGAACCCAAACGGCTCGGTATCGGCTATTGAGGGCATAACCAGCCCCGACGGACGCGTACTCGGCAAAATGGGTCACAGCGAACGTACTACGCTTGCGAATACCGCCTTTAACGTCCCGGGTAATAAGAACCAGAAATTATTTGAAGCCGGCGTCAATTATTTTAAGTAATGGATATAAATTGTGATTTAACGATTTACAGGGCTGCACAAGCAGCCCTATATCTATGCGAAAGGAGGAAACTGTCTTGAAACCAAAGCTTGGCGTGCTTTTTCCGCAGATACACGACAATGAAATATCAAATCTTATTGTGGAAAAAATAAGCGTTTCAAAAAACAGACGCAAAATTAAACTCACGCTGATGTCGGACGCGTCGGAATACGTTATATCACGTGTTCAGAGCAGCATAAAAAAGGCGTGTAATCTTACCGAAGTAATTGTTACGTCCGCTCATAAGGACGCATTGCCTGACAAAAACGTCATGATATACACCGTCGAAAACGAACAGGGTAATCAAGCATTAAACAACGGTATCGCGTCTGAATATGTCGGCAAAGCCGAAGTATCCGATATGCTTTACGGCAGACCGATAAAGGACAGGATAGTATCAATACGTTCCGTTAATAACAACTCGGGCAGAATAACCGTTTCGGGCAAAGTATTTTTTCTTGATGAACGTTCCGTTACCTCTAAAAAAACGGGTAAGGAATTTCATCTTGTTTCAATCTCCGTTACCGATAACACCGACTCCATATCCGCCAAACTGTTTATAAGAAAAACAGACGATGATGCGCCGTTTAACAAGCTGTACTCCACATTAAAAAAAGGACTGAAAAGCGGCGGCATTTACATTGTAGCACGCGGTAAGGCTCAGTATGACGAGTACGCGGGTGAAACCGTTATTATGCTCAGCGATATTGCTCGTATCGGAAAACCGCCCATACGCCCCGATAACGCTCCGAAAAAACGCGTGGAGCTTCACCTGCACACGCAGATGTCAGCAATGGACGCGGTAAATTCCATTGAGGAACTTGTTGAGCGGGCAATATATTGGGGGCATAAAGCAATCGCGCTTACGGACCATGGCGTTGTACAGTCGTTCCCGGACGCGATGAAAGCGTCAGGCTTTAACGAGAAAATCAAAATATTATACGGCGTTGAAGGTTACTTGATCGACGACAGCCGGAAAATCGTGTACGGTACTCCCGAAGGCGGTTTAAATTCCTCCTTTGTCGTATTTGACATAGAAACTACGGGACTTGATAAAACGAAAAACAACATAACGGAGATAGGCGCGGTAAAGGTCGTAAACGGCGAGATTACGGATAGGTGGTCAACGTTCGTAAACCCTTGTCAGCCCATACCTGAGGACATAGTGAACCTCACCGGCATAAACGACGGCATGGTAAAGGACGCGCCGAAGATAGGGGAGATACTGCCCGACTTTTTTGAATTTTGCAAGGACTGCACACTGGTTGCGCATAATGCCGCGTTTGACACGGGATTTATCAAAAAAGCGGCGAAAGATAACGGCTTGGATTTTACTTTCCCGTATATCGACACGCTTATGCTCGCGCGGTGCATGTACCCCAATCTGCACAATTTCAGACTTGACACACTCACGAAGCATCTCGGCGTAATACTCGAAAATCATCACCGCGCCGTTGACGACGCGAAGGCTACGGCTGACGTGTTTGTAAAAATGCTCGAAACTCTGCGCGAGGAAAATAAAACGGAGCTAAAAACGTTTAACGATATATTTGACCTGCGCGCGGCTGCGCTTAAAAACAAGGCATTTCATATAATAATTCTCGCGAAAAACGCCATAGGACTTCGGCACATATACGAATTGGTGTCGGAGTCGCAGCTTAAATACTTTTACCGCGTTCCGCGCATACCGAAAAGTCTGCTCACCGAAAAGCGCGAGGGACTTATTTTAGGCTCGGCATGCGAGGCGGGGGAATTTTTTAGAGCCGTTGTGGACGGTAAGAACGATGATGAGCTTGCCGAAATAGCCGACTTTTACGATTACCTTGAAATTCAGCCGATAGGCAACAACGCGTATATGAAATACGACCATCATCATCCGTACATCAATACCGATGATGATTTGATGAATTTAAACAGACGCGTAGTGGAGATAGGAGATAAATGCAAAAAGCCCGTCTGCGCCACGTGCGACGTGCATTTTATGGACGAGGAAGGCGCGGACTACCGTAAAATCCTTATGAATTACAAAGGCTTTGCAGACGCGGACAATCAAGCGCCGCTATACTTTAGGACTACGGACGAAATGCTTAAAGAGTTTGAGTACCTCGGACCGCAGAAAGCGAGAGAGGTAGTTATCGACAACACGAACCTCATAGCCGACATGATAGAAAACGTTCGCCCTATCCCGGAAAAGAAATGCCCGCCCGTAATACCGGGCGCGGAGGAGGATATAGTAAACGACGCGACAAAGCGCGCTAAGGAAATTTACGGCGACCCGCTTCCCGAAATAGTACAGAAACGCCTTGATAAGGAGCTTTACTCCATAACCACCTACGGCTTTTCCGTAATGTATAAAATCGCGCAGGAATTGGTGCGCCATTCGCTTGCGGACGGTTATCTTGTCGGCTCGCGAGGCTCGGTAGGCTCGTCGCTTGTGGCGTATCTTTCCGACATAACCGAGGTAAACTCTCTGCAGGCGCACTACATTTGCCCCAACTGCAAAAACGTCGAGTTTATAGAAAGCGAAACAGGTATATCCGGCTGCGACCTCCCCGACAAAAAGTGTCCAAAATGCGGCACAATCTACCGTAAGGACGGTCACGACATACCGTTTGAAACGTTTCTCGGCTTTAAGGGCGACAAGGAGCCGGACATTGACCTTAATTTCTCCGGCGTGTACCAGCCCGTTATACACAAGTACACCGAAACGTATTTCGGCGAGGGCAAGGTGTTCCGCGCGGGTACGATAGGCACTGTCGCGGAAAAGACCGCGTTCGGATATGTAAAGCGCTACTGTGAGGACAAGGGTATTACGATGCGCGGAGCGGAGATGATGCGTCTTGCTAAGGGCTGCGAGGGCGTGAAGCGCACGACAGGTCAGCACCCGGGCGGTATAATCGTTGTGCCGTTCGAGAACGACATACACGAGTTCTGCCCCGTGCAGCACCCAGCCGACGACCCCAATTCCGACATTATAACGACGCATTTCGACTACCACAAAATCGACCAGAACCTGTTAAAGCTCGACGAGCTCGGTCACGATGACCCGACGGTCATAAAAATGCTGGAGGATATAACGGGCGTTAAAGCGCGCGATATACCGATAGGCGACAAGGAAACGATGAGCCTGTTCACATCAAACAAGGCGCTAAAGCTTTTGCCGGGCAAGGATATAGGCACAAATTTGGGTACTTACGGCGTGCCGGAGTTTGGTACAAAGTTTGTGCGCCAGATGCTGGAGGACACAAAACCGACGACGTTTTCGGAGCTTGCGCGCATATCGGGCTTGTCTCACGGCACGGACGTGTGGATAGGCAACGCGCAGGAGCTTATCCGCGAGGGTAAAACCGACCTGTCACACTCAATCTGCGCCCGCGACGATATTATGATATATCTCATTTCCATGGGTGTGGAGAACGAGCACGCGTTTAAAATAATGGAAATGGTAAGAAAGGGCAAGGGTCTTACGCCCGAATACGAAAAGGAAATGCGCGACAATAACGTTCCCGACTGGTACATCGCGTCGTGCAAAAAGATAAAGTACATGTTCCCTAAGGCTCACGCCGTTGCGTACGTAATGTCGGCGTTTAGAATAGCGTACTACAAGGTGCATTACCCCGAAGCGTTTTACATGGCGTACTTTTCGGTGCGCGCCGACGACTTTGACGCGTCGATAATGGCGCGCGGCGAGGAGAGAGTGCGCGAGGAAATAAGCGCGATAAACGCTAAGAAAAGGGACAACATAGCCACTCCGAAGGAGGAGGGACTTATACCGATACTCGAAATATGCGTTGAAATGTACGCGCGCGGTATAAATTTCGTGCCGGTGGATTTATATAAGTCGCACGCGCTTAACTTCCTGCGTACTGACGAGGGTATACTTCCGCCGCTTAACGCGCTTCCGGGAGTGAGCGACAACGACGCGCTTGCCATAACCGCTGAACGCGAAAAGGGCGAGTTTAGGAATGTCGAGGACTTACGGCTGCGAACGGGAATAGGCAAGGTACCGCTTGCGGTTCTTGAAGAGAACGGCTGCTTTGACGATCTTCCCGATACGGATCAAGTATCGCTTTTTGATTGAAAAAGAGACGGGGAACCGTCTTTTTTTTAATTGTCTGACACGAACAGTCACTTAGCGAAGCGGCGCAAAACAGCGGTGCTTTCAATCTGTCGATTACGGGAGCGGAAATAGACGAAAACGCCGGAGCGCCGTATATTTTTAAGGTGCAAAGAGGCGGTGACTATCTTCCCGAAGCGACGCTTCGTCTTGACATGATTGACATTACGGCAACGTACGGCGACGATTATAAGCTCAAGCTGTACGACGGCGACGACGCGGATGTGCAAAATTCCCGCGAGCATAAGTCAATCATCGGCGAAATGCTTGACCATGCCGATGAAATCGAGGAAATAAACGACACCGACCGACTGATTACCGGCGAGTTCGTAGACACGGAAGAGGAAATGGAAGCGTTTAGCGAGGACGCAAACACGGCGATTGAGTACGTCAATAAAATGTTCGGCATAACAAGCGATGGGGCAGCCGCGGAGGAACATGATAATGAAGAACCGGCGGAAGAGGGCGAGGCTGTCAAGACGGCGGACGCGTCCACTCTGCACGGCATGAAGAGTCTTGCCACCGGCATGGAGGACGACATTGCGCCGATGGACGGCGGAAACGCAATCTCGGCAGATACGTCGCAAATGATTTTGGATCAAATGCTTGACGGACTTTCAATGTCGCTTGAAAGCGCGTATCTTCCGCTTAATTTCGCGGAGGGTGTTGTATGCTCTAAAAGACTTCTTAATCAAGCGGTTGGGAAGTCTCTTAGAACACACAACCTAAAATCGAAG
>CANQQW010000078.1 GCA_947626075.1 uncultured Clostridia bacterium
GACAAGACGCAAACGGAAATCGCCGAATATCTTGGCACATCTCAGACTATGTACGCGCGTTATGAGCGCGGGGCGAACGAACTGCCGATACGGCATTTGCTTGCGCTGTGTAAATATTATGACGTGTCGGCGGACTATTTGCTGTGCAGGAGCAGTGTGAAGCATGATCCCAAAACTGTCTCAATGGATAATATTTCCAAAAATGAGATAGAATTACTAAACGTCTTTCGTTCTCTTTCTTCGGATAAACAGAACAGAGCTTTGGAAATTATTTTTGCGTTGAGTGACTGACGGCCAAAGTGCGTCGTTTTCGCTTCAAAAATAATAAAATTTAAGACTAATTAAGGAAAATATGCGAAAATTATTGATTTATAAGGTGCAATTTAATACAATATGATGTGTTCATTATAAAAAAAGACTTGCAAATATGTAATAAATGTGCTATAATACTTACCGAAGTGGTTTTTTACCGCATATATGGGGGTGTAGCTCAGATGGGAGAGCGGTTGCTTCGCATGTAACAGGCCAGGGGTTCGAATCCCCTCATCTCCACCACGTCGCACCGTGCGGCAGTTTTACAAATCCTTTGCCGAAGCAAAGGATTCTTTTCTATGCCGCACGGTGCTCCTTTTCCGCCCGAAGCCGTCGCGGCAGCTTTCGCGGCGAAGCCGCAGTCAGCTGCATGCGTACACGGAGCAAGCCGAAGCGTACAATTTTTGCAAAGCAAAAATGTAGGCAGCTTTGCTGCCGCTAGCTTGCGGCGGTCGTGTGAAGCACGATGCGCAGTAGTACGCCATATAATCTTGCTGCTTTGGGCTTCGGACGGGTTGGCTTGTGGCGGTAGTGCGAAGTCCTTGCGCGAGCAAGGATTTCTTAGTATATTATTATATAAACGGAGGTACGGTATATGGAACAGAAAGAGCTTAGACGTTTACTGACACAAATAGCGGACGGAGAAATGTCCGTAGATGATGCCGTGCTTAAATTTAAGGAAGAACCGTTTGAGGATTTGGGATTTGCGAAAACGGACTATCATCGGGGTATACGTCAAGGCGCGGCGGAAGTAATTTACGGCGCGGGCAAGACCCCGCAACAGATTGGAGCAATAGCAAAAAAACTTATGGAAAGCGGTCAGCAAACGGTCATTATTACTCGTATGAATCGTGAGGCGGCAAGCGTTGTTGAAAAAGAGGTACAGCTTACCTACTATGAAACGGCGCACATAGGCATAGCGGGCAAAATGCCCGACCCGGACATTGAAACAAGTATTGTAATCGCGACCGGCGGCACAAGCGATATTCCAATTGCCGAGGAGGCGGCTGTGACAGCCGAAGCGCTTGGTAACAAAGTAACGCGTCTCTACGATGTTGGAGTGGCGGGTATACACCGTCTGCTTGCATATTCGCATGAAATAATGACCGCGAAAGTCATTATAGCCGTCGCGGGCATGGAGGGCGCGCTCGCAAGCGTAATAGGCGGTATGGCGGATTGCCCGGTTATAGCGGTGCCTACAAGCGTGGGGTACGGAGCGTCGTTTAACGGCTTGTCGGCGTTGTTGTCCATGCTTAATTCCTGTGCAAGCGGAGTCAGCGTTGTGAATATTGACAACGGCTTCGGAGCCGGATATTTGGCAAGTATGATAAATCATATAACATAAGCGCAGATGTTCCGCGACGACTGCAATTTGTTGAATCTCCGATTTAAAGATAAATTTATTGTATTCGCATAAGTTTTGTGATAGAATACAAGATATTACGGTAATCGGTTTAAGGAGAAAGAAAATGAAAAATACGGTATCGGTATTTCAGAAAGCAAAAAGCGAGGGCGGCAAGGTGACCATGCTCACCGCCTACGACTACACTACCGCTTCGCTGGAGGACGCGGCGGGAGTGGACGCTATTCTTGTGGGCGATTCATTGGGTATGGTAATGCTCGGCTATGATAATACTCTGCCCGTTACTATGGAGGATATGATTCATCACAGCGCGGCTGTTTCACGCGGGACAAAGCGGGCGTTCGTAGTGACGGATATGCCGTTTATGTCGTACCAAACCTCTGTGTACGACGCGGCTGTAAACGCGGGACGGCTTGTGAAAGAAGGGTTTGCCGACGCGGTAAAGCTTGAAGGCGGAGTCGCTTTCAAAGAACATATACGCGCAATTGTAAACGCGTCTATACCTGTTATGGGACATATAGGTATGACGCCGCAGTCGGTGAACGCGTTCGGCGGATTTAAGGTACAGGGTAAGTCTGTCGCGGACGCGAAGCGTCTTATAGCGGACGCGAAGGCGGTCGAGGAAGCGGGCGCGTTCGCGGTTGTGTTGGAGTGTGTACCCGCCGCGCTTGCCGAGTATGTGACAAAAACATTGTCAATACCCACCATAGGCATAGGCGCGGGCGCGGGCTGCGACGGTCAGGTGCTTGTGTATCAGGATATGCTCGGAATGTACGCCGACTTTACCCCTAAATTCGTGAAACGCTTCGCTGACATAGGCGAGGAAATGAAAAACGGCTTTAAACGCTATATTGAGGAAGTAAAAAACGGTTCTTTCCCGTCCGGGGAGCATACGTTCAAAATAGACGATGATACTTTAAAAGCAGTGACGGAGGATAATTAAAATGCGTATCGTAAAGAAAATAGACGAGCTTCGCGCCGTAATAAAGGATTGGAAAAAGGATGGCTTGTCCGTGGGACTTGTACCCACAATGGGTTATCTGCACGAGGGACACAAAAGTCTTATAGACCGCGCGGTTAAGGAAAATGACCGTGTAGTAGTGAGTGATTTCGTAAATCCGACGCAGTTCGGACCGAACGAGGACTTTGAAACGTACCCGCGCGACGTAAACGCTGACGCGGCGCTTTGCGAAGCGGCGGGCGCGGACGTTATATTCAATCCCGAAGCGGATGAAATGTACCATGACGCGCTCACTACGGTGAATATGACAAAAATTACCGAGGTGCTGTGCGGTAGGACAAGACCGACGCACTTCTCGGGCGTATGTACTGTGGTAAGCAAGCTGTTCAATATCGTTACGCCAGACAGAGCGTATTTCGGACAGAAAGACGCGCAGCAGCTTTGCGTTATAAGAAAAATGGTGAGCGACTTGAATTTCGATATAGAAATTGTCGGCTGTCCGATAGTCCGCGAGGCGGACGGGCTTGCAAAAAGCTCACGCAATACTTATCTGAGCGATAAGGAACGAAAAGCGGCGCTGTGTCTTTCGCGGGGACTTGATATAGGTAAAAATATGGTCGCAAACGGCGAGGAAAGCGCCGCGGCGTTAATCGAGGCGGTGGAAAATGAAATTAAAAAAGAACCGCTTGCGAAAATCGACTATGTGGAAGCGGTAGATTATAACAGTCTTAAACCGCTTATAAAAATACAAAAGCCGCTTTTATGCGCGGTCGCCGTGTATATAGGCAAAACGCGGCTTATAGATAATTTTATTGTTGAGTAAAGGAGTATGCGGAATGGAAATAACGATGCTCAAAGGGAAAATCCATCGAGCCGTCGTAACGCAGTCGGAGCTTAATTACGTCGGCTCCGTAACGGTTGACTGCGCGCTTCTAAAGGCGGCGGGAATACTGGAATATGAAAAGGTACAGGTAGTGGATATAAATAACGGAGAAAGGTTTGAAACATACACAATCGCCGGCGAGGAAAACTCCGGCGTTATCTGTCTTAACGGCGCGGCGGCAAGACGCGTACAGAGAGGAGATAAGATAATTATAATGGCGTACTGCTCCATGACGGGCGACGAGGCGCAAAAGCACAAGCCTGTGGTGGTTTTCGTGGACGAGGAAAATAAAATCACCAAGATTTCACGTTATGAAAAGCACGGCGAACTGGAATAAGGAAAAAGATTATGATAACGAGGGAACAACTTTTAACATACCCGCAGATGACGGAGGCGGAGGCGGATAACGCGCTTACCACGGCGGCGGAGCTTGTAAGGGAGAACGTCGACGAGTTTTTTGACTGCTTCCCGACGGCGAACAGCGAGAATAATTTTTACGGTAAGTCGTACAATACCGACTGGACGGAGGGCTTTTGGACAGGCGAGGTATGGCTTGCATACGAGCGCAGCGGCGATGAAAAATTAAAGGAAGCGGCGCTTGCGCAGGTACGGTCGTTCCTTAAAAGAATAGAAGAAAAAGTCAACGTCGATCATCACGATATGGGATTTCTGTATTCGCCGTCGTGCGTCGCGGCATACAAGCTCACCGGCAGCGAGGACGCTAAAACAGCCGCGCTTAAAGCGGCGGACAAGCTTATGACGCGTTTTCACGGCAAGGGACAGTTCTTTCAGGCGTGGGGAGCGATGGGCGATGCGGATAATTACCGCCTTATCATAGACTGTCTTATGAATATGCCGCTGCTGTTTTGGGCGAGTGAGGTAACGGGCGATTTGTCGTACCGCGACAGGGCGGAGCGCCATATAAGGACGGCGATGAAATACATAGTGCGCGGCGATAACTCAACGTATCACACATACTTTTTCGACCCGCTTACGGGCGAGGGGGTAAAGGGCGTTACAAATCAGGGTAACCGCGACGGCAGCGCGTGGGCGCGCGGTCAAGCGTGGGGCATCTACGGAAGCGCGCTCGCGTATGAGCGGCTTGGAGACGAGCGGTACGCGGGGATATTCAGGCGCGTAACCGATTATTTTTTGGAGCATTTACCCACAGACCTTGTGCCGTACTGGGATTTTGACTTTGATACCGGCAGCAAAGAACCGCGTGATTCTTCGGCGGCGGTAATCGCTGTTTGCGGCATGCTTGAAATGTCAAAGAATTTGCCGAAAAACGAGGCAAAGTATTATACGGGCGCGGCGAAACGTATTTTAAAAGCGGCGGCGGATATGTGCGCCGTAAAAAGCAGCGCGCAGTCGAACGGACTGCTGCTTCATGGCACATACGCGCGCAAAACGCCGACGAATAGCTGCCATAACGGCGGAGTGGACGAGTGTAATACGTGGGGCGATTATTTCTACATGGAAGCGCTGACGCGGCTCGTAAGCGGCGGCAAATGGAAAATGTATTGGTAAATATTATCACGGGTGGCTCTTTACTACGGCGTTTGTTGCTGCGCAACACGCCTACCACACGCATGGCGTGTGGTTCACGAGGCTGCCCTCGGGACGTCGGGGTGCCGTCCCCTACAGACCCCTCAGTCACTTCGTGACAGCTCCCCTAAGTAGGGGAGCCTTCAATATCGGCGGGCGACCGCAAGGGTCGCCCCTACATGAAATTTATGCCCGTATGATCCCCTCGGAGAGGGGGCATTTCCGTCCACACAAAAAGAGCGTATCATTGATACGCTCTTTTACAATTCAATTTATCTTGTGACAATATCAACGGGAACGTTGAAAATCTTTGCGACTTTCAAAATCGTGTCGATATGTCTGCCCGCAGCCGCAGCCATATGGTGCGTGGGGCCTGCCTCGCTCCACTTATTGCAGAACTCTCTCGCTCCGCACGTGAAACGCGTGCGCATATTCGTGTCGCCGAATGTGAAGATGGGGCCTTCCTCGTTCACGCCCTCGGCAACGACGAACTTGAAGTTGCCGTCTTTGTCCTGTGTGATACCGAGATACGTAACGGGTCCGAGGTGCGGATAGAACTGTGTCAGATAACCGCCGCCGGTCTTGCCGTGGAATACCGGAACTATCTTCATCGTCGGCTTCTTCGCGGAAATGTCCGCGTCACCCGAGCCGCTGTGACCGATAATGCAGATGTCCTTGTCAAAGTCTATCGAGTACATCTCGGAAAGCTGTCCCATACCCGAAATGGTTTTCAAAATGCTCATCGCCATAGAAACCTT
>CANQQW010000079.1 GCA_947626075.1 uncultured Clostridia bacterium
ACGCAGTCCGTACCCGTATCGCCGCCGCCTATCACGATAACGTTTTTACCCTCGGCGCTAATGTACTTTCTGTCCTCAAGATTACTGTCCAAAAGACTTTTCGTATTGGCTTTCAAAAAGTCAACGGCGTAATGCACTCCCTTTAAGTCCGCGCCCTCCACGGTGAGCGGTCTCGGATTTGCCGCGCCGGTGCAAAGCACAACCGCGTCAAATTCGTTTACGAGCTTTACCGCCGGATAATTCTTTCCTATCTCGGAGTTTAAGCGGAACGTCACGCCCTCTTTCTGCATGAGGTCTACACGCCTTTGCACCACGGATTTGTCGAGCTTCATATTCGGTATGCCGTACATCAAAAGTCCGCCCGCCCTGTCGGCTCGCTCGAACACCGTTACGCGGTGTCCCATTTGGTTGAGCATATCGGCGGCTGCAAGACCCGAGGGGCCGCTGCCGATTACCGCGACGCGCTTTTCCGTCGATTTCTCGGGTATGCGCGGCACGACCTTGCCCTCGGCAAACATTGTGTCTATTATGTGGCACTCGATGTTTCTCACCGTTACCGCCGGGTCGTGCATACCGAGCGTGCATGAGCCTTCGCAAAGCGCCGGGCAGACGCGTCCCGTAAATTCGGGGAAGCTGCTCGTAAGCGACAAGCGTCTGTAGGCTTCGTCGATGTCGCCTCGGTACACGAGGTCGTTCCACTCGGGTATGAGGTTATTGAGCGGACAGCCTATCGACGTTCTGCCTATCTGCTTACCCGTATGGCAGAACGGCACACCGCAGTCCATGCACCTCGCGCCCTGCAAGCGCAGCTTCTCCAAGTCAAAATGCGTGTGGAACTCATCCCAGTCCTTGATTCGCTCCTTCGGAGGTCTGTCCTCGGGAAGCTGCCTTTCATATTCCAAAAATCCTGTCGGTTTTCCCATTATACTTTCCTCCTATTCTATGCAATCTCCACTTTCTTACCCGTCACATTCTCAAACGCGATAAGCATCGCTTCGTCACGGTCCGTACCCTTTTCCAGCTCCTCGCCGAGAACCGTAATTACTTTCTTATAGTCGTTGGGTATTACTTTCACGAAATACTTTAATTCCTCGTCCCAGCTTTCAAGTATGGCGCGCGCCGCGCTGCTGTCGGTGTACTTTAAGTGCTTTTCAAGCATTTCCTTTAACGTGTCCGCGTCCTTTTGCGTAAGCGTCTCGCAGTTTACAAGCTCCTTGTTGCAGTTACGTTCAAGCGCTCCGTCCTTATTGTAGATATACGCTATTCCGCCCGACATACCGGCGGCAAAGTTTCTGCCGGTCTTACCTATCACCGCGACGCAGCCGCCCGTCATGTACTCGCAGCCGTGGTCGCCGATACCCTCTACTACCGCCGTCATACCGCTGTTACGGACGCAGAAGCGTTCTCCCGCGTTGCCGCGTATGTAAGCCTCTCCCTTTATCGCGCCGTAGAACGCGACGTTACCGATAATTACGTTCTCGCTCGGGTCGAATTTAGCCTCCCTCGGCGGCACCACTATTATCCTGCCGCCCGATAAGCCCTTACCTATATAGTCGTTACTGTCGCCCTCCAGCTTCATCGTAACTCCCGGCGCGAGGAACGCTCCGAAGCTCTGTCCCGCGCTGCCGACAAAGTGAAGCTTTATACTGTCCTCGGGAAGTCCCTCCTCGCCGTGCGCCCGCGCGATTTCCGACGATAATATTGTTCCCGTAACGCGGTTTATGTTCGTGATTTCAAGCTTCGCCTCTATCTTCTTGCCTCCGTGTATCGCCGGTTCACAAAGCTTTAAAAGCGTGTTCATATCAAGCGTCTTGTAAAGCTCGTGATCCTGCATAACGTTATGATAACGCTCAAAGTCGTTTGAACATATTTTCGGCTGGTACAGAAGTGACGACAAATCAACCTCCTTAGCCTTCCAGTTGTCCTCTATCGTTTTCTGACTGAGCCTCTCCACGTGACCTATCATTTCGTCTACCGTCTTTACGCCGATTTTCGCCATCCACTCGCGTAAATCCTGCGCGATAAAGCGCATAAAGTTCTCGACGTATTCCGGCTTGCCGCAGAAACGCTTACGGAGCTTCGGACTTTGCGTGGCTACGCCCACGGGGCATGTGTCGAGGTTACATACTCTCATCATCACGCAGCCGACCGCAATCAGCGGACCCGTCGCGAAGCCGAATTCCTCCGCGCCCAAAAGCGCCGCTACCGCCACGTCGCGTCCCGTAAGAAGCTTACCGTCCGTCTCTATAACCACCCTGTTTCTAAGGTTGTTCATAAGAAGCGCCTGATGCGCCTCCGCCACGCCGAGCTCCCAAGGAAGTCCCGCGTGTCTTACGCTGGTCTTTGGAGCAGCGCCCGTGCCGCCGTCGTAGCCCGACACAAGTATTACGTCCGCGCGTCCTTTCGCTACGCCCACGGCAATTGTACCTACGCCCGCCTCGGAGACGAGCTTTACCGTTACTCTCGCGTCGCGGTTCGCGTTTTTGAGGTCGTGGATAAGCTGCGCCAAATCCTCTATCGAATATATGTCATGATGCGGCGGGGGCGATATAAGTCCCACGCCCGGCGTTGAATGTCTTGCCTTCGCTATCCACGGATACACCTTGCCGCCCGGCAAATGTCCGCCCTCGCCCGGCTTCGCGCCCTGCGCCATTTTTATCTGTATTTCCTTAGCGTTCTGCAAATAGTGTATATGCACGCCGAATCTACCCGACGCGACCTGCTTGATCGCGCTCGAGCGGCTGTCGCCGTTTTCGTCGGGGATATAGCGTTCCGGATTTTCTCCGCCCTCGCCGCTGTTAGACTTACCTCCGAGACGGTTCATCGCTATGGCAAGGCACTCATGCGCCTCCTGACTTATTGAACCGTAAGACATCGCTCCCGTCTTAAAACGCTTTACTATGCTTTCGACGCTCTCTACCTTGTCAATCGCGATAGGCTTATCTATAGTCTTTATATCCAGCATACCGCGTATTGTACACTGGTGCTGCTGGTGTTCGTCCATTTCGCGCGCGTATTCCTTATACAGCTTGTAATTACCCGTTCTGCAAGCCATTTGCAGCTTGTATATACTTTCGGGGTTAAACATATGGTACTCGCCTTTCGCGCGCCATTTGTACTCGCCGCCCGTTTTGAGCGCTTTCTTACCGTTGACCTTATCAAACGCTTCGGCGTGACGCATAAGCACCTCTTTTTGAATATGCTCCAAGCCGATACCGCCGATACGCGTCGTCGTGCCGGTAAAGTACTTCTCGACAACGCTCTGCGCTATACCCAGCGCCTCGAAGATCTGCGCGCCCTGATACGACTGCATCGTGGATATACCCATTTTTGACATTACCTTTACTATGCCCTTGGTGCAAGCCTTGTTGTAGCGCTTAACGCCCTCCTCAAACGAGCAGTCCAAAAGCTTTTCGTCCGCAAGCTCACCTATCGCCTCATACGCCATGTACGGGTTCACTCCGTTTACGCCGTAGCCTATAAGACACGCGAAATGGTGTACCTCCCTCGGCTCGCCCGATTCAAGCACTATGGACGCCTTCATACGCGTACCGCGTCTTATAAGGTGGTGGTGCAGTCCCGACGCGACAAGCAGCGCGGGTATCGGAGCTTTATTTCTGTCCGCGCCCTTATCCGAAAGTATAATAATATTGTAGCCGTTCTCTATCGCTATATCAGCCGCTTCAAATATGGTCTCCATAGCAGTTTCCATATCATTTTCCTGATTTTTGTTAAACAGCGACGGTATAGTTATCGACTTAAATCCCTCAAGGTCGATGCCGCGCAGCTTTTGAAGCTCCTCGTTCGTAAGCAGCGGACTTAACGCTCTTACCTTACGGCAGTTAAGCTCCGACGATGTGAGAAGATTCTGTTCACAGCCGAAAAGCGTGTACGTGGACGTTACGATTTGTTCTCTTATCGCGTCGATAGGCGGGTTCGTTACCTGGGCGAAAAGCTGCTTGAAATAGTTATACAGAAGCTGCGGCTTTTCGGACAGAACCGCGAGCGGTATATCCGTACCCATTGCGCCTATCGGGTCGTCCGCCTTTTCCACGATTGACTTTATCGTTGTGTTTACGTCCTCCCACGTATATCCGAATATTTTCTGACGCGTAAGAAGCGGCAGAGTATCCTCACCGTTCTCACGGTTTACGAACATATTCTCGAGCGCGATGAAGTGCTTCAGCATAAGGTGCTCCGCCGCGCCGTTTGTCGCTTCTTTTAAGCGGCGTACAAGGTCGTGCCACGTGTCGCCCTTATTTTTTGTCTCGGCGGGCAAATCCTCAAGCTCGACAAGCGTTTTCTTTACCCACTTGCTGTACGGCTTATGACGCGCCTCGTACCTTTTTATTTCCTCATCGGAAATGATTTTACCCGCCTCGGTATCTATAAGAAGCATCTTACCGGGATGCAGACGTTCTTTCTTTATTATTGACGACCTATCTACGTCGGTCACTCCCACCTCCGACGAAAGTATGATCATATCGTCGTCCGTAAGGTAATAACGCGCGGGGCGAAGTCCGTTTCTGTCGAGCGTCGCGCCGACATATCTTCCGTCGGTGAACGCCACCGCCGCGGGACCGTCCCACGGCTCCGTTATGCACGAGTGGTACTCGTAAAACGCCCTCATCTCGGGATCCATGTCGTGGTTGTTCTCCCACGGTTCGGGTATAGTCATCATAACCGCGCGCGGAAGCGAAAAGCCCGAAAGGTGCAGGAACTGCAAATAGTTGTCTATCATCGCGCTGTCCGAGCCGTCCTCGTTTATAACGGGCAGTATCTTATCCATATCGCCCTCAAACTCCGGCGTCGCGAACATTCTCTCCCTCGCCTTTACCCAGTTGACGTTGCCGCGTATGGTGTTTATCTCGCCGTTATGGATTATGTACCTGTTCGGGTGCGCCCTCTCCCATGACGGGAACGTGTTCGTCGAGAAACGCGAATGTACGAGCGCGATTGCCGTTTCCATATCCACGTCCTTTAAATCGAGATAAAACTCGTTTACCTGGTCGGGCGTGAGCATACCCTTGTAAACAAGTGTGCGGGCGGAAAGCGACGCGAAATAGAAGTAGTTGTCACTGCCGCTTTTGCGTATTTCCTTTTCCGCGATTTTACCTATCACGTACAAACGTCTTTCAAAGTCGTCCGCGCTCATCTCTTTGCCCTTACCGATAAACACCTGCACTATGTGCGGCATGGCTTCTCTCGCGCTGTTACCGATACATACCTCGTACACAGGCACCTCGCGTATGCCGAGAAGTATCTGATTTTCACGGTTTATAATGTCCGTAAGCTTTGAAAGGCTTTCCTCTCTCGTGTCCGCGTCGGGTGACAAAAACAGCATACCTACGCCGTAATCGCCCTTTTTCGGGAGCTTAATGCCCTCGTTTTTACATACCTTTTTCATAAACGTGTGCGGCATCTGAATAAGAATACCCGCGCCGTCGCCCGTGTCCGGCTCGCTGCCCACTCCGCCTCGGTGAGCAAGATTTTTCAAAATCTGAATCGCCTGATTTATTATCTTGTGCGAGGTTTTACCCTTTATATTTGCTATAAAGCCTATACCGCACGCGTCATGCTCAAACTGCGGGTCGTACATTCCCTGTTTTTCGGGCAGTCCGTTATACTCCATTTACCTCAA
>CANQQW010000080.1 GCA_947626075.1 uncultured Clostridia bacterium
GGTTATGAACATATTAAGCCCCAATACAAGCTGCACGAACACCGTTCCGAGAAGATAAATTCCCACGTAGTCCGACGCGTACGGCAGAGTGCTTTCGCTCGCACCGAACAGCAATAGTATTTTGTCCTTTGTAAGCAGAAAAAACGCCGACAATATTATTGAAAATATTATCAAAAGCATAGCGCAGTTTCCGAGGATTTTCTCGGCTTTTTCGTTGTCGCCCCCGCCCATAGCTATGGCGGCTCTCGGTGCGCCGCCCGCTCCCGCAAGCATGGCGAACGCGGATATGAGCATTACGATTGGGAACGTCACGCCCATTCCGGCAAGCGCGAGCGAGCCTGTTTCGGGAATATGTCCGACGTAAATTCTGTCAACGACGCTGTAGAGAAGATTCACGAGCTGCGCCAGAACAGTCGGCACTGCGAGACGGAACAGAAGCCCCGTGACGGGCGCTTTCCCGAGTATGTTTTCGTCAGTCATTTATATCACTTCCGTAAATATTTATTTCGTCTTTTTTAGTTTGGCGAATGCAGCCATAAGTCTCTTAAATCCTACGCTTTCAAATTCGATTTCAAGTATGCAGTCATTACCGACGGGCGTCGCTTTTAAAACGGTACCGCGTCCGAATTTCCTGTGTTCCACAATGTCACCTGCTTTGAATTTTGAATAATCAGCGGAAAATGATGATGGAGCGTGTATATACCGTTCTTTTTTCGGCGGAGTTAGGTTGTAAAATCCCATACCCTGCATCGTCTGCGCCGCTTTCGGCACAAATGTGGTTTTGTCCTCCATGCAGTCGGCGGGAATTTCATTGAAAAATCTGGACGGTATCGAGGGCGAGGTTTTGCCGTGCAGCGTGCGGCTTAATGTCTTTGTAATATACAGTCTGTTTTTAGCGCGCGTAATCGCGACATAGCAAAGTCGGCGTTCCTCCTCTATATCCTCCTCGCTCTCCATAGAACGCATACCCGGGAACAGTCCTTCCTCAAGTCCTGTCAAAAATACCACGGGGAATTCCAGCCCCTTGGCGCTGTGTATGGTCATAAGCACTACAGCGTCCTGTGTTTCGTCATAGTTGTCCGCATCGGAGACGAGCGTTATACTTTCTAAAAATTCTCCGAGGCTGTTACCTGTTTCTTCGTCCTTTTCAAATTCCGTGATAAGCGACATAAATTCACCGAGGTTTTCTATTCTTGTCTTACTTTCGGTAGTGTTCTCCATAATAAGCGACGGCATATACCCCGTATCGTTCATTACCCGTTCCGTAAGCTCATTTAAAGGTATTGCGTCCACAAGTTTCCTCAAGCTTTCTATAAGTTCCGAAAATGCCAACAGCTTTTTAATCGCAGTCTTAAATTCAGGGTACTCATCCGCGCGTGATACCACTTCGTAAAGCGACATATCGTTATTTTGCGCGATTTCCCGCGCGCGGTCAAGCGTCGCATTGCCTATTTTACGTTTAGGCTCGTTTATGATACGCGCGAGACTTACATCATCATTCGGATTGTACATAACGCGTAAGTACGCGATAATATCCTTGATTTCCTTACGCTCGTAGAACCTAAGCCCCGACAGTACCTTGTACGGTATATTCTCGCGCATAAGCATTTCTTCTATAACTCGCGACTGTGCGTTTATTCGGTACAATACCGCGCAGTCGCCAAATCTGCCGTTCTCGTCAAAGTACTTCTTAATCTCGCGCGTTATATAGCGCGCTTCCTCGTACTCGTTCATGCCGGTGTAAGTTAAAACCTTGCCTCCGTCTCCCCGCTCCGTCCATAAGTTCTTGCCCATTCTGCCGTTGTTATGCGATATTACACTGTTCGCCGTGTCAAGAATATTCTGCGTGGAACGGTAATTACGGTCAAGCGTAATTTTTTTCGTGTCGGGAAAATCATCCTCAAAGTTAAGTATATTGTTTATGTTCGCGCCGCGGAATTTATATATGCTTTGGTCGTCGTCGCCGACAACGCATAAGTTTCTGCGCTCGCCTGCCAAAAGACTGATAAGCAGGTATTGCGAGTTGTTTGTGTCCTGGTACTCGTCCACAAGTATGTATCTGAATTTATTCCTATAGCGTTCAAGCACGTCGGGATTTTCGCTTAATATCTTGACGGTATTTAAAATTATATCGTCAAAATCAACCGCGTTATTTTTCCGAAGTTTGGTTTGATAACGGAAATATATCTTTGAAATAATGCTCATGCGATAATCGTTTCTGTAGACATTTTCAAACGTCGGCGCGTCCATAAGGTCGTTTTTGGCAGTGCTTATAACAGAAAGGACGTTGCGAGGCGGAAATGATTTTTCGTCCATATCAAGCTCGCGCAGACACTCTTTCATAACAGTACGCGTATCGGCTGTATCGTATATGATAAAGTCGCGGTTGTAGCCCAAAAGGTCAATGCAGCTTCGCAGTATTTTTACGCATACCGAATGGAACGTGCCTACCCACATATCCTTTACCGTATCACCCAAAAGGCGCTCGCACCGCTCTTTCATCTCGTTTGCAGCCTTATTGGTAAACGTAATTGCTAAAATATTCCATGGGTTTATATGCTTTTCGGAAATCATGTAGGCGATCCTGTTCACAAGCACCGTCGTTTTACCGCTTCCCGCGCCCGCTAAAACAAGCACCGGGCCTTCCGTTGCCAATACCGCCTCTTTTTGTCTATCGTTTAAATTGTCCAGTAATTTGCTCATTATAATTCTCCTAAAAATAAATGTGTATCATATTATACCATACTCTAAAGAAAATTTAAAGCCATTTCTTGAATATGTTTTTCAGTATAATCAATATTGCTTTAGGTCAATTTAAACATGTGAAAGGTGGTGTGGTTTTTGAAAAAATTTTCTTTAAATATATTGTTATGCTTCATTTTAAGTATGTGTCTTTTTGAAAGCGCTTATGCGGAAGAAATGAAGGTTGTTCCCATGGGCAAAGCGGTAGGCATACGGCTTTACACCGACGGGCTGCTCGTGGTCGGAATTACCGACGTGAACGGCAGCAATATCGCCAGGGACAGCGGTATAAAGGTAAACGACCGCATAAAGGAAATTAACGGTGAATATGCGGCGTCCTCCGAGAGGTTTTCCGAAATCGTAAACGAAAGTCCCGACGGGATAACGTTGGAAATAGAACGGGGGAATAAGGAAATGCTTATTCATGCCGTCCCCGTACTCGCGGAGGATAATGTTTACCGGCTCGGATTATGGGTACGCGACTCTACCGCAGGTATCGGCACTGTGACGTACTATGATCCGGCGTCGGGAAGCTTTGCCGCTTTGGGACATTCAATAAACGATATTGATACAGGTAATATTTTATCCGTTAAATCGGGTAATATTCTTAATTGTGACATTTTATCCGTAACAAAAAGCAAGCGCGGAAGCCCCGGAGAGATCAACGGCGCGTTTGACGGCGATCCAATCGGCGATATACTTATAAATTCGGGTATAGGTATATTCGGCAAGGTTACAGACGACAATTTCGCAGCTTCGCAAGACGCTGTGCCTGTAGCCGCGCGCGGGCAAGTGCATGAGGGAGACGCATATATTCTGTCTGACGCGTTCGGGAACGGCACTGAAAAATATTCAGTGAAAATAAATAAAATCACAGGCGACGCGGATAAGGGACTGGTAATAGAAATAACCGACGATAAGCTCCTTGAGGTTTCGGGCGGTATAGTACAGGGTATGAGCGGTTCGCCTATAATACAAGACGGCAGACTGGTCGGCGCCGTAACTCATGTGCTTGTAAATAATCCGAAACGCGGCTATGGCGCGCTTGCGGAAAATATGATTGACGCGCAGATTAAAGCGCAAATGTAAAACAGGGCGTTAAAAAGGCACTCTTATGAGTGCCTTAGTCCCGTGTTAAAGCTCTATAAGCTCTTTCGGTGAATGTGTAAGATTTATCGGTTTGTCGTCTTGTATTGTAATCAAGTCCTCGATTCTTACGCCGCCGAAGCCATCAATATATATTCCCGGTTCGACCGTGATTACATGACCGTTTTGTACTATGTCGCCGCAGCGGGGTGAAAACGAGGGATTTTCATGTATTTCGATACCCACGCTATGCCCGAGTCCGTGACCGAAATTATCGCCGAAGCCCGCTTCGGTAATAACGTCCCTTGCAGCCGCGTCAACAGCGCTGCACGGTACGCCGGTCTTTACGGCATTGATTGCCGTTTCCTGAGCGCAAAGCACGGTATCGTATATTTCTCGTTGCCTGGCATTTGCTTTGCCTACGACCACAGTACGCGTCATATCGGAGCAGTAGCCTTCAAAAACGCAGCCGAAGTCAAGCGTGAGAAAGTCGCCGTTCTCTATTTGTTTATTGCTTGCTGCGCCGTGCGGCATTGCGCTCCTTACTCCCGACGCCGCTATTGTATCAAAAGACAGCGCGGACGCGCCTTGTTTTTTCATAAAAAATTCCAAATCAAAAGCAATTTCTCTTTCCGTCATACCAGTCTTTATCCTGCCGAGTATATACGAAAATGCCTCGTCCCCTATTTTTTCCGCTTCGGCTATACGCTTTATCTCACCGCTGTCCTTTATCATGCGCGGTTTGCTTATGAGCTTATTCATTTCCACAAAGTCCTGTGACTCTGCAAGTCTCATACGCAGTTTTTTGTATTCCCTGACGCTCATGGAATTTTCTTCAAATCCTATATATTTCGCGCAGGTTTTGGAAAACACCTTTTCAAAACCGTCCTTTATATCTATAAATTTAAAGTCTTTCGCCTGTTCGCGCGCCTGAATGGTGTAGCGCGAATCGGTTATTATATACCTTGCGTCGTGTGAAATCAAAAGATACGCGTCTCCCGACGTAAAGCCGCTGTAGTAGAAAATATTCGGATAAGACGATATAAGCGCGGCTTCGTTGTCGTGCAGGTTTTCACACAGTTTCTCTATTCTTTCATGCATACCAACGCCTCCAGTGCAAGCTCATAGCCCTTGAATCCGAGACCGCATATCTGACCTATGCACTCGGGTACGATTACCGACGTATGGCGAAATTCCTCGCGCTTATGTATATTGGAAATGTGTACCTCAACGGCAGGAAGCTTCACCGAACCGAAAGCGTCGCGTATGGCGTAGGAGTAATGGGTAAACGCGCCGGGATTTATTATTATTCCGTCGTACACGCCGAGCGCCGCGTGTATTTTTTCCACGATCTCGCCCTCAAAGTTACTTTGGAAAAAGTCAACTCCGACTCCCAGTTCCTCAGCCTTTTTACCGAGATTATTTTCCAAATCGTGAAGTGTGCTGTTTCCGTAAATGCCCGGTTCTCTTATACCGAGCATGTTAAGATTTACTCCGTTAATCACAAGATATTTTTTCATGATGTTTCCTCCATTTTATCTATTTCGGACATAAGCTCGTCCACTATTCTGTCCTCGGACACCTTTCTTACAATTTCACCCTTACGGAATATAAGTCCCTCGCCTTTTCCGCCCGCTATACCGATATCCGCGCCGCGCGCTTCGCCCGGTCCGTTCACGGCGCAGCCC
>CANQQW010000081.1 GCA_947626075.1 uncultured Clostridia bacterium
GTTTTCCCGGTTATTATAATACTGATTTTGATTGCCGCCGCCTCCGCCGCCGCGGTATATGCCCCTTCGAGGCGAATAAAAAATATGTCGGTGATAGAGGTGATTGCAAATGAATAATTAAGGGGCGTAGAAAGTTTTAACCTCATTTTCGAGGTTGGGAGTATAAAACATAAGGGGTATGGCGATTTTGGCGTTTTGCCGTTAAAAAAGTAAGTGTTTATGCGGGTTTCAGCGTTCTAAATATCTTATAAATGTGGACATATATATGTATCAAAAAGGCATATCGCTTGAATGAATTGCGATATGCCTTTTCTTGCACCCTGTTCGACAGCCTGTCATAAAATTATTGATTATACTGTCTTATGTCATACCACCAAAGCGCGGTCTGTTTTTTGTATTCGGTCAGTTTGTTTCAACGGATTCGTTACGTACCGGGAAGTCAAAATATGTGTCGGGGTAAGGTTCGTTTTCGAGGGTGAAGTGCCACCATTCCGTGTCGAGCGGTTTAAAACCGTTTTCAAGCATTATATCCCGCAATGCGTTTCTGTTCTGTATCTGCTCGCTTGTCAGGCCGCCGGTGTAATCGGGGTGGGAAAGCTCGCCGAAATAATCAAACGTGCCGCCCATGTCAAGCTCCTTGCCCTTGCTCATGTCAAAAAGCGTTAGGTCAACCGTGCTGCCTCTGCTGTGACCCGACTTTTCGGCGATGTAGCCTTGGTCGAACAGTACAGACTTATCAAGCTCGGGATAAAAATACTCTTTCATGCGCGTATCGTCGGTATCCTCCGCCCACTCGACAAAATTTTTCACGGCTGTCTGCGGACGGTACGCGTCGTAAATTTTGAGCCTATAGCCCTTTTCCACCGCGTCGTCCGAAGCATTTTTGAGCGCTGCCGCCGCTTCTTTTGTTATAAGCGCGCACGGCTCCTCGTAACCGTCTATTCTGTCGCCGACGAAATTATACGTTGAGTAGTACCTTATTTCAAGTATCGCGTCGGGAACGGCTTCGGCGAGGGACACGAAATCCGACGCGTCCGTTACCGCCGTGCTTTCGGCGGTCGTTCCCTCGGGCGCGGGAATGTCTGACGCGGCGCATGACGTCATTATCACCGCCGCCGCCGATAACGCGGCGAATTTCATTATTTTCTTTAACATATTAATATCTCCTTGTTATTGTTTTATAATATTTGAACAGCTTATTACTTTATAACCACGGCGCGGGTCAATTCCGTAAGCCATGTGTTTCCGTTGCTCCTTAGCGTGGACAAATCGTTTACTATAACGCTTCTCGGTCTTATAACCACGCCGGGTTCATCGGGCGCTATAAGTGAGCTGGAATCGTTTATCGTGTAATAAAGCCCGTTATCCTCGCCGAGATAAATCATTTCATGCCCGGATATAAAGAGTATTGTTCCGGCGGGAAGCGTGTCGAGAACGGCTTTCTTTTCGTCGTCCGTCATATTTACGCCCGCGTTTACGTCTGTCATAACCGTAACGTCCGCCGGCATAGCCGCCTGCCGGTTTGTGTTTCGAGGCAGCTCAAAGCCGAAGCAGCGGTACACCTCGCGCACGTAAGCAGAGCAGTCCTGCGAGTTCATCATGCCGCCCCAGCCGTAACGGTCGCCGAGCGACTTGAAAGCCTGGGAAACAACGTTCGCCGACGTGTAGGGGAGATACCCCGTGTTTACGTCGCGGTTAGCTGAAATGAGCGCGTTCTTTTGGTAAAATTTGCCGTTTTCATCGCGCGCCGGCATTTTAACGACGTAGTTGTTCCACGGCAGACGGTACGCCACCTTATCGGTATATTCCGAGTCAAGCTCCAGAACAGTACCCATAGTGAGCAGCTTTTCGTTTAAGTCCGCGTCGGCGCTCGGCTCAAGGTATACCTTTTCGCCCGTTACCACAAGAAATTCTTCGGGATTTAAAAGGCTTTCCCAATCCTCCTTGCTTTCGCATACGCCTATATCCTCCGTCGGTACCCAGCCGGAGCAGCATTGGCTGTTTACCAAAGTAAACTTTCCGTCCGCCGTCGTAAACATAACGACGAGCGGCTCATTCACCAGTACCGCGCTCGAAGCGAGGTTATCCCATTCGGGGTCTGACGGGTCGTCGGACAAATAATCCTCGTAGGGATACGCCTTCATAATCGTTCTGTTTACCGCAAAGCCGAATTTGTACGGCATGTTATTTGTGACCGGCGCGTTTTTTATATTTTCGCGTATCGCCTCATAATAGCTTTCGGGAACCGGCTCGCCGTTTAAATACAGCCCGGAGGGCGACTGAAACGCCGCGTTCAGTTCCGCCAAAGACTTGCCGTTGTATGTTCCCCCGAACGAGGTCAAATCATTTGTGCAGGTCTCCGTTGTGTCAAGAATTTTACGGTTAAATTCCGCGATCTCCGCCTCCGTCATAATAACACTGTCCGAGCAGTTTTCCTTTCGCTGCCAAAACGCCGCGCCGCACATTTCGTTTGTGACGTTGGGCGCTTTGCCGGTGCTTGCCATGTTTTTGATTATGTTGTCGTCCTCGTGCGTGTAGTCTGATACTATAAGCTCTCCGACGGGTGTGAGCGAGTCGTTCCAGCGGAACAATTTTGCTTTTGCCGCGTCGTCGGGAGCGAGAGAGTCGAGTATGCTTTTAAGACCGCTTTCATCAAGCTTTTTCGCATCTATAAGCGCTCCGTTGTCGTTATAGTACGCGCATATGTACATGACATTTTCCGCCGCGTAAGCCGCGGGCGAAATGACCGCCGCTGCGGTGAGCGCCGCTATAAATGATTTCAGTTTCATGTTATTCTCTCCTTTTTGCGGATAAAACGCTTTTATTTCAGTTTAACGCAATCGCGCTTATCATCGCGGCAGTTTCGGCGCGCGTTATGCCCGTCTTTGGCGAGAGCGTACCGTCACCGTAGCCGCTCATTATTCCCGCGCCGCACGCCCACTGTATAGCGGGAAGCGCGTACTCGCTTATATCATTTGCGTCGGCGAAGCTTAGAATATTCGTATCCTCACCGACCGACACGTCTGCGCCGACGTACTGCATGTACCTGTACAGTATAGCCGCCGTCTGCTCGCGCGTAACAATTTCGTCGGGTCTGAAAGTACCGTCGCCGTAGCCCGATACTATGCCGTTCTCGGCAGCCCACGCCACATACGGAGCGTAGTACGCGTTTTCGTCAACATCGGTAAACGCCGTACCGTCCGCTTTTTCAGCCGCGCCCATGCGTCCCACGATAGTTACAATCATACCGCGCGTGAGCGCCGTTTGCGGCGCAAAGAGAGTATCCGTAACGCCGCTCATAAGTCCCTCGTTATACACCGCCTTTACCGCGTCAAAGAACCAATCGGACGCGGTTACGTCAACAAACGGGAAATCGTCCGGCGCGGGCTCGCTTGTCGGCTCGGGTGACGCGGTTACCTCGGGCGTTTCCGTCGGCTCGGGCGACGCGGTTACCTCGGGCGTTTCCGTCGGCTTAGGCGTTGCCGAGCTTACCGATGAGCTTTTGCCGCTCTTATGTGACGAGCTTGTTTTCGCGCTTAGCGACACTTTCTTCACAATATTACCGTCCGCGTCAACGTAACCGTCCTTTTCACTGTTATATGTCACGGTCTTACCGTCCGATACGACCGTAACGCCGCTAAACTCACTTGACGATGCTTTGTAAGCGCCCTCCGCCGTAAATGTACAGCTCTTATCCATATTCACGGTTATAGCCGCATTATTATCACTCATCGCCGCAACTCCGTAGCCGTACTCCGCCGTCGCCGACGACGCGTCAATAGAGCTGCCGCCCGAAAGATTAATTTCTCCGTCGCCGTAATCTTCCCAGTTAAATATTATAAGTCCGTAAGCCTCATCCGCGTCCGAGGACAAAGCCGTAAGGCTCGACTTATCTTTTACTGTAACATGATTAGCCCCGCAGCCGACGCTGTAGTTTCCTTGCCCGTTGACGCGGGTGCCGCCTTTCGCAGTGACCTTTGAGCCGTTGCTTATTGTAAGCGCATGAGGCTCTATGCTCGGATAGTCCACGCTTATACCGGCTGAATAATTGTAAGTATCACCGCCGACGGCGTTTAACTCGGCGATAGATACGTTGAGGTCGCCGTAGCTGACGATTCCGGCACTGTCACCTCGCGATTCCCCTATAGTCTCATCAAATACAACATCTCCGCCGCGCGCGGTAAGGCTGCCCTTACCCGTTATATTCAGCGGCGTAACCGTGGTGGAGTTTACAATACCCCAGCTGCTTAAGTTTGTTACGTTACCGCCCACAGCCTCAAGGTGTCCGTCTATGTCGAGCGTATTGCCTCCCATGCAGTATATACCCGAGCTGCCGCCAATATCCCCGTCGGGCGCAAGACCTGAAAAACCGCCGTAAATTGTCGGGCTTTCACCCTTGGGAACGTACAGCGTTGTACCCTTGCCGAGGTACAGTCCGTCCATATAGTCCGTATAGAACTGGAAATCCGACGTGAGCGTCAGCTTATTTCCCTCGCATTTCGCGCCCGGTACTTCTATCGGGTCGGAATACGTTACATCTGTTACATCTCCCGTTTCCTGATCGAAATGGAAATCGCACGTTTTGTAAAGTTTACTCGTTTCACCGTCAAAGTAAAGCGGGTAATCTGCCGCCGCGCTCTTAAACTGAACGTAATTCGCGCTGTCGTCCGTACCGGGTATGACGTATGTAAAGCCGTCAAATTCAACCTCGCCGTCATAATCGCCGGCAGAGCCCGTAACATTTACGCCGTCCGAGGCGCTTACGCCCCAAACAGCCGAACCCTGACCGGTCGCGGTGACAGACGAATTATTTTTCACGGTAATCGTCGCTTTACCGTCCTCAAATGTCTGTGTTTCGTCATCGTAGATCCACGCGAGTATGCCCGGAGCGTCGTCATCATCGGCAGCGTCCGCGAAGTCGAGCCTTTCGGCGTGAGCCGATATTATCGCGTTATCCTTGGTCGTGACAGAACCGGGGGATTTTTCATCGTTTCCGTAGATTACGATGCCGCCCTCCGCCTCGATAAATGATGTACCCTCGGCTTTGATGTTTCCGCCGTTCGTTATCATGATAGCTTTTGAGTTTTCGCAGCGGCTTGTGTCAAGATGAGAACTGCCTTTCATCTCGATGCCTCTTGCCGCAACGCCGCAGATTGGGGAATTATTCTCTCTGACCTCGGGAGCGACAGAGAAGGCGGATACGCTGACTGTGCCGTCAAAAATGAAATTTTTGTTCGACATCATTCCGTATGAGTAACCCGTGCCGTTTTTTTCATAGGCCGAAACATCTCCCGAGCCCTTTATCGTCATATCACCATATGAGAATATGCCTGCAACATTAGTGGCGCTGTCGCCGAAGCCGTAAGCCGCGGTGAGCAAGCCTCCGTCAATTTCCAAAGTGTTGCCGCCTTCTCCGACCAGCCCAAAGGTCATTTCGGACTCGGCAGTCGGAGACGCCCCTAAGCCGGAAGTCTTGCCTTCGGGCACCTTTACCGTAACGCC
>CANQQW010000082.1 GCA_947626075.1 uncultured Clostridia bacterium
CTGGCCCCACAGGCCCCGCAGGTCCCGCAGGTGCGGTTGGTCCCACAGGCCCCACAGGCCCCGCAGGTACTCCCGCTCCCACGGCTTCGGCGGTAACGTATTTCTCAGCCGCGCCGACCGACCCCTTAACCGTTGATGTCGGAGATGATGTAGCTTTCACGACCGCTGCCGCCGCAACAGGCACAGCGATTACCGCTAACGCGGGAGGTACGGAATTTACTCTGAACGAAGCCGGAACGTACCTTGTAAGCTTCAGCGTAAACGCTACGGAGTCAAACGCTACGCTTGTTGTAGAGCTTGACGGAACAGAGCTTGCCTACACGCTCGCGGAAAATCCGTCGGGCGGTTCCGCAATCGCGGGTACCGTTATTGTAACCGCGGACGCGGGAGACGTATTGTCAATAGTAAATCCCGCCACGGGAGACGCGTTCAACATTCCCGCAGGCACCGAAACGCCCGGGGCGCAGCTTACGATTATAAAAATAGCGTAAAACAAAATAACCTCACAGATAAACGGCTGCGGCATAATGCCGCAGCCGCCGCTGTATATACGCGTGTTCGGTGCTCGCGGCGGCGCGCGCAAAAAAACATTTCGCGGGCGGAAAGGCTGTGAAAATATGGGAAGATATAAGGTAGCGGTATACGCTATATGCAAAGACGAGGAAAAGTTTGTTGACAGGTGGATGGACTCTATGAGCGAAGCGGACGCGGTGTATGTGTCCGATACAGGCTCCACTGACGGCAGTGTGAAAAAGCTTCGCGAACGCGGCGCGGTTGTAAATGAAATACGCGTAGTGCCGTGGCGGTTCGATAAGGCGCGCAATATGTCAATGAGCTTTATTCCCGAAGATGTTGACATATGCGTATGCACCGATCTTGACGAGGTGTTTGAAAAAGGGTGGCGGTCCCTTGTTGAAAACGCGTGGAATCCCGACACGACAAGGCTGAGGTACCACTACACATGGAGCTTCAATAAAGACGGCAGTCCCGGCGTGACCTTTTGGTACGAGAAGATCCATGCGCGCAAGGGCTTTAAGTGGGTACATCCCGTGCATGAGGTGTTGGAGTATTCGGGCGGTAAGCCCGACGTGTACGCCAAGGAGGGACGCATACACTTGAACCACTATCCCGACAATACGAAATCACGCGGACAATATTTGGAGCTTTTGGAACTGTCGGTACGCGAAACGCCCGATGACGACAGAAATATGCACTATCTCGGACGCGAGTATATGTACTATAAAAAATGGGATAAATGTATAGCCGTGCTGAAAAGGCATCTCGCGATGCCTGCGGCAAACTGGAAAGACGAGCGCGGCGCGTCAATGCGGTACATAGCGAGAGCGTACAGGGCTAAGGGTAATATGCGCGAGGCTAAGGAATGGCTGTATAAGGCGATTGCGGAAACGCCGTATCTCAGAGAGCCGTATGTGGAAATGGCGCAGCTCGCATACGCTTCGGGTGACTGGGCGTGCGTGCTCAGTATGGCTGACGACGCGCTTAAAATTAAAGAGCGCCCCGAAAGCTATATAAACGAGGCGTTTTGCTGGGATTACACAATATACGATTTGTCCGCCGTGGCATGCTATAATCTCGGTCTTTACCAAATGGCGCTCACCTTTGCCGAGCAAGCCGCCTCGATGTCGCCCGAAAACGAACGGTTGCAAAATAACCTTAAGCTCATAAAAGAAAAAGTGGAAAACGAAAAAGCAAAAACCGAATAAAAAGCAAAAAGTCATAGGGCGTAAAGCCTTATGACTTTTTGTTAAGTTTCGGAAAACCGCGGCGCGGCCCTCCGAGGGGGTATATTAAAATTTTGTTAAAAGAGATTAACCTATATTTTCATTATATGACTTTACAAAGTCGGGATACGCGGACGCAAGACCGTGCTCCGTCGAATCAAGACCCTTGATTTCATCCTGCGGCTTAGCGCGCAGAATATGAGCCTTCTTAAGTATGAAGAAGAGTATACCCGACATAAGCGCCGCCCACGCGATAAGACATACCGCGCCGAGACATTGAACGCCAAGAGCGTGCAAGCCGCCGCCGTGGAAAAGTCCCGGGAGAAAATCCTCGCCCAAAAGCGCCGGATCGCTCGCGAACAAACCTACCGCGATTGTACCCCAAAGTCCGCATACGCCGTGTACGCTTATCGCGCCTACGGGGTCGTCGACATGAAGCTTCGCGTCGATAAACGGAATCGCGATACACATCAGCACGCCGCCGACCACGCCGATAATTATCGAATCTACAGGTGATACAACGTCGCAGGGAGCCGTGATAGCCACAAGTCCGCCCAGAATACCGTTAAGCGTCATCGAAACATCGGGCTTACCGTAACGGACCCATGTAAAGAACATTGACGCGATAGCCGCCGCGCAAGCCGCGAGGTTCGTCGTGATAAATACCTTAGCCGCAACCTGTACGCCGCCGTCCGACAGTCCGCCGGTTGACGCGGGGTTAAATCCGAACCAGCCTACCCACAGGATAAGCACGCCCAAAGCGCCTATAAGAATATTGTGACCCGGAATAGCGTTCGGTGTTCCGTCCTTCTTGTACTTACCGATTCTCGGACCTAAAATTGCCGCGCCTACAAACGACATTGTACCGCCGAGCATATGTACGATAGCCGAGCCGGCGAAGTCGTGGAAGCCCATTTCACTGAGCCAGCCTCCGCCCCATACCCAGTGACCCGCGATCGGGTAAATAAAGAGCGAGATACAAGCGCTGTAAATGCAGTACGCCCTAAAGTCCGTTCTGCCCGCAACCGCTCCCGACACGATTGTTGCCGACGTTGCGCAGAATACCGTTTGGAAGAACAGCGCCGTGTAGTCCACGTTAGCCGCTCCCGCCGCTCCGTTCATAAGCATATCACCGAACGGAATACCGATAAATCCGTTACCCTCGCCGTACATAAGTCCGTAGCCTATAAGCCAATAAACGATTGAGCCGAACATAAAGTCTACTATGTTCTTCATTATAATGTTACCTGTGTTCTTGCTTCTCGTAAAGCCCGCCTCGACCATTGTGAAGCCGGTCTGCATGAAGAATACCAGCACTCCGCCGAAAAACAGCCAAAAGCAATCCACTGCCGCAGTTAATAATTCTGTACTCATAATCAATCAATCCTTCCCAAATGTATCATTTTTACAATAACGCTTCTCTGTCCTCTTCGCCGGTTCTTACCTTAATTACTCTCGTTACAGGAGAAATAAAGATTTTACCGTCGCCGATTTCGCCCGTTCTGAGCACCGAGACCGCCGTGTTCACAACGTCCTCGACAGGAACCGTGCATACTACCATTTCCACCTTTACTTTCGGCAGAAGATCCACATTGTACTCAACGCCTCTGTACTGATGCTTCTGTCCTTTCTGCACTCCGTATCCAAGCACATTGCATACCGTCATACCGTTAATGCCGATTTCGTTAAGAGCCGTCTTTAGCTCCTCCAGCTTGGACTGTCTTGTGATAATTTCGATTTTTGTCATTTCAGCCATGACCAAATCTCCCCTTTCAATTTAAACAAAAAAGCGAGTTCGCCGCCCCTACGCAGCAAACACGCCCTTGTGCTTAATAAAAAATTTTTTAGTTTTATCCGAAAAGAAAAGACGCGTTTATATTCTTCATATAAACACGCCTTTGTGCTCGGAATTCTTACTATGCCGTTATTATACTCGCATACGCGAATGTTGTCAACACATTTTTTCTATTTTTATAAACTTTTTACAAACGTACAAGCGGCGAAAAAAATAATTATAATAAACCTGCACTAATTTTTTGAAAGTTATTGACAATGCGGCGGGGTCGGTGCTATAATAGCTGAGATAGAGTGAAGGAGGAGATAGCCATGAGTGCGCGCAATGAGTATTGTAAGCAAGGCGGTTTCCGTATTCCTTCATTTTTTGTTTTAAGCTTTAAAATCAGTCGGCAATGTTGTTGAAAAACAGCATTGCTGTTTTTTTATGCAGCGAAGATACCGATTGTAAATATGTAGGGGCGGTCATCGGCCACCCGTAACCCAACACAACGTAGGGGCGGTCATCGGCCGCCCGTAACCCAACACAACGTAGGGGCGGTCATCGGCCGCCCGCAAAGACGCATCGAAAAATGCGGATAACATCCATATATAGCGAAAGCATTATCGAAAGGAGAAATTATATGAAAGGACAGCTTATTTTGGAAAACGGCGCGAGGTTCACCGGCGAGCTTTTCGGCGCGGACGCGAATATCGTCGGCGAGGTCGTGTTTACCACCGGTATGACCGGCTATCAGGAAACGCTTACCGACCCGTCGTTTGCGGGACAGATCGTCACAATGACGTTCCCGCTCATAGGAAATTACGGCATCAATTTTGAGGATATGGAGGCTAAGCACACGAACCTTAAAGCGTTCGTGGTGCGTGAGAAGTGCGACTTCCCCTCGAATTTCAGAAACGAGATGAACCTTGACGACTTTCTTCGCCAACAGGGCGTTGTCGGTCTCGAGGGCGTTGACACGCGCGCGCTCACGCGCATTCTTCGCGACGTCGGCGTTATGAAAGGCGTTATAATGAAAGGCGACCCGTCGGATAACGACATAAAAATTCTGATGGACTCGATGGATAACTCTAACGTTATAATGCAGACGACGACGGACGGTATTTACACCGTGAACGATACAGGCAGAACGCACATAGCGTTTATAGATATGGGCGCGAAGCAGGGTATCGTAAGGGATTTGGCGGCGCGTGACTGCCGCCTTACCGTGTTCCCCGCAGACGTGAGCGCGGAAAAAATAGACGCGGTAAAGCCCGATATGATATTTTTGTCGAACGGTCCCGGTAACCCGCTTGACGCGCCCGGCACGGTCGATACCGTTAAGGCGCTTATCGGCAAGTACCCGATATGCGGAATTTGTATGGGACACCAGATTATCGGTCTCGCGCTCGGCTGCAAGACAAAAAAGCTGAAGTTCGGTCACCACGGCGGCAACCACCCCGTAAAGGACTTAAAGACCGGCAACGTTTACATCACGAGCCAGAACCACAACTACATCGTTTCCGACTATCCCGACGAGGTTGAGGAAACGTTTGTGAACGTGAACGACGGCACATGCGAGGGTATACGGCACAAGACGCTCCCGATCATGAGCGTGCAGTTCCACCCCGAAGCGTCGCCGGGACCTTTGGACACGGGCTGAGAGTGATGG
>CANQQW010000083.1 GCA_947626075.1 uncultured Clostridia bacterium
ATTAAATCGTGCGGCTTTTACCGCAACAAGGCGCGCAACATCATAGAGTGCTGCCGCCGAATTTTGGCGGTGTACGGCGGTGAGGTGCCGGACACGATGGAGGATCTTACAAGCCTTGCCGGAACGGGCAGAAAGACCGCGAACCTCGTGCTCGGCGACATTTTCGGTAAGCCCGCTGTCGTTGTGGACACTCATTGCAAGCGTATAGCGAAGCGCATAGGTCTTACGTCGAACGACGACCCGACAAAGGTCGAGTACGACCTTAAAAAACTGATTCCCGGCGAGTATCAGCTCGCGACGTGCCACCGATTTGTGGCGCACGGTCGGGCGTGCTGTACCGCGCGCAGCCCCAAATGTGATACCTGCCCCGTCGGCGAGGTATGCAAAAGCCGAGGTAAATGCTGAATAATTTTTATTGTGAGCGGCATGGGACGCCGCTCAACATTACACTTGAATTACGCCCAACGCGCTGAGTATCGACGATACCAGTATAGCCGCGATAAATATGGGCGCGATATACTTTATCATCACATCGAACAGCTTTTTACGCTTGAATTTCGACGATAATTCAACCTCGTCATGAATTACCCCAACTCCTATTACATACGCTATAAATATACACGTCAGCAGAGCGAGTATCGGCATGAGGACGGAGTTTGTTATAAAGTCCATCATATCGAGTATAGTCATTCCGGCTATTGTAACTTTGCTCCATACGCTGTAGCCGAGTATCGGCGGTATACCGACAAGGAACGAGCCTATGCCCACGCCCACGCTTGTTTTATTTCTGTCCCAGCCGAACCTGTCGCAAAGCGACGATACGATCGATTCCATGATTGAAATGGACGACGTAAGCGCCGCGAGAAGCACAAGCAAAAAGAATGCGGAGCCGATAATCGTAGACATACCCATACTTTCAAATACTTTCGGAAGCGTTACAAACATCAGCTTAGGTCCGGCGCTCAGGGCGCTCTCATCTCCGCCGGAGAACGCGAATACCGCAGGTATTATCATAAGCGCCGCAAGAAGCGCTATACCCGTATCAAAAATTTCAATACGGCTCACGTTCTTTTCAAGGTCGCTCTCTTTAGGCAGATAAGAGCCGTACGCTATCATGATACCCATAGCGAGCGACAGGGAGTAGAACATCTGTCCGAGCGCGCCGAGCGCTCCCTCCACGGAGAAATGCGAGAAGTCGGGTATAAACAGATACTTCAAGCCGAGCGATGCTCCCGGCAGCGTTATTGAGTATATAGCCACCACTATGGCGAGCACAATCAGAAGCGGCATCAGCACGGTGCTAAACCTCTCCACACCCTTTTGTACTCCGCGCAGTATTACGAGCGTTGTAACCGCGGAGAAAATGAATTGGAATAAAAGCTGCTGAGCCGGTGACTGTAACATATTGTCAAAAAATGTGTCGCTCGCGGCAACGCTGTGTCCGCCGGTTACAAACGTGAACGCGTACTTTATAACCCAGCCGCCTATAACGTTGTAGTAAGGAAGAATAATCATCGGTACTATAGCCGCTATAACGCCGACGAACGCCCACTTTTTGCTGAACTCACCGAAAGCACAAAGCGCGCTTTTGCCGGACTTCCTGCCTATAGCGTTTTCGGCGACCATAAGCGTGTAGCCGAACGTCAGCACAAGCAGAATGTAAACAACAAGAAATACGCCGCCGCCGTACTTAGCCACAAGATACGGAAAGCGCCATATATTTCCCAAACCGACCGCGCTACCCGCGGCGGCGAGCACAAAGCCTAAACCTGTTGAAAATGTGTCTCTCTTTTTCATAATGAATCCCCCGTAAAAATTAATGTACTTTTATTATAACCTGAAAATGTTTTTATGTAAAAGATTAACAAAGATAAAAATATATAAAAAGCAGACAAAATTTATTGTTTTTCAGATTTTAATTAATGCACTTATTGATGATATAGGGCTTGAATAATACATAAATTTATGATAAAATCAACAAAAAGGATGTTTTTTAGATTAAAATCGCGTCATAATAAAGGGAGGATAACGTATGTTTAAGCATAAAAAAGGCTCAAAGCCCGCAAAAATGGACAGAAGTCTGACAGCTACAGGGCTGGAGATTGTTGCAATCGCAGTGCTTCTTATATTTGCGTATTTCCAGATTAACGCTGTGCTTCGCGACCGTTCCATGAAGCGTATGGAGGAGGGCGTAAATACTGTTATTGAGGAGGTTACCGCGAAGTTGGAGCGCGACAGCCGCATCTTGAACGCGACCGCGCAGACTATTTCACAGACCGATAATTTTGACGCGGAAGCGATGCTCGACGTCGTTGAGTCGAACGCGCCTTTGCTTGAAACAATGAGGGTAAACATACTCATGCCCGGCGACAAAATTCTTTCGCCCGACGGCAGCGTTACCGACGCCGGCGGCGATGACAATATATCTTTCGCCGAGGAAGCCGCAAAGGGTGAGCATATCTCGAACCGCACGGCAAGCCTTATAGGAGGCAGACCGGTACTCAGGCATTACGTTCCCATCATACAGGACGGTCAGACAGCCGCGCTCGTATACGGAGTAACGGAGCTTGACAGTCTCCACAACAGCTTAAATATCGATAATATTTACAACGCCAGCGCAAACGTGTACATAATTGATACAAGTACAGGTGATTTTATTCTCGATACATTTCATGACGAGCTTGGAAACATTACACAGTACGCGCCGGAGGTGTCGCCGCGCGAAACAAAAGGAGCAAAGGACTGGAACTCGTACACTGAAGAAATGTTAAACCTCAAAACGGGCTACGTCGTGTTCCGCACTCCGCAAACGGACGGCTGGGAATATATGTACTACGCCCCCGCGGAAATAAACGACTGGGAGATAGCCGTGTCCGTACCCGAAAAGGAAGCGTTTACAAGCGTGTTCGCCGTACAGCGCATATGCTTGTACCTCGGCATATTTATGGCGATAACGATAATATTGTATTACATATGGGTGAGCCGTAACGCGAAGCGCGTAATGCAGAAGGCTGTCGAACAGGCTGTTCTGGAGGAAAAGCTGCATAAGGCGGAGGCTGCGGAAAAGGCAAAGACAATGTTCTTGTCGAATATGTCGCATGATATACGAACACCGATGAACGCTATTATAGGATTTGCCACTCTCGCACAAACCAATTTGGACAATACGGATAAGGTTAAGGAGTACCTGACGAAAATCCTTTCATCGAGTAATCATCTTTTAAGCCTTATAAACGATATTCTTGACATGAGCCGCATAGAAAGCGGACGGCTCAACATAGAGGAGAAAGAGTGCAGTATTTCCGATATATTTAAGGATATGCGCAATATTATACAGACGCAGATGCAGGAAAAACGACTTAATTTCTTTATGGATACAATCGATGTCGTGGACGAGGACATTTACTGCGACAAGCTCCATGTAAATCAAGTGCTGTTAAATCTGCTCAGTAACGCGATTAAGTTTACGCCTGCGGGCGGCTCCGTATCGCTCACAATCAGGCAGAAGCCGGGCGCGCCCGATGGTTACGGTGCGTATGAAATACGCGTAAAGGATACGGGAATAGGCATGAGTGACGAATTTGCGCGTCATGTGTTCGAGCCGTTTGAAAGAGAGGCCACATCTACCGTAAGCGGTATTCAGGGTACGGGTCTCGGTATGGCAATTACCAAGAGTATAGTGGAGACCATGGGTGGTACGATTGAGGTAAATACCGAGCAAAATAGGGGTACGGAGTTTATTATAAATATTGAGTTTCGTCTCCAGCACGAGAGGAAGCAGATCGAGATTGTGCGCGAGCTTGAAGGACTTAGGGTGCTTGTGGTTGATGACAGCTTTGACACCTGCGACAGCGTTACCAAGATGCTTATGCAAATAGGTATGCGCTCCGAGTGGACACTGCACGGACACGAGGCGGTACTCCGCGCGAGACAGGCGGTAGAGGTAGGCGACGAGTTCTACGCGTATATAATTGATTGGGCGCTGCCGGATATGAACGGTATAGAGGTTGCGAGACGTATACGCTCCATTGCGGGTAAAAACGTGCCGATTATTGTGCTCACGGCGTATGACTGGAGCATATTCGAGGAGGAAGCGCGCGAAGCGGGAGTGACGAGTTTCTGTAATAAGCCGATATTTATTTCTGAGCTTCGTGACACACTTGTTTCCGCTATAAACAAGACAGACCCTGTTCGCAAGGAAAGCCCAATACCAAAAACGGCGGAAGAGCTTATAGGTAAGAGGTTGCTTCTTGTAGAGGATAACGAGCTAAATCGCGAAATTGCGGAGGAAATACTTAAGGAAAGCGGATTTGTGGTAGAAACGGCTCACGATGGTACGGAAGCCGTCGATATGGTAAAGAAGTCAAAACCGGGCTACTATGACCTTGTGCTTATGGACGTTCAAATGCCGGTTATGAACGGGTACGACGCTACACGCGCCATACGCTCACTTGACAATAAAGACCTTGCCTCTGTTCCTATTGTCGCAATGACCGCGAACGCGTTTGAGGAAGATAAGAAAACAGCGCTTGAAAGCGGTATGAACGCCCACATCGCAAAACCGATTGAACTGAACAAACTTGTAAAAGTACTCAACGACTTGCTTTCAAAATAACAACATAAAAAAGTACATTGAACTGAACTGCCCCAGTTTGTACAGACAGTACAAAAAAAGCACGCTATAGTAGTCTAATTAAAAATTAATCAACATACTGACATCGTTTTTCAAGCGGTGTCAGTTTTGTTTTAAGCTGAATACGCTGATAGTTGTAGAAATGAATGTATTCATCAATAATTGTGCGGGCTTCTTCAAATGTTTGCAGCTTCATTCTGTGGATACATTCTGCCTTCAGTATAGAGAAGAAGTTTTCTGCCATCGCATTATCATATGGATTCCCGGCTCTTGACATTGA
>CANQQW010000084.1 GCA_947626075.1 uncultured Clostridia bacterium
TGAGTCCGGTACAATACCGAACTCATTACCGATTAATTTAATATTAAATTTTGTCTAAACTTTGGGGTTCACTTCACAATGGGCGGCTACTTTTTTATGTACTTTATTAACTCGATGAGTGCGATTATAATTAATAATGTCACAATCATTTCGACAATTTCCATAATATCACCTCCTTAAAGGAGAGTGACAAGACCGCCCTTAGCGCCTTTTTCCATATTCGTTTGTCAAATACTATTTTAGCCTTTATATTATTTTTTGTCAATGACACGGCTTTTACATTACGTTTACTCCGCAGTTAAAAATCCGTAAACCTCATATAAATAAAAACATACCCGCATATAAAGCTTGTTCATAAATTATTAACAAATTATTCATTGACAAGCGCGGAAAAGCGAGTATAATAATAGTTGAAAGTCAAAGAAAGTCAAAGTCAAAACGAGGTGATACGAATGGGAATGTCGGATAAAATAGAAGCGTTTATAAACGAGCTTCTTAAAAACGAGACGGAGGAGTGGCTGCAAATACAGCGCAACGAGCTTGCTTCAGTATTCGGCTGCGTGCCGTCGCAGATAAATTACGTCATATCGACGCGCTTTAATCCCGAGCACGGGTACGTTGTGGAGTCTAAACGCGGCGGCGGCGGGTATCTTAAAATAAAAAGGATAGAGTACTCGGACGGTCTTATCGCGGAAGCGATACGCTCCGCGGGTGATACGCTTGACGAGAGGACGGCGCGGACGCAGCTTGACAATCTGACACGCCGAGGCGCGCTCGACGAGAGGACGGCGGCGGTAATAATGAGCGGAATATCGGACGCGTCGCTTGACATAGAACAGAGCGCGAGGGATAAAATAAGAGCGAGAATATTTAAAAATATGCTCGCGGCGACGGAAAAGTATTAAAATAAAAGTAAAATATAAACAATATATAGAATATAAGGAGGAGATTATTATGTATGATTTATTTTCGGACTTCTTCGACGGGTTTGACATATTTATGCAGCCGACGGCGGTGAAGGAGGAAAAGAGATGCCCGGTATGCGCTCACACATATTCGGATTTCAGACGCACCGGTAAAATCGGCTGCGGAGAATGTTACAACGTTTTCCGCCCGCAGATAGCGGCGGCTTTGAAACAGGTACAGCCGTCTGCGGGGCATATCGGCAAGATACCGTCGAAGTCGGGAAGCGAATTAAAACGCAAAAGAGAATATGAGGATTTAAAGCGCCGTCTTGCCGCGGCGGTAAAGGACGAGGACTACGAAACGGCGGCAAAGCTGCATAAGCGGATACGCGAAATGGAAAACGAGGTGAAGAAGTCATGATTTGGTACAAAAACAATGATTTTAACATAGTTGTGTCCACAAGAATACGTCTTGCGAGGAACCTTGAAAAAACGCCGTTCCCGAACGCGCTTAAAGACACTAAGGCGGTAACGGATAAGATAAAGGACGCGGTTTTGGGCGGCAACTCCACGCTGGCAAAGGATTTTGAATTTATTGATTTGGACAGAATATCCGCCGTTAAGAAACAAGCGCTCGCGGAGGAGCATCTGATAAGTCCCGTCATGTGCGAGGGTAAAGGCAAATCGGTGCTTGTCAGCAAGGATAGGAACATGAGCATCATGCTTATGGAGGAGGATCACATACGTTTGCAGATTATCAAAAGCGGCAGCGCGCTTAAAGAAGCGTACTCGCTCGCAAGCAAGGTGGACGACGTGCTGGAGGAAAGACTTACCTACGCGTTCGACGCGGACTTCGGCTACCTTACCGCCTGCCCGACAAACACGGGTACAGGCATGAGAGCGTCGGTAATGCTTCATTTACCCGCGCTCACGATGACGGACAACATTTCAAAGCTGGTTTCATCGGCGGGCAGTATGGGTATCGAGGTGCGCGGTCTGTACGGCGAGGGAACGAAGGCATACGGCTCGCTGTACCAAATTTCCAATCGATCCACGCTCGGCGTGTCCGAGGAACAGACCATTGAAAGACTTCAAAATATAGTAAATCAAATGACGGAGATGGAGGAAAAAGCGCGCGAAGCTTTAAAGAAAGGTAACCGCGACGCGCTTTTTGACAGATTGTACCGTTCCTACGGCACCTTAAAGTACGCGAGAAGCATGTCGTCGAGCGAGGCGAAATCGCTGCTGTCCGATGTAATGCTCGGTCAAAATACGGGTATACTTCCTAAGGAGGGTAAAATAACTCCGCTCGAATGTATGGTCATAACCGAGCCGGCGCTCATAAGCGGTGAAAGCGAGCTTACAAGCGCCGAGCGCGATAAAAAAAGGGCGGAGCTTATAAGGAACAATATTTAAAGGGTAAAGGAGGCTGATTACCATGTTATTTTCAAACTTTACGGAAAAGGCGAGAATCGCGATAAGCGAGGCGCACGACGCGGCGGCGGAAATGGGACATAATTATATAGGCAGCGAGCATCTTCTGCTCGGTCTTATACGCGAGGGAAGCGGAGTAGCCGCGAAAGCGCTTGAAAAAAACGGTCTTACGGCGGATAAAGTCAGGGAAAAAATAATCGAGTATATCGGCACGGGCGAGCCGCTGCCCCAAAACACGGAGCTGCCGCTCACGCCGCGCTCAAAAAGACTGCTTGAAATAAGCGTGCTTGAAGCGCGCCGCTTGAACCACAAATACATTGGCACGGAGCATATATTGATGGCAATAATCCGCGACGGTGACGGAGTTGCGGCGAAGATACTCGCGGCGTCGGGAATAAGCTTGGCTTCATTCTATGCGGAGACGGTTCATTCCATAGAGGGCGACGCGGAGATCAATCCGCAGGGCGGCGAGTACGCGCAGAACCCAAATTCGCAGACTCCCACGCTTGACCAATTCGGACGCGATTTTACCGCGATTGCGCGGGAGGGTAAATTTGACCCCGTAATAGGACGCGCGAACGAAATAGAGAGAGTCACACAGATACTGTCGAGGCGAACCAAGAACAATCCCTGTCTTATCGGCGAGCCGGGCGTCGGCAAAACCGCGGTAGTCGAGGGACTGGCGCAGAGAATAGCTTCGGGCGACGTGCCGGAGCCGCTTAAAACAAAACGGCTCGTGTCTGTGGACCTGTCGAGCATGGTCGCGGGCGCGAAGTACCGCGGCGAGTTTGAGGAACGTCTTAAAAAGGCGATAAACGAGGTGCTTGAAGCAAAAAACGTGATACTGTTTATCGACGAGTTCCATACGATTGTCGGAGCCGGCAGCGCCGAGGGAAGTATGGACGCGTCGAATATATTAAAGCCTTTCCTTGCGAGAGGCGAGCTGCAGCTTATCGGCGCGACAACGCTTAAGGAGTATAAAAAGTACATCGAAAAGGACGCGGCGCTTGAAAGGCGCTTCCAGCCGGTAACGGTAGGCGAGCCTACGGTAGAGGAAACGGTGGAGATACTGAAAGGTATACGCGACAAGTACGAGGCGCATCACAGCGTAACCATAACCGATGCGGCGCTCAGCGCGGCGGCAAAGCTGTCGTCGAGGTATATTACCGACCGTTTCCTGCCGGACAAGGCGATTGACCTTATAGACGAGGCGGCGTCAAAGAAGCGTCTCGGCTCGCAAACGGAGCCGGAGGACCTGAAAGAAAAGGAAAAAAGACTTGAAAAGCTTACCTCCGAGAAGCAGGAGGCAATAACCGCTCAGGAATTTGAAAAGGCGGCTAAGATACGCGATGAGGAAATAGCTTTAAAGGAGGAGGTTGACAAGCTGAAATCCGACTGGAAAGGAACAGGCTCATCGTCGGCGCTCGTTGTGGACGAGGACGATATAGCGGACATACTCGCGGACTGGACGCATATACCCGCGTCAAGGCTTAAAGAGGAGGAAATGGAGAAGCTTAAAAACCTCGAAGCCACGCTCCACGCGCGCGTTATCGGTCAGGACGAGGCGGTAACGGCTGTCGCGAAGGCAATCAAGCGCGGCAGAGCGGGACTTAAAGACCCGAAACGTCCTATAGGCTCGTTTCTGTTCTTAGGACCCACGGGCGTAGGCAAAACGGAGCTTTCAAAGACGCTTGCCGAGGCTATGTTCGGCAGTGAAAACGCGCTTATACGCGTAGATATGTCGGAGTACATGGAAAAGCACGCGGTATCGAAGTTTATAGGCTCGCCCCCGGGATATGTCGGCTTTGAGGAGGGCGGACAGCTTACGGAAAAAATTCGTAAGCACCCGTACTCGGTAATACTGTTTGACGAGATTGAGAAGGCTCACCCCGACGTGTTCAACATTATGCTGCAAATTCTTGACGACGGTATTCTTACCGACGCGCAGGGCAGGAGAGTGGACTTCAAAAACACCGTCATTATAATGACCTCGAACCTCGGCGCAAAGGAAATCACGGGTAATATCTCGTCCAAGCTCGGCTTCGCCGGCGGCTCGGACAACAAGGCTTTATCCGAGCATGACAAGATTAAAAATAAGGTCATGGACGAGGTAAAGCGCGCCTTTAAGCCCGAATTTCTGAACAGAATAGACGATATTATAGTATTCGACCGTCTTAACGAGGACAATATAAAGGACATCGCAAGACTTATGCTAAGGTCGCTCACGGAGCGCCTTAACGCGAACGATATTGAGGTGACGTTCTCGGACGCGGCTGTGGGAAAAATCGCCAAGTCCGGCTTCGACCCGACATACGGCGCGAGACCGTTAAGACGCGCTATCCAAAATGAAATAGAGGATATGCTGTCGGAAAAAATCATAGACGGAGAGATAAAGAAAGGCGCGTCCGTTACGGTTGATGCGGACGAAAACGGCTTTACCGTTAAAAATAATTAATACTGTAAAAGGGGACGGCGCGCTTGAACAGAACCAGTAAAAACGGACAATAGCAAAAAAGAGCCTCCTATGGTATAATATAAAAAAACCATAGGAGGAAT
>CANQQW010000085.1 GCA_947626075.1 uncultured Clostridia bacterium
GCAATCGGCAAACTGCACAATAATCGATAAGGAATTTTGGGTGTTTTTTAGACTGCACGATTCTTGACAATTCCAGCTTAACAAGCGTTACAATAGGCAACGGCGTAACAAGCATTGGCAGTGGTGCGTTTTGGTGCTGCAGCAGTTTAACAAGCGTTACAATACCCGATAGTGTAACAAGCATTGGCGATGGGGTGTTTGAACACTGTGACAGCTTAAGCGATATATACTACACCGGCAGTAAAGCTGATTGGGAGAATATTGAAATGGGAAAATATAACAATTCTCTTCTCGATGCCACAATTCACTACAATTACATTAAATACGATCCAATCACCCCTGCCGCGCTAACCGTCGTGCAATCGGGCAGCGGATACGTGCTTACAGCCGATACGGAATACGACGGCGCTGCGTATGCGGCATCGTATGACGCGGAGGGCGCGCTAATAAACGTCGTGAGCAAACCGTTTACCGGCAATGCGGCGACCGTAACGCCCGACACGGCGGGCGCGGCGAAAATAAAATTCTTCGTATGGACGAATAATATTCAGCCGGTGACGTATACGAAAACAATGGATTTGTAAGGGTGAACGTACACCCCCACCCCACGAAAAAACGGGCGGCAAGCAGCCGCCCGTATGGGGTGTATCAATCAAAACGCACTGTTATTTCGCACTTCGCGCCCGTAATTGTTTCCGAAAAGACACTTATTTTAATCAAATTTTCGTCCGACGCTTTCACGATTGCCTGACACCTGCCGCAGAACGCGCGCCTTACGGGCTTCTTCTCGCTTTCGTGGTCGGCGGGATTTCCGTTACCCGTACCGAGCAGCGTGCCGCCTGTTACCTCGAACCTTATTTCATTATCCGCAGTCGGGACGACCGCTCCGTTTTCGTCAACCACGTCAACGTTTATTACCGCCGCGTCTCCGCGCGAAACCGTGTCCTTGTACGGAGTAAGGCGCAGCGCATACGGCGCGCCGGTCGTCTTAACAACGTCCTCCGCAGCCTTTTTTCCGTTTCTGTATCCGACCGCCTTTATCTCGCCCGGCTCGTAAATCACGTTTTTCCACGTGAGATACCAATTTTTTTTCATAGTTTTTTTGCCGCGGCTTTTGCCGTTCACAAAAATTTCAACCTCGTCAAAATTGGAGTAGCAATACACGTTTATCGGCTCGCCGATTTTATCCGGCAAATTCCAATGCGGGAAAATGTGAATAACGTCCTCGTTTTGCCACCATGATTTATAATAGTAGTAATTATCTTTCTCAAAGCCGCAGTAATCGAAAATTCCAAACCGCGAATACACCGCCGGATAGCCGAGCGGTGTCGGCTCGCCTCGGTAGTCCATACCCGTCCAGAGGAATATTCCCGCGAGGTAATCGCGCTCGGCGCACATTTTCCACATTCCCTCGCCCATATCTTTCTTCACAGCCTTACCGCCGCTTTCGCACTTGTCCGCATTATCGCCGTCAAGAATAAAATACCGTCCCTCGCTTTCGTCGGTCGAATAGCAGCCGCGCGTGGAGCTGTTTGAGTCGGCTTCGGTTATGATAACGGGCTGCTTTGGCACGCGCTCATGGTAGTCGTCCCACGCGGTCGGGCAGTAATTAAAGCCCATAACGTCAAGATTTTTTGTGACGTGAATATAATTGCGCGCGTTATCATACCGCGCAGTTCCGTCCCAGCATACGACCGCCGAGGTTATGGGGCGCGTCGGGTCAAGTTTTTTAACCTCCGCTTTCATCGTCAGCGTGGCGCGCGCCGTCTCGGGGCGGTGCTGTGAAAATATTTCCTCGTTGCCTATGCCCCACAGAAATATCGACGGGTGGTTCCTGTCACGTTTTATAAGCGTCCTCAGACACTCCAAATCCTCCGGCGCGCTCGACATTCTCCTCGTTTCGTCAAACACGAGCATACCCATTCTGTCACATATATCCAAAAGCTCCGCCGACGCGGGATAATGCGAGCTTCTTATCGCGTTCGCGCCCATGCTTTTCATCTGCGCCACTCTGTATTCGTTTACGCTCTCGGGTATGGCGGTACCCACGCCCGCATGGTCGTGGTGACAGCACAGACCCTTGATTTTAACGCGCCTGCCGTTAAGGAAAAAGCCGTTATCGCAGTCAAAGCGCATATCGCGTATACCGAACCTGACAGCGTTTTCATCTATAAGCGTGTCGTTATCGTAAAGACGTATAACAGCTGTGTATAAATACGGATTGTCAATATCCCACAGCGTAATATCAGAGAGGGATATTTTATCCGAATATTTTGCGCTGTCCCATTCGCCGATTGCGACATTTTTACCGCGCCCCGCAATAACATTGCCGTCAGCGTCGGTAATTTCCGTTTTGGCGTACACCGTTTTGCCGGAAAATCCGCGATTGAGCAAAGCGGCTTTTATCTCAATCGCCGCCGTTTTCGCATTCAAATCGGGCGCGGAAATCACAGCCGCGCCCCACGGTTCGATATGCACGTTGTCAACGATTACGAGCCGTACAGAGCGGTATATGCCGCCGCCCTCGTACCACCAGCCCTCGCGTTCCGAAGCGTCAACGCGGACGGCGATCGTATTCTCTTCGCCGATGTTTATAAAATCTGTTATATCGTAATAAAATTCGGTGTAACCGCTCGCATGGGTTCCGACGTAATACTGATTTATGTAAACCGTACAGGCGCGGTACACGCCGCCGAAATAAATGTATACGCGTTTATTTTCAAGGTCAGCGTCGATTGTGAATTTCTTCCTGTACCACGCGGCGCCGCCCTCCAGGCATCCGCCCGCAAACAGGCGGCTTCCGATACTTTCCATTTCGGGAATATCGCGCATTTCACCGCTGTCTGCGCTTTTGAAGCAATATTCCTTTTCCGACACAAAGTCATGCGGCACGTCTACCGTCCGCCACGCGGAATCGTCAAAATCAATCGCCGCCGCGCCTTTGAGGTACGCGCGCGCTTTCGCGCCGCCCCAGCCGTCGGTCGGTTTTCGCGGCTCCAAGTCCTCCTCGCGGAATTTCCAGTCCATGCATAAGTCAATTACACGTCGCATGTCCACTCTCCTTTTGTCTTTACCTTAATGTATGTGTTTATTGGTCCCTGTCGTGCATAAGTCCCTGCATATACTCGTCCATAGCGTCCGCTACCTGCTTAGAGTACGCCACCGCTTCAACAACCGTTTTCGCGCCGCGTACAACGTCGCCCGAGGCGAATATACCGTCGCGCGTGGTCTCGCCGAAAGTATTGGTAACAAGCAGTCCTCTCTCGTTTACTTCAAGTCCCGTTGTGGTTGAAACGATTCTGTCCTTAGGTCCCTGACTTATCGCTATTATGGTGCTGTCGGCGGGGTACAAATTCTCCGTACCGCGTATCGGCGACAAATTTCCGTGACCGTCACATTCCAATTCCACAAATATAACGCCCTCGTCCACAATCTCAACCGGCTCGACGTGAACCACAAACTCAACGCCGTCAATCTTAGCGTAATCGACCTCACGCTGACTTGCCGCGAGATGGTCGCTTCTTGAAAATACCCTAACCTTATTAACTCCGTGACGCAGCGCAGTCCTCGCCACGTCCATAGCGCTGTTGCCGGCGCCGATTATATTTACGGTGTCGCCGAGACGGTAAACGTCGGGGTTGGTGAGGTAGTTTATGGCGTAATGCGCGTTGCCGAGCGTTTCTCCCTTTATGTGCAGCGTGTTCGGGCGCCATACGCCGGTGCCTATAAATATAGCGCTGTAACCGTCGCGGAACATATCGTCCACGCTTATTGTCGTGCCTATGGACGTGTTGGGGCGTATCTTAATTCCAAGCTCCCAAAGCTTTCTCTTGTAGCGCGCGAGTATAGTCTTGGGCAGACGGAACTCGGGTATGCCGTATTGAAGCACGCCGCCTATCTTTTCCTTGGATTCAAAAATAGTAATATCATAGCCGCGCCGCGCAAGTATCATAGCTATTGTGATACCCGCGGGTCCCGAGCCGATTATTCCCACTCTTAAGCCGTTTTTCTCGATATTCGGGAAAGTGAGCTTATCGAAATAATTCTCGGAAATATAATTTTCAATACTGCTTATCTGCACGGGCGCGCCCTTGCGTCCCAAAACGCAGTGTCCCTCGCACTGGTTCTCGTGATTGCAGATAAGCGAACAGACGATTGACAGCGGGTTGTTTTCAAATACCATTTTACCCGCCGCGTTTATGTCGCCCTCCAAAAACGTATGTATCATGGTCGGTATCGGAGTATGTATCGGACATCCCTCCCGACACATCGGTTTCTTGCAGTTCAGGCAGCGCTTCGCCTCGTCAATAACGTTAATAGCCATTTTATCAGCTTCCTTTCCATAAATTGTTCATACTATGATTTTAGCACATTTTCTATGAAATCTCAACAGTTTAAATAATAAATTTTATTAACATTTTGTCAATTTTTTCTTAATTCTTTCTTTCGCGTCCGCGCGGCTTGAAATCAAACGGTTTTAATGGTAAAATTGAATATATTCGCCAAACACGCTTGACAGAAATTAAATTAATGTGTATAATTGCTTTATTGCGCTAAAGCAGTAAAGCAAATAAAGGAAAAAGTTGAAAGGAAATTGTTTATGTCTAACTGGAAATTACATACGCCCAACGGCGTGAACGATATACTTGCGGACGAATGCGCGGTAAAGAACGGTATCGAGAATAAAATCAAAGCCGCGTTCGCCGCGAAGGGTTACGGCGAGGTACAACCTCCCATGTTCGAGTATTACGACTGCTACGCCGGCGCGGGCGGTCAGCTTTCGCAGGAAAATATGTTCAAATTCTTTGACGAACAGGGACGCATACTTGTACTCCGCCCCGACTTCACGACCTCGATAGCG
>CANQQW010000086.1 GCA_947626075.1 uncultured Clostridia bacterium
TGGTAACGCTCCTTGACGGCAGCCTCGTCGTACACGGTCGTTTCGTTGTAGCCCTGCTTTGAGACGGTCAGAATAACCTTTGTCTTGTCGCTTACAAGCTGCAGATCGTCCTTGTCGCCCGTGGCGATAAAGCACTCCACATTTCTCTCCTCGCAGATACGCGCGACAGTGCCTATAACGTCGTCCGCCTCGTAGCCCTCCTTTTCGAGGATCGTGACGTTCATCGCGCGCAGTATATCCTTTGCAATCGGCATCTGCGCCGCCAGATCCTCAGGCATCGGCTTGCGCTGCGCCTTGTAGCCGTCGTAGCGCAGATGGCGGAACGTCGGCGCTTTAAGGTCGAACGCCGCGCATACAAAGTCGGGCTGCTGCTCGGTTATGAGCTTTATCAGAATATTAAGAAAGCCGTACACCGCGTTAGTCGGCGTACCGTCTTTTGCAGATAAGTACCGCACGCCGTAAAACGCGCGGTTTATTATACTGTTTGAGTCGAGAATAAGCAGTTTTTTCATAATATTTCCTTTCAATATGAATATATTTTTACGTTTTCCGCAGGCTTTTTATGCTTTTTTTGAAGCTTTTTTTACGCTTTTTAATCGTTTTAATTGCAAATAATTTGCATTTGCGCTTATATTCTATTCCTATTATATCCGTTTGTCAATACTTGTTCACAAATTATTCACAAAATATACTATTTCTGTTTACATTTAATTCATACCAGTGTCAAAAGTGTGCTGTATGATATACGTAAAGTGTAGGAAAAGACATGGGAAGTATGAATTTATAAGGTTTTGACAATAATTATATTGGAGGCTTGGAAAAATGAAAAAATATCCTTATACCGAATCAACAGATTTAATCGTTTATAATCGCAAACCGAAAAAAGAAAAGAAGCCGAAGATATGGCTTACGGCGGTATGCAGCGCTTTGGCGGCGAGCGTGTTTACGTCCGGCATATTTATGACCGGTATGTACGTGACCTCGAAGAACACAAGCGCGCAGACGACGCAGCTTGCCGCTACGGCTCAAAATCAAATCACCGCCGGTCAGGATAACCAATCGGATAACAGCGCGCAGCTTGCGGCGTACAAAAACGGCAAAAAGGTTCTTACAACGCCGGAGATAGCAAATCAGGTCGGTCCGAGCGTTGTCGGTGTTATAAATAAAACCAAGGTTCAGCCTCAGAGGTATTACGACCCGTTCACCGGCAGAAGCTATTATTATACAAATCCAAATCAGAGCGACGATACGGTTGAGCAGGGCAGCGGCTCGGGTATTATTATCCGTGACGAGGGATATATTGTGACAAACCAGCACGTTATAGACGGCGCGACGGAAATATCGGTAATTTTGAATACCGGCGAAGAGTACAAGGCGACGCTTATCGGTCAGGACACGAAAACGGATATAGCGGTTCTTAAAATAGACTCGGGCAATAAGAAGCTGACCGTTGCGACTTTGGGCGACTCGACAACGGTTCAGGTCGGTGAAAAGGCGGTCGCGATAGGAAACCCGATGGGACAGGAGTTTTACGGCTCTGTTACGCAGGGTATAATAAGCGCGACAAACAGAACGATGTCGCTTGAGGGAAGAACGTATAACCTGCTCCAGACGGACGCGGCGATAAACGCCGGCAACAGCGGCGGCGCGCTCATAAACGAGTACGGCGAGGTTATAGGTATTAACTCGGTTAAGCTGTCAACAACGGGCGTCGAGGGTATGGGCTTCGCGATAGCCATTTCGGAGGTCGTTCCTATTATAGACAGCCTGATAGAGTCGGGACACGTAAGCCGTCCGTTCGTCGGAATAGGTATTGACGACACGAATTACGGACCGTTCATTAACTCGGTAACTAAAGGCAGCGGCGCGGAAAAGGCGGGCTTGCAGGTAAACGATATGATACTCGAGGTTGAGGGTCAGAAAGTTGAATCGCGCGAGGACGTGAATAAAATCCGCGACACGAAGAAGATCGGCGATACTCTGACGTTTAAGGTTATGCGTGACGGTGAAACGCTGGAAATCCCGGTAACGCTTACCGACACGATAGAAGAAACGGATGACAATGCGCAGCAGCAGGATCAAAACAGCAGCGCAAACGGCGGCTGGGATGATTTTTGGAATAACTTCTTCAGATAATCCGTACATTGACACAGACAATCAGTTAAAGCTTGACGGCTGTTTTTAAAAAAACAGCCTATACCATCCTTTTTTTCATATGCCCTTGCCTTTCCCCAAAAGGCAAGGGTCCCCCCGAGGCTTACAAGTATCTTTTGATATTTGTTGCTATATAAATTACATCTTTATAGTTGTGATACCCCCCCTAAAACATTTACTCCCCCAAATGTATTTGTTTAAGCGAAAGGCAGCGGCAAAGCCGCTGCCTTTCGCTTTGCTAAGCCTTGACATTCCCCGTGTATGCGAATATTTAGAATAATCTGAATTCAACATATGACCGCCATATTGCACCGGCATCCACTGTTCTTCTCTGAAAACTCCCGGCATAAAAAGCAATAATACAGATATAGCTTGCGAAACGAGTGCAATAAGGTTCAATTTTTTTCTCATAAGATTACTCCTTATCTTCCCTTATAGCTATAGGGATATGTATATTTACTCTGTCGAAGCAATAACACCTATACACTCATATTTATATGTATTGGTAGTTGATTTTCCGGTATCCTTATTTGTGGAAACCTTTTTTATAACGTTGCCATTTTCGTCATAAGTATATTTAATTGTATAGGTAGAGTTTGGGCTTGTTTGTGTTTCAGTATCAATAGTATCATCATCATTATATGTGTAAGAATATACCATAGTATAGTCTGCGTGTAAATTATCCTCTGCTTTTGTTGCAACTCTGCCCTTATCATCGAAAGTATATGTATATGCAAATTCTTTACCATTGTTTATACTGCCGTGGTCGTCTGCATAACTGCATTTCACTTCCAATCCCGATTCATCGTATTCATGTGTGATTACATCTGTACCATATACTGATTTTCTGGTTTCGGTTATAAGATTATTTTTATCATCATATTCGTTGGTATACTGACCGGGACTACCATTACCTTTTTCAGTATATGATGTAATCAGACCTTTCTCATTGTATACATAATCTGTATATGTAGCTTTTGTACCAAATTCGTTTGACTCTGTTAAGGCGTAAATTTTTTTTAAAGAATCATAAGTCTTTCTTGCTTCTTCAAGTGTGGCATAATTATCCACAGAATTTTTTTCATTTTCTGTAAGAGTTTCATATGCAGTTTCAGCATCCAAAATTGCCTCTTCACTTTCAGGAGTAATCTCACCTAAAGAATTAATCATAGTTTCCACATTTTTGACATTTTCATTTTTGCATGAACAAAGTGAAAATGTAATAACCGCTGTAATTAGTACAATAAATAGTTTTTTCATAATGATTTTCCTTTCATTCTGTATATTTACCGCAATTTCGGCTTGCGGTGAGCCGCGTCTCCTTTCCGCCAAAATTCCGCGCAAATAAAAATGCGTGGTACAAATTCATACCACGCATAAAAACGCGGCTGAATTAAATGTTACCACACATTACCATACATTGAAATATCTACAACCAATAAATTTCAATTATACAGCCTACATTTTTACTAATATAGCCTCATATGGTTGTAGGTATTCAAATCATGATATCACAAACTGAATATTCATAAATTGAATATTTTAAAAAGATGCATTTATTAAATTTTAGTATGGTAATTGTGGTACTTTTATTATACCACAACCAAGTAATTTTTCAATACAAATTTTATAAAAATTATACCAATCCAAAATCAAGGAACTGAGTGTCGAAAATACGCGGCACTGTTTTTGGTTTATTAATTCTTGACATTCGATGGGTATACTAATATAATTGAAAATATACCAAAACAGAAAAGGAGCGGCGCGCATGGCGGAAAAGATACTTATCATAGACGACGAAAAGGAAATAGCGGATTTAATCGAGCTGTATTTGAAAAACGAAAACTACGAGGTATTTAAATTTTACTCCGCGCCGGACGCGCTTTACAGCATTAGCTCCACGGAGTTTGACCTCGCCGTACTCGACATAATGCTGCCGGATATAAACGGCTTTACGCTGTGCCGGAAAATCCGCGAGAAATACAACTACCCAATCATTATGCTCACCGCGAAAAACGAGGAAACCGACAAAATCACGGGCTTGACGCTCGGCGCGGACGACTATATCACAAAGCCGTTTAAGCCGCTCGAGCTGGTCGCGAGAATAAAGGCGCAGCTCCGCCGGTACAAAAAATACAACACCGCTGCGGAAAGCGGCGGCGATGAAGCGGTTATTACACATTCGGGTCTTACTATGAACATAAAAACTCACGAGTGCTATTTAAACGAAAGATTGCTCGCGCTTACCCCGACGGAATTTTCAATACTTCAAATTCTTTTGGAAAACAAGGGCAGCGCGGTAAGCTCGGAGGAGCTGTTCCACAGAATATGGCAGGACGAATATTACAGCAAGAGCAACAACACAATCACCGTTCACATCCGCCATTTGCG
>CANQQW010000087.1 GCA_947626075.1 uncultured Clostridia bacterium
ACCTCTTGAATGCCATTCAAGCGCTCTCCCAACTGAGCTACACCCCCATAAGTAAAACCGCCGCGTCTGCGGCGGCTCTGGCAGGGGTACAAGGACTCGAACCTTGGGCACGCGGTTTTGGAGACCGCTGCTCTACCAACTGAGCTACACCCCTAAAAACAACTACCGCATTATTCTACCACAAAAAAATTCAAAAGTCAATAGGTAAGGTAATAATTTATAGCTTTAATCTAATTTTAATGTTTATGTGGTATAAAGGACGAAAACATTAAGAGGGATAAGGAAATGGTTAAAAGAATTATCGTGTTTTTATACGCGGCGGCGCTTATTTTCGGTCTTACCGCACTGGCGGACAACACCGACGTCACTGTTACGGAAACGGCAACAGGTCTTTCGGTATCGTTTACCGCGCCGGAGGACGGCGGAATATGCGTGATAGGCGCGGAGTACAGCGGACAAACGCTTAAAAAAGCTGTCGCTTACCATATAGACGACGCCGTTTCGGGCGAAACATACACAGCGCAGCTTAACGGCTTTTACGGAGGTTCGGTTTACATATGGAACGACAATCAAAAACCGCTTTTCGGCAAAACTGATTACACGGGAACAGCGCCCGAAAATGACGGAATAATACATTTACGCGGAAATGAAATTTACGCGGACGGCATAGACGGCGTTACGGTTGACGGCACTACCGTTACTATAACGAAAGTCGGCGACTATACCATAGAGGGAACGCTTAACGACGGTCAAATTGTCGTATCGGACGCGCTCGGCAAAAATGACGCGGTGAATATAGAACTTTGCGGCGTAGATGTAACCTGCTCCGACAGCGCGCCGTTTAACGCGGGCGGCGGCAAGATAGAAATAACGCTTGCCGACGGCACTACAAACACGTTTACCGATACATCGGCGTACACAAACTACACTAAAGAACCGAAGGGCTGCTTCTATTCAAGGCGCGACCTCGACATAGGCGGCAAGGGTACGCTCAAGGTAAACGGAAACGTCAAAAACGGCTTGGTATGCGGCGCGGATATGAAAATCAAAAAGGGCGCCAATCTTGACGTGACGGCAGTAAACAACGCGGTCAAAGGCGACAACGGCGTGGAATTTACCGATAAAACCGGCACTGTTAAAATAACCTCCACAGGCGGCGACGGCATTAAGTCCGATGCGATTGACACGGATACTGTCGAAACCGGCGCAATTGAAGCGGACAAGGGCTATGTCACAGTCGCGGGCGGCACGTTTGACATCACCTCCGCGGGCGACGGAATACAGGCGGACAATTACTGCACGATAACGGGCGGCGATATTACTATCAACTCCGGCACGGAGGGCATTAAGGCGAACGAGGTAAATCTGCCGGTAATAGAAAATGACGCGGTTGTTTCGGACCAATTCATTAGCGGCAAAATCACGATAAGCGGCGGAACGCTTGACATCACCTCCGGCGAGGATGGCATCAAGGCAACGGAAAGCGTGACTGTTTCGGGCGGTGAATTTGATATTGACGCCATGCGCGACGGTATACAGTCGGACGGCGTGTGCGATATAAGCGGCGGCGTATTCGATATAACGACCAACGGCGGACATACCAACACATCGCTGACCGAGGAGAGCGACAGCTGCAAGGGCATTAAAGCGGACACGGAGCTTAACATAAGCGGCGGCGAATTTAACATTGACAGCGCGGACGACAGTATTCACTCAAATTGGAACGTCACGATAACGGGCGGCAGCTTCACGCTCGCGACCGCCGACGACGGCGTTCACGCGGACTACACGCTGACGCTCGGCAAGGAAGAAGACGGCGCTGATGATGATTTCACGATTGATATTACGACCTCTTACGAGGGTATAGAGGGCTCGGTTATAAATATGCTCAGCGGCACGACATACCTCGTCGCGAGCGACGACGGCATTAACGCGGCGGGCGATTACGAAGAGGGCGCGACACTTTCCTCAATCGGTGACATTGAATTGATGGTAGGTCCCGGCGGTAATACCGGTGGTCCGGGCGGCAACACCGGCGGTCCGGGCGGCAATACCGGCGGCGGCACGGGCGGCTGGGGACCCGGTTGGGGCAGCGACGACTCCTCCGCCTACGGCATGCTGTACATCAAAGGCGGACGGTGCTATGTGGAAGCGAACGGCGACGGTGTTGACTCGAACGGAAACATTGAAATGAGCGGCGGCATCGTGCTTGAAAACGGTCCCACAAGCGGCGGCAACGGCGTGTTCGACATAGGCGATAACGGCTGCCACTTTACAATAACGGGCGGAACGCTTATCGGCGCGGGTACAAGCGATATGGCTGTAACCCCGACCGTCAGCGGACAGGGCTGCGCTCTGAAAAGCGGAAGCTCCGTCAGTGCGGGAACTCCCGTTAAGATTACAACGGCGGACGGCACGTTTACGTTTGTCCCCAAAACCTCATGGAGCTGGATGTTCGTGACAATGCCCGAAATGACAGAGGGCAACTCGTATACGATAACGTCCAATTCGGGCAGTACAACGGGAACACAAATTTTCGGCAAGACGGTAAGTAATACTTTCTACGGACTTGTTAAAAACGATTGATTTGTTTTTGCAGCACAAACGCGGCACATTACACTGTGCCGCGTTTTTATTTTTCACCTCATACACCGAAACAACGAAAATTGCAAAGACGAGGCATTGCAATAAACGACATTATGTGATACAATAGGATAAGCTGAAAGGCTCGGGTAACTGATAGCGGGCGGTAGGCGGTTATTTCGGAAAGGAAATATTATGAGTGAAATGACGATAAATCTTATCTTAATTTTGCTTATTGTATGGATAATAAAGAAATAACCGCCCTATATCGGTAAGGCGGTTATTTGGGTAGAATGTATTTCTACACATTTAATTATACTACTAATATAGAAACAACCGTTTTGCCGTTCCTATCTTTACCCTGATTATATCACTAAAAAAATAATATGTCAAGCACATCTTTGCGGGTGTGCTTTTTCATAAAATTTACATTATACACCAAAACAACGGAAAAATCAAGGGAGCGGCATATGCCACTCCCTGTGTTATAACCGTGTTACCCAATCTCCGTAAGCTTTTTTAAAATTTCCGCCGTTCTTTTTGTGTACTCGGCTGCGTCGGCGGCTGACATATCCTTTAAACCGTCCTCGTATTGTTTGGCTTTTTCCGACCATTCGACGGTATCGCCCGCAAATTCCGCGTATTCCGATATCAACGATGTATCGGTCGGATTTTCTTTGTACTTTTTCATAAACGCGACATAAGAATCTACCCATGCTTCGTAATCATCCAAAAATTGTTTCCAGTCGGAGGAAACTGTTGACGCGTCCGCCTGACTTCCCGAGGTGTCGCTTTCTTTCGCAGGCTCGGGCGCGCTCGTAGGCTCGGGCGTGTAAACGTAATCTTCTTTCGCATAATATATGGTTATTTTTTTGCTTTTTGTTTCTCCGTAAGTGTAATTCGGATCGGTAGAATCATTGATTTTGAACACGTCGCCTTTTTTGACGCTGCGATTATGTATTGTGTCATTTGACAAAATACTTCCCGCGTCTGTCTCAACGGAAGTAACCTTAAATCCGCTTTCTTTTAACACTTCTTCGGCTTGCGTAAAGTTTATGCCCATAACGTTGGGAATTTCCTTTGTCGCCGCGTCCTCCACCGCGCCGCTTATCACGCGGAACAGAAAGAAAAACACAATAAGTCCGATAACCCATATCCACCATCTTTGATACAATTTCTTTCCCTTTTTTTGAATGTTGTTTTCTTGTTCGTTCATAACAGAACCTCCTTTATTCATTGTTATTATTTTTGTGCGTTCTTTTTTACAAACAATCCCTGTCGCGAATAAAAATCATTTTGCCGCCCCCCTTATTAAGATATGTATAAGAACATTATAGTAAATATATTTACTAAAGTCAATAGTAAATATATTTATTAGGATAAAATATAAGTATTCTGATAAAGCGGGGCGTTTGTTATGGAGTATATTAAAAGAATACGTGATTTGCGCGAGGACAGCGACAAGACGCAAACGGAAATCGCCGAATATCTTGGCACATCTCAGACTATGTACGCGCGTTATGAGCGCGGGGCGAA
>CANQQW010000088.1 GCA_947626075.1 uncultured Clostridia bacterium
TCCAATATAGGGTTTTCTAACGTAGGTTCGCCTAATATTGGCTGTTCTGATATGGGTTTGTCCAATATCAGCTTTTCCGATGTAGGCTTATCCGAAACGTCGGATATATGCGTATTAAATAACTGCGGCTGCTCATAGATAAAATACTCCGTACCTTTAAGCTGTCCGAGTTCATTACGAAAACGACCGCGCTTGACATATCCGGCTTTTTCGAGCTCCTTCAGCGCCGAGCGAACAGAAGTCATACCGTCGCCGCTCAGCTTTTCAAGCCCTTTAAGAGAAAAATCCCAATCCTCCGGCAAACTGAGCATAAGCGTCAGCAAACCTTTAGCACGCAGGGACATTGTTTTGCTTTTCAAATGGTAATTTGACATCACCGTATAATTCTTTGTCTTTTCAACTCTGAATACGGTTGACTTCGACTCATTATCATTCTTTTTATTTTTTGCCATATCTGATTACCCCTTTCCAAATTTCCATATCAAAAAAGGAGCGCATATTTCCGGCGCTCCTTGTAAAATGGTTCTTGTTCTGTTTTTTAGGCAAGAAAAAAGCAAGATATTGTCAAAACATCTTGCGATTTCTTATAGCATTGTTTGTAGCTGTCCTAAAATCCTTGATTTTATGCGATTTTTTTGACCTTCCTTAAAAACTCCAATAGAAGTATTGGCGATAATGCATTTGCGATCTGCGGCGCCATAACAAACGTTACAATACCTGACGGTGTAACAAGCATTGGCGATTGGGCGTTTGACTATTGCTACAACTTAATAAACATTACCATACCCGACAGCGTAACCAGCATTGGCAAGGGTGCGTTTAACTACTGCCACAGCTTAACAAGCGTTGACATTCCTGACAGTGTAACCAGCATTGGCGATGAGGCGTTTGATAGCTGTTATGGCTTAACAAGTGTTTCCATAGGTAACGGCATAACAAACATTGGCTATCGTGTGTTCGCGGCCTGTGCCAATTTGACAAGCATTACAATACCCGACAGCGTAACCAGCATTGGCGATGCTACGTTTTGGGCTTGTTATGGCTTGACAGGCATTACAATACCCGATAGTGTAAAAGATATCGGTTGGAGTGCGTTTTTGGCCTGCGAAGGCTTAACAAGCGTTACAATCCCCGATAGTGTAACAAGTATTGGCGAGGATGCGTTTTACGAGTGTAATAATCTGACAGACGTATATTATTCGGGATCAGAGAGGGAATGGAATTTGATTGAGATAGGTTCATATAATGAAAATTTAACAAACGCCACTATCCATTACGGAAGATACGATCCAATCACTCCTGCCGCGCTAACCGTCATGCCGTCGGGCGGTGGATACGTGCTTACAGCCGACACGGAATATGACGGCGCTGCGTATGCCGCGACATACAACGCTGACGGCGTACTTCTTAACGTCGTGAGCAAACCGTTTACGAATGGGACGGCGACCGTTACGCCCGACACGACAGGCGCGGCGAAAATTAAATTTTTCGTATGGACGAATAATATTCAGCCGGTGACGTATACGGAAACAATGGATCTGTAACGAATACGGGCATAATTTACTCCAAATTTAACCAATATCAGATTATGTAATTTTTTGAATAATAAGCAAGAAAAGAAATCATAATAAGTTCATAGCCGATAATTATTATTTTGAATATTACAGGAGGAGTTAATTATGAAAGCCACAGGAATAGTAAGGAGAATTGATGATTTGGGCAGGGTCGTTATCCCCAAGGAAATACGCCGCACGATGCGTATCCGTGAAGGGGACCCTCTCGAAATCTATACAGAAAAGGACGGCGAAGTGATTTTTAAAAAGTACTCGCCCATCGGCGAGCTTGGCGACTTCGCCGCAAATTATGTCGAAACGCTTGCAAAGGCAAGCGGTCACGGCGCGTGCATTACAGACCGCGACAGCGTTATAGCCGTTTCAGGTCTGCCCAAAAAGGAGCTTATCGAAAAGCCCGTATCGAGCGAGCTTGAAAACGTCATGAACGAGAAAATCATCGTGAGCTACAAGGACGGTAAGCCCGTCACGATCGCGGACGGCGTTGACAAGTACAACGCGGGCGTGGTCGTGCCTATCGTGTCAGAGGGAGATACCATAGGTTCCGTGCTTTTCATCATGAAAGAGGGCGAGCAGCCCTCCGAGGTCGAGGAAAAGCTTGCGGAAAGCGCGGCGGGATTTCTCGGTAAGCATATGGAAGGCTGAATATAAATTATATATCAAAAAGCCCTTCGCTTCATTTCGCGAGGGGCTTTTGTGTTACATATTTTTATTTTCTGCGTTTATCGAATTTCATTCTCTGTTTGTATTTCTCATGCTGTTCAAAGCGACGGTGTTCTTCCGTCTTTCTGTGCTTTTTAGCCTTGTACGTTATGTCCGTCTCAGCCTTATTCCTTGCAGGCAGTTTCAGCTTGCCCGCGTTTTTTAGCGCGATTAACGCAATCAGCGCGGCAAGCGCCGCTACCGCAACTCCTCCCGAAACAGCCGCAGTTCTCGCAATCTTTTGCGCGGGAGCAGTCTCGCTTACGTTTTCGCCTATATCGGGCGTGGGCGTGGGCTGCATGGGTCCGGGCATCTGCACGGGACCTACAAGCGCGGGGCGTCTTGTCGGACGCGGAGAGGCTGAGGGTCTTGGTGATGCTGACGGCTTCGGCGCCGCCGTTTTTGTGGGCTGCATAGTCTTTGACGGTCTCGCCGTGGACGTGGGTCTTTTTGTGCTTGACGGTCTTACGGTCGCGGCAGGTCTTGCCGTCGCCCGCGCCGTAGCGGCGGGACGCGCGGTAGCCGTCGTGCCGGAGGTAGAATTCGGCGACGATGTTTGATTGTCAAGCGTCACAGTGTCATTTACAGATAATCGGAAAAGCGTCGATTTGTCCTGTATTTTTCTCAAATGGCTTGCGAGCGCGCACAGCGCGTACGAGGTCGCTTCACCGTCCGACTTGTTCAGGTCAGAGGAAAATCCGCCGTCACGGTTCTGATAGTCCATAAGTCCGTCAATTGCGCTGCCGTTGCGCGCAACAAACCGTCTGTCGCTGTCGGCGTCAATTCCCATAGAGTCAAGCGCTATTACCGTCATCGCGGTAGACGCCATATCGCCCCAGTCGCCGTCGCGAAGCTGCTCGTCCGACAGGTAATCGAGCGCGGAGTCAACAGCGTCGCGCGGGCTTAAGTCAAACGTCCAGCCGGTTTGGTTCTGCGTTATCGTGTACGCGCCGCTCGTTTCGTAATACGGCGCGAGAGCCGTAACGGCGCAGGCGGTGTCGTATATGTTATCGTCAAAGCTGCCGTTGGTATTTTGATGCGAAAGTATGCCGGCTATAATCGAATTTCTGTCGCGCGTCGCCCAGTCGGGAATTTGGTAGTTGCCGCTGTCAAGCGCAATAAGCGCCCATGTGAAGCCTCCCACTCCCTCGCGGTCAAGAGGCGCTGTCGCGTCGCGGTAGTAGGTGCTGTCGGCGATTAAGTCTCTGCCGGCGATATATTGCGCGCTGCCGCCGGCGCAAACGGCGGCGAGAGCGGATTTGTGCATATCCGACGCAAGGCTTTCGGAACCGTAGGCGGCGACAACGCTTTCAAGCGCGGATAAATACGCGGAATAGTCGTAATTGACACCCATGCGCTTCAAAGCCGTAATGTAAAGGTTGGAATCGCTTGTTCCTACGCTGTAAAGCGGATTATCGTACTCGTTTTTCCAGTCGACGGCATCGCGTACCGCTTCCTTTAAATCGTTTTCGCTATGCTCCGCGTGTACGCAAAATGCGGGAAATATCAGTGCTGCGGCGCAAAAAACGGCTATTATTTTTGTCTTTTTCATTATATTGAAACCCCTTTTTGACGTTTAATTCTCCATATATACTATAAGTATAACACACTTTACACCCTTTTTTCAACTGTTATTAGTAACAAATATAAAGTTTTATCGCAATAAATTTGCTTATTTTGCTCAAATTTGGGGAAAATCGGGCGGAGTTAGGGGCGGGTGGGCGTAAAGGTCGCGCGTACGGGGTGAGGGGCGGAGGACGGGCGGGCAATGAGCGCGCGTACGGGGTGGGACAGCAGGGTGTTAAGGAACGGGCGGGCGTAAAGGTCGCGCGTACGGGG
>CANQQW010000089.1 GCA_947626075.1 uncultured Clostridia bacterium
TCGCGCACAACGAGCGCGCCGCACTCGGGACAATGCGACGGCATACTGAATTCAATTTCCTCACCCGTGCGCTCATCGGTTACGACCTCAACCACGGCGGGAATAATATCGCCCGCCTTTTCAATCACGACCGTATCTCCTATGCGTATATCCTTTTCGCGTATATAGTCGAGATTGTGGAGCGTCGCGCGCGACACATTGGAGCCTGCAATACGCACGGTATCGAGAATTGCGAGCGGCGTTAAAACGCCGGTTCTGCCGACCTGAACCTTTATGTCTCGTATCTTTGTCGTCTGCTTTTCGGCGGGGTACTTGTACGCAATCGACCAGCGCGGGAATTTGGCGGTATCTCCAAGTAATTCGCGCGAAGCGAGGTCGTTTACCTTTACGACCGCGCCGTCAATATCAAAGTACAGATCTCCCCTCTCCTCGCCTATTTCCTCAATACGCTTGTAAGCGTCCTCAATATTCGCGTACTCGTTTTTGTCGAGAATTGTCTTAAAGCCCTGCGCCTTCAAAAATTCAAGACCTGCGGTGTGCGACTTTATTTCCACTCCGCGTATTTGCTGAATATTGAACACAAATATATCGAGATTTCGTTTCGCAGCTATTTTAGAGTCGAGCTGACGCAGAGACCCTGCAGCCGCGTTACGCGGATTTGCAAAAAGCGGCTGCTCCGTTTCTTCAAGCTCCGCGTTTATCTTCTCAAAGCTGTCGCGCGACATAAACACCTCGCCGCGTACTTCGAGAAACGGTATTTTATCACGCAGCGTAAGCGGTATCGAGCGGATCGTGCGCAGGTTCTCCGTCACGTCCTCGCCCGTCACGCCGTCGCCGCGCGTCGAGCCGCGCGTGAACTCGCCGTTCACGTATTCGAGCGACACCGAAAGACCGTCTATTTTCTGCTCAACGACGTACTTCGCGTCGGGAACAACGGCTTTGACGCGTCTGTCAAAGTCAAGTATTTCTTCTTTTGAAAAAGCCTTTTGCTGGCTCAGCATCGGCACTTCATGGCGCACGGGCGCAAACGACGTTACCGCCTCGCCGCCCACACGCACGGACGGAGAGTTTGCGCTTTTGTATTCGGGATACGCGTCCTCTAATTTTTCAAGCTCCGAAAGCATCGCGTCAAACTCAAAATCGCTTATTTCCGGCGCGTCCTCGACGTAGTACTTATGATTGTGATAATTAAGCCGTTCCCTAAGCTCCTCGATACGTTTTTGTATTTCGTTCATCAATACAGTCCTTTCTATTCCATTAACGCGCCCATGCCCGTACCGCCGTAGTACTCCGGGATATCGCCGACGATAACCGTTTCCGAAAGAAGCGCTGACGTGGTTACGTTCTCCGTCTGTGAAAATGTCAGTCCGACGAATGACATCTCCAGTGATACATCAAGATAAAGTCTGTGATATACTTGGTTTATACCCGCGGAATCAAATTCCTCGCGGAAGTCGGTATTTACCATACTGACAGGATATATTCTTATCGGTATTTCAGGACCCATACCCGCCATAAAATAGAAATTTGTAGCGCTGCCGAGCGGCATATTGACAGTTTCCGATTTCACAGCCTTCAGATTGTCCTGTATTTCGCGGTTAAGCGCGGCTTTGAGCTTGTTGACCTTTACAGCGTCGGTTGATATGGTTCGTATATTGCTTTCGTCCGTCTTTGCTATTTCCGTAAGATTTGAGTACATATCATCCGAAAACACTTCGTTCACAGCCTCATTTACAATATTGTTCGCCATATTGTTGGCGCACGTCGCCGCGTAAGACAAAAACGCGGGCTGCAAACGTATAAGCGCCGCAAAAAATAATACGGCTAAAATCAACAGTATGAAAAATATTGCCGTCATGGTATTTCGCTTTAGCCTGCGGCGTCCAAGTCTCAATCTCATTACAACCCCTCCCCGACACTGTATATTATGCCGGGGAGTGAGTTTTGGCTACTTATCTGACCTTATTATCAATCTCTTCCTTAATCTGCACTATAAATTCGCTAATTTCCATAGCACCCTTGTCGCCCTCTTTTCTGGAGCGTACCGATACAGTACCGGCTTGGACGTCCTTGTCTCCGACAACGAGCATATACGGCACTTTTTCAAGCTGCGCCTCGCGGAGCTTATAACCAAGCTTCTCACTTCTGTCGTCAATCTCCACGCGCCAAATATTGCTTTCCTCAAACTTCTTTTTAATCTCGTAAGCGTAATCAAGGTGTCTGTCCGCAATCGGCAAAATCTTTACCTGTACGGGCGCGAGCCATGTCGGGAACGCGCCGGCGTACTTTTCGATAAGGAGCGCGAGCGTTCTCTCATAGCAGCCGATACTTGTTCTGTGAATAATATACGGATTCTTTTTCGTGCCGTCCTTGTCGGTATACTCCATACCAAATTTCTCGGCAAGCATCTGGTCTATCTGAATTGTGATAAGCGTGTCCTCTTTACCGTGTACGTTCTTGATCTGGAGGTCAAGCTTCGGACCGTAGAACGCCGCCTCGCCTATACCTATCTTGTATTCGAGACCGATTTCGTCGAGTATATCTTTCATAACGCCCTGCGCCTCGTCCCACTGCTCCTTTGTACCGATATACTTTTCTCTGTCGTCGGGATCCCACTGCGAGAAGCGGTACGTTATATCCTCTTTGAGACCGAGCACGTCAAGCATATAGTTTGCAAGCTCAAGACAGTGCTTAAACTCGCCCGCAAGCTGCTCCGGCGTACACATAAGGTGTCCCTCGGAAATCGTAAACTGTCTTACTCGGATAAGTCCGTGCATTTCGCCCGACGCCTCGTTACGGAAAAGCGTAGAAGTCTCGTTAAGTCTCATCGGCAAATCACGGTACGAGCGTCCTCTGTTCAAAAATGCCTGGTACTGGAACGGACAGGTCATAGGACGGAGAGCGTAAACCTCCTTGTCCTTTTCCGGGTCGCCCAAAACAAACATCCCGTCCTGATAGTGATCCCAGTGACCCGATATTTTATAAAGGTCGCTCTTTGCCATAAACGGCGTTTTCGTAAGCTGCCAGCCGCGCTTTTGCTCCTCGTCCTCTACCCAGCGCTGAAGCGTCTGGATAATTCTCGCACCCTTAGGGAGCATTATAGGTAAGCCCTGACCGATATAGTCAACGGTCGTAAACAGTTCGAGGTCGCGTCCGAGTTTGTTATGGTCGCGCTTTTTTGCTTCCTCAAGCTGCTCCAAATGCGCTTCAAGGTCAGCCTTATTTGTAAACGCCGTGCCGTAAATACGCTGAAGCATCTTGTTATGCTCGTCGCCGCGCCAGTACGCGCCCGTCGCGGAAAGAAGCTTAAACGCCTTTACCTTAGATGTGTAGTTTACGTGCGGGCCCGCGCAGAGGTCGGTAAACTCGCCCTGCTTGTAGAACGAGATAACCGCGTCGTCGGGCAGCTCGTTGATAAGCTCGACCTTGTACGGTTCGTCTTTCATAAGCTCCAGCGCCTCGGCTCTGGGAAGCTCAAAACGCTCGATTTTAAGGTTCTCCTTTGCGATTTTCTTCATTTCCTTTTCAAGCGCTTCCAAATCCTCGGGAGTAAACGCGTGCTCCGTGTCAAAGTCGTAGTAAAAGCCCGTGTCGATAGCCGGACCTATCGCCAGCTTTGTGTCGGGGAAAAGTCGTTTCACCGCCTGCGCAAGCACGTGCGACGCGCTGTGACGAAGTGTTTGAAGTTCGTTAAGTTCTGCCATTTTAAAAATCTCTCCTTTTTTGCTCCGTTTGCGTTTCGGAGAATTACACACAAAAAGCGCCTCCGAAGAAAACGGATATATTTATATCCTTTCTTCAGGGGCGCATACTATGCACGGTTCCACCCTGATTTATAACTTCATTTTTCCCGATGACGTTCGGGTATACGGCGCGCATAATAGGAAAATCCGTTCCGCGCGCAAGCTCCAAAGTGGTGTTCGTTCATCGTCCCCGCAAGAACGCTTTCAGCCTACGGCGTTCTCTCTCTTTGCGGTTTTACGGTGAACTACTGTCTTTTTCATCGCCTTATTTGTATTATACACACTTTGACGCCGGTTTGTCAAGAGATTTTTTTAATCATCCATTACATATCGT
>CANQQW010000090.1 GCA_947626075.1 uncultured Clostridia bacterium
GTTCCTTTGTCGCGTCGGGCGTGTCCTTGAGTGGATAGTCGATACCCAGCTCCTTATACTTCTTCTTTGCCATAGAGTGATACGGAAGCACGTCGAGCGCTTTTACGTTTTTATACTTTCCGATATATCTGCCCAGACGCGCAAGCGCGCCGTCGTTAAGGGTTATACCGGGTACTATGACGTGACGTATCCAAACGGGTTTGTTTTTTTCGGCGAGATAGTCCATGTACTCTTTAACATTATTATTCGACATGGACGTGAGCTTTTTATGCTCCGCGTCGTCGATATGCTTTATATCGAGCATTACAAGGTCGCACACGTCCGTGAGCGCGTCAAACTTTTCCTTGTTTTCGCGCGTGAACGTTATACCCGACGTATCGAGGCAGGTGTGTATCCCCTTTTCCTTAGCCTTTGTAAAAAGCTCGGTCAAAAAGTCAAGCTGCATAAGCGGCTCGCCGCCGGTGGCGGTAATGCCGCCGTTTTTATAAAATTCCCTGCCCTTTTCGTACTCGTCAAGTATTTCTTCCGCCGTCATTTCCGTGCCGCCCGATTTTTCCCATGTATCGGGATTGTGGCAGTAGAGGCAGCGCATGGGACAGCCTTGGAAGAAAACGACAAGCCTTATCCCGGGGCCGTCCACGGTGCCGAATGACTCTATAGAGTGTATACGTCCCGTCATATACGGTCGTGGAACGTTCTGCTTATAACGTCGTCCTGCTGTTCCTTGGTAAGCTTTATGAAGTTTACCGCGTATCCCGATACCCTTACGGTAAGCTGAGGATACTTCTCGGGGTGCTTCTGAGCGTCGAGCAGCGTTTCTCTCGTGAATACGTTTACATTAAGATGGTGACCGCCTTTCTCGGCGTAGCCGTCCAAAAGATTTACCAAATTTTCAGCCTGTTGTGAAGCCATTTTTAATACCTCCTTTTTATTCAACGGTACCCTCGCAGCAGCCCTCGTCAAAATCTATTTCGATGCCGCCCGCGAATACCTTATCGTCCTTGCCGAGCGCGCCCGGCACTATTGAAAACGTGTTTGATATACCGTCCTGCGCGTCCTTAAACGGCAGCTTTGCCACGGACGACAGCGACGCTACCGCGCCGCGCGTGTCCCGCCCGTGCATCGGGTTTGCGCCCGGAGCGAGAGGCACGCCCGCCTTTCTTCCGTCCGGCGTGTTGCCCGTCTTTTTACCGTATACGACGTTGGACGTTATCGTCAAAATCGACATGGTGGGGATACTGCGTCTGTAGGTGTGGTGCTTTCTTATTTTGCTCATAAAGCTCTCCACAATATTCGCCGCGATTTTATCTACCCTATCGTCGTTATTGCCGTACTTCGGGAAATCGCCCTCTACCTCGTAGTCCACTACAACGCCGTTATCGTCGCGTATGCATTTTACTTTCGCGTACTTGATAGCGCTCAGGGAGTCCGCGACAACGGACAGTCCCGCGATACCCGTCGCGAAGTAACGCTTTACCTCTCTGTCATGCAGCGCCATTTGAAGCTTTTCGTAGCAGTACTTATCGTGCATATAATGAATTACGTTAAGCGTGTTCACGTAAAGCCCCGCAAGCCATTCCATCATATCATCGTACTTCTGCATTACATCGTCAAAGTCGAGGTAATCGCCCTCTACGGCCCTGTACCTCGGTCCCACCTGTATGCCGAGTCTCTCGTCCACGCCGCCGTTGATTGCGTAAAGCAGGCACTTGGCGAGGTTCGCCCTCGCGCCGAAGAACTGCATCTCCTTACCCACGCGCATTGATGAAACGCAGCACGCTATGGCGTAGTCGTCACCGTGAGTAACGCGCATGAGGTCGTCGTTCTCGTACTGAATCGACGAGGTTTTTATGGACATCTCCGCGCAGAACAGCTTGAAAGCGCGCGGCAGTCTTGTTGACCAAAGAACGGTCATGTTAGGCTCGGACGCGGTACCCAAATTTTCGAGCGTATGCAGGTAGCGGAACGAATTTTTGGTGACGAGCGGACGTCCGTCTATACCGATGCCGCCTATCGACTCGGTGACCCACGTCGGGTCGCCCGAAAACAGCTCGTTATACTCCGGCGTTCTCGCGAATTTCACAAGACGCAGCTTCATGATAAAGTGGTCTATGATTTCCTGCGCCTCTTCCTCGGTTATTACGCCGTTTCTTAAATCGCGCTCAAAGTAAATATCAAGGAACGTGGAAGTTCGTCCGAGGCTCATCGCCGCTCCGTTCTGCTCCTTTACCGCAGCGAGGTAGCCGAAGTACAGCCACTGTACCGCCTCGCGCGCGTTCTTCGCGGGCTTTGAGATGTCGAAGCCGTAAATATTACCGAGCTCCTTAAGCTCGTCAAGCGCGCGAAGCTGCTCGGCAAGCTCCTCTCTAAGCCGTATATTCTCCGACGTCATTCTTACGAGCGACGTCGCAAGCTGACGCTTTTTATCCTCAATAAGATAGTCCACGCCGTACAGCGCGACGCGCCTGTAATCGCCGATAATTCTGCCGCGTCCGTACGCGTCGGGAAGTCCCGTTATTATGGCGGACTTTCTCGCTAAGCGCATCTCGGGCGTGTACACGTCGAATACGCCCTGATTATGCGTCTTTCTGTACTTCGTGAATATGTTCACGATTTCGGGGTCTACCTCGTAGCCGTTTTCACGGCAGGCGTTCTGCGCCATTCTGATACCGCCGAACGGCTGCAAAGAGCGCTTAAACGGTTTGTCCGTCTGGAAGCCGACAATCTTCTCCAAATCCTTATCGAGATACCCCGCCTTGTGCGAGGTTATCGTCGAAACCACCTTTGTGTCCATGTCGAGCACGCCGCCCGCCTCGCGTTCTTTTTTTGAAAGCTCCGTAACCATGTCCCAAAGTTTTTTGGTCGCTTCGGTCGCTCCCGCGAGAAAGGAGCCGTCGCCCTCGTATGGGGTATAATTTTTTTGGATAAAATCACGCACGTCGACGGTTTTTGACCACTCGCCCTCCGTGAAAGATACCCATTCCGCTTTTTGCGCGTTTGACATAATATCCTCTCCTTATCTTTTATAGTTGTCGCGCGTTATTCGGTTAAATTCGACATTTATACCATATTTTGTGTATCGGTTCACCGAATCGCATATATATAGTACCATTGATACAAAAAAATGTCAACAAGATTAAGAAAATTACACATTATTTTTTTGCCGAAAAAGCGGGTTTTTATTCGTAGGTTTATCGGCGGTGCTGTGATTAGCGGGATAATAAATATTCTTATTGTAGATTACTTCGGTATTCTGCCACGTCATAAATTTTATTTTTCGTCTGGTTGATGAAGAAAGAAAAAAAGGGCGTTATAAACGTCCTTTTGGCGGGCGACCGCGAGGGTCGCCCCTACGATGCGGGCGGCCAATGACCGCCCCTACGGTGTGGGTGGGCGAACACGGTTCGCCCGTCATGTATTTTATTTATTACTCTTTCCTATCGCTTCCCACAGACCGTTAAGGTATGTAGCGCCGAGGGCGCGGTCATACAGTCCGTAGCCGGGCATGGCGACCTCATCCCAAATCATTCTGCCGTGGTCGGGGCGTATGGGTCCGTCAAAGCCTATATCGTAAAGCGCCTTCATTATCTCGTACATATCGAATGTGCCGTCGCTCGACAAATGCGCCGCTTCCTCAAAATCGGTCGGCGAATTGAATTTGAGGTTCCTCACGTGCGCGAAATGTATTCTGCCCTTTAGTGAGCGTATCATGTCGGGCAGGTCGTTTTCAAGGTTCGTGCCGTATGAGCCGGAGCAGAACGTCACGCCGTTATGTACGTCGTCCACCATGCTCATCATGCGCAGAATGTTCTTTTTGTTTATGATAATTCTCGGCAGTCCGAACACGCTCCACGCGGGGTCGTCCGGGTGTATCGCCATTTTGATGTCGTACTCGTTGCAGACGGGCATTATTTTTTCGAGGAAGTATTTGAGGTTTTGGAACAGCTTTTCGTCGTCAACGTCCTTGTACATCTCAAAAAGCTCCTTGACGCGCGCCATTCTCTCGGGTTC
>CANQQW010000091.1 GCA_947626075.1 uncultured Clostridia bacterium
CACTTGTGCGCAAGCCGGTAGAGCTAGGGCTATGCCCGAAAAGGAAAAACCACCCGCTACGCGGGTGGATATTTATTTATTGACTTTTTTACCTGTAATTGGTACAATAAAAAAAACTGCACAAGGAGAAAAATAATGAAAAGGATACTTTGCTTTGGTGACTCGAATACATGGGGACATAATCCCGCTGACGGCTCGCAGCTTGAAAGACCGTGGCCGGTGGTTCTTGCAAAAATTACGGACGGGGAATGTGAAATAATATTCGAGGGACTGTGCGGACGGACCACGCACATGAACGTACCTGACGATTACGGCAAGAACGGCATGACATATTTTAAAAATATGCTTGAAACAAGCGACATTGCAAGGAATACAGACTTGCTTATTGTGATGCTCGGCACAAACGACGTGCTGAAATATTTCGACTGCGAAGCAGCCGAAAGCGCGGAAGCCATCGCCGAATATGTCCGCGCGTGGAGAGAAGCGGGAGGAACGGACGCGCTTATAATATCGCCGATACACATCAAGGAATGTTCGATGAGTCACCCGCTGTTTAAGGATTTATACACGGCAAAATCAGCGAAAAAATCGCTTGAGTTTGCGGCGGAATATAAAAAGACGGCGGAAAGGGAACACGCGTATTTTATGGACGCGGCGCGGTTTGCCGAAGCGTCCGACACGGACGGTATACATATGGAACCGTCAGAGCATGAAAAACTTGCGGCGGCGGTAGCCGAAAAGGTGAGGACCATTTTATTTTGGGAGCGGACACATGATAAGAATTTCTGATATAAAGCTCGGACTTGACGATACGGAGTCGGATTTAAGAAAAAAGGTAATGAAAACTTTGGGCGCTCAAAATGTAAAATCCTTTGCTATAGCGAAAAAGTCAATCGACGCTCGTCATAAGCCCGAAATATACTACGTCTATTCGGTGGACGTGGAGACGGACAATGAGGAAAAGCTTGTTAAGAAGTGCAAAAACGCACAGATTATAGAGAAAAAGCCGTACAAATTCCCAAAGCACAGCGCCGGCGATAAGCGCGTTGTGATAGCAGGTACGGGACCGGCGGGACTTATGTGCGGACTGACGCTCGCGCAGAACGGCTTTAAGGTTGTCTTGCTCGAACGCGGTAAATGTGTCGAGGACAGAAAGAAAGATGTTGACTGTTTTTGGGAGATGGGTGCGCTAAATCCCGACTCAAACGTTCAGTTCGGCGAAGGCGGCGCGGGTACGTTTTCGGACGGTAAGCTGACTACCGGCATAAACGATTTCAGAATACAAAAGGTGCTTGAGGAATTTTACTCGCACGGCGCGCCGAAAGAAATACTGTACAGTGCCAAACCACATATCGGTACGGATAACCTATACGGTATGGTGAGGTCGATTCGAGAGGATATAATAAGGCTCGGCGGCGAGGTATGCTTTTTAAATAAACTTGTTAATATAAGGACAGAGGACGGGAAGGTGAGAGCCGCAGTTGTTTCGGACGAAAACAAAAACAAGTATGAGATTGAAACTGAGAATATAGTTCTCGCGATAGGACACAGCGCGCGCGATACATTTGAAATGCTGCGCGACCGTAATATTGCGATGGAACCGAAAAGCTTTTCCGTGGGAGTAAGGATTGAACATTTTCAGGAAATGATAAATAAAAGTCAGTACGGAAAGTCACATAAACGTCTCGGAGCGGCGGACTATAAACTGTCGGTTCATCTCGGAAGCGGCAGGGGAGTGTACACGTTCTGTATGTGCCCGGGCGGTACGGTAACGGCGTCCGCGTCGGAGGAGGGCGGAGTGGTAACGAACGGTATGAGCAGTTTTGCGCATGACGGTAAAAACGCAAACAGCGCGCTGCTCGTCGGCGTAACACCAAATGATTTTTCGTCGTCCGACCCGCTTGCGGGAATGTATTTTCAAAAAGAGATAGAGAAGCGCGCGTTTGAATTGTGCGGTTCAAATTACAGCGCGCCGTGCCAAAGGGTAGGGGACTTCCTCGGAGTTGAATGTACGGGCGCAAAGGTGGAGCCTACATACCGTCCCGGTGTGGTATGGACGAGTATGGACAAGGTTTTTCCCGAATTTATTGTTACCGCCCTGCGAGAAGCGCTGCCGCTTATGGGCAGTAAACTCCAGGGTTTCGCGGACGCGGGGGCGGTAATGACCGCGCCGGAAACGCGGTCGTCTTCGCCGGTGAGGCTTGTGCGCGACAAGAAAACAATGCAGTCGAATATAAAGGGACTGTACCCGTGCGGAGAGGGCGCGGGATACGCCGGAGGCATAATGTCCGCTGCGGTGGACGGCATAAAAATAGCTGAAATGATAGCGGTAAACGCCTCAAAGCAATAAATAAAAAAACGGTTTTTATGCTAAAAACCGTTTTTTTGATATTTGGGAGCTGTTTTTATTTAGGGCAAAGCGTTTTTTTTATGCTAAATACCGCTTTCTTGATATTTGGGAGCTGTCTTTATTTAGTGAAAAGCGTTTTTTTTCTATGCTAAAAACCGCTTTCTTGCTGCTTAGAGACTGCTTTAACTTAGTGAAAAGCCGCTTTTTTTCTATGCTAAAGCAGCTTTCTTGCTGTTAGAGACTGCTTTAACTTAGTGAGACACAGCTTTTTTCTATGCTAAAGCCGCTTTCTTGCTGCTTAGAAGCTGCCTTTATTTAGGGAAAAGCCGCTTTTTTTCTATGCTAAAAACCGTCTTTTTGACGTTTAGAAGCTGCCTTTATGCCCTAAAAACCGTTTTTTGCCATTCAAAAATTGCTTATTTTCGGGAAAAATCGCTAATCAGTATATTCAGGACACTATTTTATATCCGAAAGAGACACTATGTTTACCGATTCGGGGGTGTAGCGATGGCTCATGACGTCCACCATGGCGTTTACCGTGTCGAGACTCGTCATGATAGAGACGGAACATTCAGTCGCGGTACGGCGTATCTTAAAGCCGTCGGAGTGAGCGTCGTTACCTTTTTTCGGTATGTCGATGATAAGGTCGATCATGCCGCTTCGTATAACGTCAAGCACGTTTGGAACACCCTCTGAAATTTTTTTCGCGGTTTGTACTTTTATACCGTTTTCTTCAAGCAGTTTCGCCGTGCCTGATGTTGCAATAAAGCTGCAGCCAAAAAGGTCAAACTTTTTCGCGATAGGCAAAAAGTTTTCTTTGTCAAGGTCGCGGACAGTGACGAGTATGGTTGAGCCCGGCTTGGGTATCGTAGTACCCGCCGCGGTAAAGCCCTTATACATCGCCTCATGGAAGTCGTGTCCCACGCCCAGCACTTCGCCGGTCGAACGCATTTCGGGTCCCAAACTCACCTCTACCTGAGGCAGCTTTTCCGTGGAGAACACGGGTACTTTTATGGCTACCGTATCCGTTTTCGGCGCGATACCCGTTGAGTAGCCCATTTCCTTAAGCGTCTTGCCGAGCATTATATTGGTCGCGATATCGATTACCGGCACGTTCGTAACCTTTGTGATATACGGTACGGTTCGGCTCGAACGCGGATTTACCTCGATTATATATAATTCGCCCTTAAACTCAATAAACTGAATGTTAATCATGCCGATTACTTTAAGCTCCAGCGCGATACGGTACGTAACGTCCATAATCTTATCTATGATATTCTGCGGAACGTTCTGAGGCGGATATATGGATATGGAGTCGCCGCTGTGAATACCCGCGCGTTCCAAATGCTCCATGATACCGGGGATAAGTACGTCCGTACCGTCGCATATCGCGTCAACTTCAAGCTCTCTGCCGCCGAGGTACCTGTCGATAAGCACGGGATTTTTTGCGTCTTTCGCAAACGCGTCGGTGAGGTAGCGCACGAGGTCGATCTCGTTTCTCGTGATTTCCATACCCTGACCGCCGAGCACGTA
>CANQQW010000092.1 GCA_947626075.1 uncultured Clostridia bacterium
AAAGATAAGCTGCGCAAACAAAAACGGACACGGCGCCCAGACGTTTGTGGAGGGTGTCAGGAACTCCTGCAACCCCGTATTTATGGACGTTGGAGAGAGACTGGGCAGTGACAAATTTATGGAATACTTTACCGCTTTCGGGCTTACCGAAAAAACGGGTATCGAGCTTGTGGGCGAGTCATCGAGTATATACTACCATAACGGCATGAGCGAGGTCGACCTTGCGACAAGCTCATTCGGTCAGGGCTTTCAGGTAACGCCGATACAGCTTATAACGGCTGTCTCGGCGGTCATAAACGGCGGCGAGCGCATGAAGCCGCAGATAGTAAAGGAAATAAGGAACAGCGGCGGCGTTATAAAGACGTATGAGCCTGAGGCGGTAACGCGCGTAATTTCGGAGGAAACCTCTCAAAAAATGCGTGAGATCCTTGAATCGGTTGTCGCGCTGCCGACGTCTACAGGTAAAAACGCGTATGTAAAAGGCTGCCGTATAGGCGGAAAAACCGGCACATCGGAGAAAGGCAACCGTAACGAGGAAAAACGTATCGCGTCGTTCATAGGCTTTGCGCCCGCGAACGACCCTGAGATTGTATGTCTTGTAATGCTCGACGAGCCTCAGGTCAGCAACAAGTACGGCGGTACTATAGCCGCTCCGCTTGTCGGGGAATTGATAGAGGATATACTAAATTATCTCGGAGTGGAGAAGCAATACACCGCGGACGAGGAACCTGACATAAAGGCGGAGGTTCCCGATGTGCGGACAATGGACATTTCATCTGCGAAAAACGCCGTAACGGAGAGAAATTTGCATGTGACGGTAAAGGGCGACGGCGACACAGTTGTAGACCAGCTCCCCAAGCCCGGCATAATGCTCGGTGAGGAATCTACAGTAATTCTTTACACACAGCAGCAGGAAAAGGTGCAGGAGGTTACCGTGCCAAACCTTGACGGCATGTCGGTAAGGTCTGCAAAGGATACTCTCGAAATGCGCGGACTGAACTTTGAGGTCGTCGGCGCGGGACACAACGAGGTTGGCAGCTCGTATGCTGTCAGTCAAAGCATAGAGGCGGGTGAGACCGTGCCGCCGGCTACGGTAGTAGGAGTAGAATTCCGTCAAGTGACTTCAGATTAAATTGTTAGGGGGAAAGAAATATGTTGGCGAGTGAACTTATTGGCGAAGAATGGCTTAAAGAGCATGATGATATAGATATATCGGGTATAGCGTACGATTCGCGTAACGTCCTTCCCGGAAATTTGTTCGTATGTATAAAGGGCTACGAAACCGATGGACATAAATTCGCGAAAATGGCGGAGGAAAACGGCGCGGCGCTTATAGTAGCGCAGGATAAGCTTGACGTTAATGTACCTGTATGGTACGTTAAAAATTCCAGAACAGCCATTGCGGATATAGCCGCGCAGTACTACGGACACCCCTCGAATAAATTTAAACTGATAGGCGTTACCGGCACAAACGGAAAAACGACAATAACGTACCTTATAAAAAGTATTATCGAAACCGCCGGAATGAGAATAGGCGTTATCGGCACCAATCAGAATATAATAGGCGACAAGGTGCTTGTAACTCAGAGCACGACGCCGACAACTCCGAACGCGTTGGAGCTTCAGCAGCTTTTCGCGGAAATGGTTGACGGTGACGCTCAGTGCGTTGTTATGGAGGTGTCAAGCCACGCGCTGGAACTTGAAAGAGTACACGGCTGCCATTTCGACGTGGGCGTATTCACGAACCTCACGCGCGACCATCTTGATTTCCACGGCACTATGGAAAACTACCTGAAAGCGAAAGCAAAGCTGTTTAATATAAGCGATAAGGGCGTTGTGAATTTCGACGACGAGGGCGGAAAGAAGATAGCAAACAGCGCAAAGTGCGATATACTTACCGTCGGTATGAACGACGGATGTGAGCTTCGTGCCAAGAATATAGCGATAACCGCAAGAGGCTCCGACTTTGAGGTTGAGTATAAGGGTGAGACGTATCAGGTTCATATAGCCATTCCGGGCAAATTCAGCGTGTATAACGCTATATGCGCTATGGGCGCGGCTATCGAGCTCGGTATTGATATGGACACGATAATAAAGGGACTTAAAAACGCTTCCGGCGTTCTCGGACGCGTAGAGGTGGTTCCCACCGATACGGACTATACCGTTATCATAGATTACGCGCACACTCCCGACGGTTTGGAGAATATTATTTCCACAGTCAAGGAATTTGCGCGCGGAAAGGTAATTACTCTGTTTGGCTGCGGCGGGGACAGAGACAATACAAAACGCGCCGTTATGGGCGAGATAGCGGGCAGACTGTCCGATTTCAGCATAATCACGTCGGACAATCCGCGCACGGAGGACCCGCTTAAGATAGTACGGCAGATTGAGGAAGGCATGAAGCGTACCGAGGGCAAATATACCGTTATAACAGACAGACGCGAGGCTATAGCCTACGCGCTTGACATTGCCGAAAAAGACGACGTGATCATACTGGCGGGAAAGGGACAGGAAACGTATCAGATAATAGGCAAGGAAAAACACGACTTCGACGAGCGCGTTGAGGTGTATAAGCACCTTAAATAAGTAATAATAGGGCGGAGGGGAATATTACCGCCCTTATTTTTAAGCATATGACAAAAAGTGAGGTAAGCTGTATGCAGGCATTAACAATAGGCGATATATTAAAAGCTACGGGCGGCAGGCTTTTAAGCGGCAGCGAGAATACGGTTATACGCGACGTTACTACGGATTCGAGAAAAACGGCTCCGGGCGCGCTGTTCGTACCGATTATAGGTGAAAAGTTTGACGGTCACGAATTTATACAGGCTGCGTTCGACCAAGGCGTAGAAGCGTCGCTTACGCAAAAGGACACGGAGCTGCTTGTCGGAAAGACAATTATAAAGGTAGACGACACCTTTAAGGCTTTGGGCGACATAGCGAGATACTATAAGCAAAAATACAATGTGCCTACCGTCGCCGTTACGGGCAGCGTCGGCAAGACTACCACAAAGGATATGCTTGCCGCGGCGCTTTCGGGCAAGTATAAAACGCTCAAAACAGAGCATAGCTTTAATAATGAGATAGGACTTCCCCTTACCGTATTCAGGCTCGAAAAGGAGCATGAGGCGATAGTACTGGAAATGGGCATGAACCATTTCGGGGAGATAGAACGCCTTGCGTCAATCGGCAGACCTGACGTGGCTGTAATAACGAATATAGGTCAGGCGCATATAGAGTATCTTGGCTCGCGCGAGGGCATATTCAAGGCGAAAATGGAGATTACGAAGCTGTTTACCGATAAAAATACTCTTATCGTGAACGGTGACGACGATTTTCTCTCGAAAATAAAAGGAACCGTGCCTTTTAAAGTGGTATACTACGGTATAAAAAATCCCGAAAACGACGTGTACGCTAAGGATATACGCGCTATGGGTCTTGAAGGCATCGAGTTTACGGCGGTTACCGACAGCGGCGAGTATAACGTGCGCGTCAACGTACCGGGAGAGCATAACGTGTATAACGCGCTTGCGGCAATATGCGTGGGACGCGCGTTTGACGTGCCTATGGATAAAATTATAGAGGGCA
>CANQQW010000093.1 GCA_947626075.1 uncultured Clostridia bacterium
GCGTGGGCTTTGACGTATTTTATACTGTGTACGTGCAGCTTATGCGCCGCCATGTCGGGGTGTTCCGCGATAAGGCGGGTGCGCACGTATACCTCGTATAACGCGTCGCCGATGTACGCCAGAGGCAGCGGCGCGTATTGGTTGGGTGGTTTTGTTTGCATCATTCCACATAGCTCCATTGGACGCCCGCAGGGGTGTCTTTCAGAATTATATTCATTTCCTTAAGTTTATCGCGGATAGCGTCGGCTTCCGCCCAATTCTTTTCCGCGCGCGCCTTATTGCGCTTCTCGATAAGTTCCTCGACCTCCGCGTCCAAAGACCGTTCCTTTCTCTTTTGGAAAAGACCTAAAACGCCGCCTATCTCACGGATAAGGTCAAGCGTTTTCGCAACCGCTTCTTTCGCGTTTTTACTTTCTGTCAAAAGGGCGGTATTTGCCGCGTACACGATGTCGAACACAACCGAAATCGCGTCCGCCGTGTTTAAATCGTCGTCCATTGCATCAAGAAATTTTTGCTTGAAAGCGTCAAGACCTTTTACATACTCCGCTTCCGATTCGGTAAGAGGTCTGTCCTCACCGTTTTCGAGCAGAAATTCAAGATTTTCTATACACGTATAAATACGTTCAAGTCCCGCTTTCGCCTGTTCCATAAGCTCGTCGGAAAAGTTTACGGGGCTTCTGTAATGCGCCGCGAGCATGAAGTAGCGGATAACCTCGCCGTCAAACTTTTTGAGCACGTCGCGCACCGTAAAGAAATTGCCGAGGGACTTGCTCATTTTTCTGTTGTCCACGTTTATATAGCCGTTGTGCATCCAGTAGTTGGCGAACGGCTTACCGTTGGCACACTCCGACTGCGCTATCTCATTTTCATGGTGCGGGAAAATCAAGTCCTGACCGCCCGCGTGAATGTCAATCGTTTCGCCGAGGTACTTGTTTACCATAGCGCTGCACTCGATGTGCCAGCCCGGTCTGCCCATGCCCCACGGGCTTTCCCACGCCGGCTCGCTCTCCTCCTTTTGCTTTTTCCACAGGGCGAAGTCCATCGGGTCGCGCTTTTTTTCGCCTACCTCGATTCTCGCACCGGCTTCCAAATCTTCGAGCGGCTGCTTTGACAGCTTGCCGTAGCCCGCAAATTTTTTAGCCGCAAAGTAAACGTCGCCGTCAACGCAGTACGCGTAACCGTTTTCCTCAAGCTTTTTTATAACGTCAATAATCGCGTCAATGTTCTCGGTCGCTTTCGGGTGAATTGTCGCGGCGCGCACACCGAGCGCTTTAGCGTCGTTAAAGTATTCGTCAATAAACCTCTCGCCAAGCTGCTTAACGGTGGTGTTTTCCTCTTTCGCGCGGTTAATCATCTTGTCGTCAACATCGGTGAAATTCTGCACGAACGTCACTTTCATGCCGCGGTACTCCATATAGCGGCGGAGCGTGTCGAAAATTATAAGCGGGCGCGCGTTGCCGATGTGAATGTAATTGTAGACCGTCGGCCCGCACGCGTACATTTTTACCTCGTTTTCGGCAATCGGTACAAATTCCTGCTTTTGCCTTGTGAGAGTGTTATATATTCGCATATTATTACTTCCTTTTGTCTTTTTACCAATATAGATTCATTATATCGCAAACGGGAAAAAAATACAACTCTTTTTTGGAAAATAAATAAAAAGGAAGGCGTTTGCCTCCTTTCTATTACGATTTTGAAAGTTATTCCAAAAAATCTTCTATCGCGTCCCGCATATGAATAGGGTCAAGGCCGTATTTGTTAAAATCATTCACAAGCCTTAAAACCGCATCTCTGTCGGTTGACACATCATAAACACTGCAAATCCCGCTGCAGTGTATGCCATAAACAATTACCTCTGTATCTTCTATTACCGCTTTACTTGTCGTAAGCGAGTACATTATAAAGCAGTCCTCCTTTCTTTGATTTAAATTATATCATCGACAGTATATAATTGCAATATATGGAAATAATTTGTAAATTTATTGTAAAAATAAATAAACAAGCGGAAAACTGCGGTAACATTTGAGAAATATAAAAATCCACCCGAGGGTGGATTTTTATTGCAATTATAAAAGCGTTATTCAATATACTGCGTGCCGCAGTACGGTAGGTTCTCGCTGTTCCATACGAACAGCTTTGTTTTCACCGCGTTTTCGGATCTTGTGTATTTAATCTCCACGTCCTTGCTTTCGGTTATGGTTTCGGACTGCTTTTTCAAACCGACAAGCGCGCCGCCGACGTCATACTCCGCAAGCCAAATGTTTATATTTTCACTGATCTCCGCCCTTTCCAAAACGGTTATATGCAGCGTTATAACGTTGTTTTCGTATTTCACGTTCCCGATTTCCAAAATATTTGTCATTTGAGGCACCGGCGTCGGTGTTGGGGTTGGCGTCGGTGTGGGAGTAGGTGTAGGAGTTGGGGTAGGTGTGGGCGTTGGTGTCGGAGTGGGCGTGGGAGTTGGCGTTGGTGTCGGAGTTGGCGTTTGGAGTGATATAATTTAAATAGAGTCGACAAACACCCAAAAATCTGATATAATAAAAAGAGACGAAAGGGTGTT
>CANQQW010000094.1 GCA_947626075.1 uncultured Clostridia bacterium
ACTGATATATCATATATCAGAACAGACGAAGGATTCCTGTATTTGTCAATTATCAGAGATTTGTATGATAACAGTATCCGCCGCCGATGCCTCCGCTTCCTCCGATTCAGCCGCGCGCGATGATGGCGTCGGTAAGCGGCGCGTGGTACAACGCCAATGACGGAATGAATTTCCGCCTGATACGCTCATGGATATGCTGTTCATTATGCTAAATACGGAAATAAGGGCAATCAGCGACAAGAAGCCATATACCAACAGAGTGAACGCCCAATATGTTCCGACCACCTCGCGGTTGCTTTCGCGTCTGTCGGATAGCAAAAAACCGTTCGCCTCCGTTTCATCTCGAATGGCGCGTATATCGCTGTCTGCTGCGTCTTTGGCAAGCTGAATGTCAACAACGGCGTATCCCGCCTCATTTGTCAGCCGCCTGAATATTTCTTCCGTACAGATTATTGTCGGGTTTCCACTTCCACCTATTAGGCTGTCCGTCAGCACGCAGGCGATCTCCAACACTTCGCCGTTTAATATAATTTTGTCGCCTTTTTCAAGCGGGTTATCCTTATCGTAGACCGTCATTACGCAGCCGTTCTCTTTATGGGCGCGCTCCAGACCGATGTTATCCTCTGTCCACTTTTCCTCATCAGCCCAGTTAAACTGCAGATCGTCGAGCGAAACAAGGTCAACCGCCGTTACGCCTTTATCCGCTTCGGTCAGGAAATCTCCGCTGAAAGCACGCCCGAAAACCTTCTTTACGCCTGTCATAGAGCCGATTTTATCCGTCAACTCACGCGTAACTGTGCAGGAACGGTCATCGCTTGCTATGGATAAATCGGGCGTATGGGGCTGTAAGCCGTTCAGTGCGTGGCGCGTCCAATCGTGGATTGCGGAAAATCCTAAAAAGAGAATAATACTGAGCGCGAATGAGCCTGTCATAAGCAGCAGATTTTTCTTTGACGATACCGCATGGCGAACGCCGAGCGCAGTTTCAATTTTCAAGAGTTTTGCATTTGCGGCGCGGCGGCTTTTTGTTTGCGTGCTGTTTGCTACCGCTTCAACGGGCGACACGCTCGCCGCGCGCTTCGCCGGAGACTGCGCAGCGATAAGAACCGTTATAATTCCGACCAAAACGCCGCAGACGATACCGACCGCGCTTATTCCGAAAAGCGGCATTTCGGAAAATTTGCCGCCGATTGCAATCCGCATAAGCGCACAGATCCCCCAAGTGGCGGCAATCGCGGTTATCGCTCCCAACGGAATAGCCGTTTTGCGTGCTTAATCATTTTTATACCCATGCTTTCATTAAAATAATATAATTTATTTACTGTTTTAATGCAGGTGCACATCCAATTAATATGCTGTCGGAAGATTGCCTATCTATCTGCTTAATCAATAAATCATCCGTCTGCCCACTGTCCGCAGCGTATATGTAATCATCTGTTACAGTATATATTTTGTTGTAATAATGGTGCCCGCTACGTCGTATAATCAATGAACTATTCATAGTTTCAAGATTAATAGCGTAGATTGAGCCATCATTAATATAATATCCTTCGTTACCCCAAATGTATTCAAAGCAGAAATCACTTATATGCTCTTTGATGCCTGTACTGTAATTATATCTATAAGTGCCGTCTGAGTATGACGTATATAATATCATATCATCATATCCGAAAGCATCTCTTACAACTACATCTTCATCTATTATACGAAGTTCTCCGCTATCTGCTGAATATGCAGCGAAGCCTATATGCGGATATTCCTTTTGAGCCAAATAAACTGCTGAAGGCCCACACCCTATGGTATATTTATATTTTCCCTTGTTAATATCAATAAGATTTATTCCTTTGGCATTCAAATATACTGTTCCGTAATTATCGTATGGATCTGTATTATTTAAATCAACGCCCCACAATGTCCAACCAGTACTCTCGTCAGAGTTTGGGTTATACTGGTTTATTGACATAAAAAACTTTCCATCGACCACGCACGGATTTGAAATTCTTGTGATTGCATTTTGATATGGCCGTTCAAAAAATCCCACGCATGTTTTATCATTGCCATCTAAATCAGTTCTCCAAATTTGCAGGAAATCGCTGTGATCTGTTTGCTCTAATGAGGTTTCTGTATGAATATGATAATAGTATATATGGTTATCATATATACAGAATGCTGTGCTCTCTCCGGGATCACCTACATGGATGGCGCTTCCGCCTTCCAAACCCGAATATACCTTTCCATTATACTCTACAACTGTGCTAAATGTACCAACTTCCGATTGCGGAATAGTTTCTTTTTCCAACAGTATTTCTTTGACATCAGCCCATTCAGCATCTTGACCGATATATTTATCCTCGATGGTTACGGTTACAGTTTTATATCCTTCTTTAGAAATAGTTATTTCATGATTGTCGTCAAGTAAATATATATCACAATTTCCTATAATATCTGTAGTTTCACTAAAACTATTACCATATGAAACAGTTGCATCTTGAATACGACCATTGGTATCTTTATCACCAACTGAAATGTGTACAGCCTTTGTTTTTAGCAATTCTTCTACAGCACCACGAACATTCAACATGGGGTATTCTGTACCCTCATCAACACCCACGCCAATAGCTTTACATTTTGTGCCATTGATAATAAATTCTTTAACTTCTTCTGCTGCTAATGTTGGGTCAATACCCCATAATACAGCAGCTGTTCCTGTTACCATGGGAGCTGCCTCTGATGTTCCACTACCATTACTATAATAATCATCTACCCATGTATTATCTACTAAATCCTTGCCGATTGAATTACAAGAACGAATATTACGACCAGGTGCACATATATCAATTATATTTTTCCCGTGATTTGAAAAACTTGTCATCGTATAGTCAATGTTATTATTTGATTTATTTTCTATAGCACCTACAATCATAATTCTATTCTTTATTTCATCATAATCAATGTCATATTTTTCAAAAACTTCATCGCAGGTTACATTATTTATACGAGTCCAAATTCCGGCAAATCTTGCATCCACACCTGGCCCTTCATTATTTACTCCATTTCCAGCTGCTTGCACAACAAGAATCTCTCTATTGTTTCTTATTAATTCACACATTACTGCAGCATATTCTTTGGCTTCTTCATCAAGATATTTTGTTTCTGCTGCACGAAAATCGCTATAAGTTTTATAATCCTTAAAATCATCATCGTATTTGTGATTATCAAAATATGTTTTATCATAATAAACATTCTGAAGTGAAAAATTAACAACTTTTATGTCTTGGTTGTTGAGTATTTGTTTAAATGCATATAAATCTCCAGAAAAACTATTCCATTCTTTTTCATTAGGCGAAAATGCAGCAAAAACAATATCGGATTTATTAGAGATTCCTGTCATTCCAATATCATTTCTATTTGCAGCTATTATTCCTGATATCATTGTTCCGTGGTTTACATATGTTGAATCAAATGTCTGCAAAGCACTATTAGTTTCCAATGCTAAATTGATTTGATTGTAGTTGTTGTAATAATCGTTTGCAAAAGATACTTTGTTTTTTAAATCTTCATGTTCTGTATTTATAACACTATCTATAACTCCTACTGTAGTTTTATTTATAAATTTTCCATATTCATTCCAAGTGTCTTGTGCTTCTATAACATTAAACCACCATTCGTTTTCACCTTCATATGTTATATCTGTCTGATTGTTTGATGTATTCGCTATGGATTTTTTATTAGTAATAATGTCTGGTGAAGCATAATTCACTTCATCAGATTTCATCAGCTTTTCAGCCATTATCTGCAATTCATCAAGAGTACTCTTTTTTACCTCAATTTGTAAAAGGTTAATACTGCCTGCCAATTGTGCAACAATATCACCGTTAATAATGTGAGCAATTTCTTCTTTTCTTTCTTCACTCAAACCACTTTCAATAAATGCAAGAATGATATTATCTGTATAATGCACAAAGGTTTCATCATCCTGCGCAATGTGTTCTTCTGTCAGTTCATATACGCTGTCAAGCCGAGATTCTTCATCATAATACTTATTTATGGTTCTATACACAAGTAAAATCGCCTGTTCGCAAGTCGTGTTTGCCTGCGGGTCAATACGGTTATCACCAACGCCCTGCATAAGTCTCTTATCATATGCAAAATTTACGGACGAAACCGCCCAATCGCTGATACTGCTCGCATCTGCAAAATAATTATTGTTATATATACTAACATTTTCATATGTAACTGCACTATCTATCATTCTTACAAGCATAGTTGCAATTTGTTCTCTTGTAATTAAATCATCGGGTGCGAAAATACCGCCGCCGTATCCACTTACAATTCCAAGATTGGCAGCTTTCAAAATTTCCGCGTTGTCAGTATCAGAAAAGGTGATATTTCCCATTTCTGCTGTGTTATTGCTGATTTTCTCGTATGCGCGAATCACCATTTCGCAAAACTGTTCTCTAGTAATATCAGCCTGATAATCCGCCTGAACACTGTCTGTTACCAATCCGATGGAAATTGCGTTATTAACTTCATCTAAAGCCCAGTCGGACGGTGTTGTTGATGCCGATACGTTGATAGATACTGTGCTGAAGGACAGTATAATAACCAATATTAATGATAATAGTCTTTTCATTTCTTATTTTCCTTTCATTTTTCTAATATTTTATATTCACAGATAGGTTTATATATTAAAGCAGCATAAACATCCCCCATATATTAAAAAAGTGTGTAACCCTTTGTAGAGTCATACACTAGAAAAACGTACAACTCCGATATTTAAGGCTGCGATACTCTTAAATATCCTTTACCACAAAGCTTTATCGGAGAGTGCGCTTTTACCATAATAGTGTACGCTCAGTAGTGAAAAATGTATCTATTCTATCATAATTTAAGAGTATAGCATAATTAGTATAACATATTTTTTCAAATGCTACAATAGCCTTTACAAATTTTCAGCGCATTATCCTCCGCTTCGTCTATTTCACGTACCGCCACTCTCGAATAATACGCAAGCGTCTTATCCTTCCAATCCGCGTACCGCTCTAAAGCACCGAAAGCGTTCCAAAATCCAGTTTCGGGATTTTGCAAAAAAGTTTCCTGCCACAACGAGGAGGTGAGGTTTTTAAATAAGCGCAGGCGGAATATTCAAGTAAAATTTTATGTTGATGAGAAAGAATTGGAACAGATAAACAGGCGCGTTTGTTTGGCTAATGTGGACTAATCGGGGCGCATATCTGCGGGAAAATGGCGATTGACGGGTTCGTGGTAAATGTTGATACTTCCGATTTAAGGGCGGTAGTTAAGGAAATGAACGCTATCGGGAAGAACATCAATCAAATCATGCGAAACGCCAATACCTATGTAATTATGAAACAAAAAAATTTACTTTAAAATGAACCTTTCGATTTGGCATTCACACAAAAAGCGCGTTTGATGAATAATATATAATGAGGAAGAAGTAAGGGGGAATTCCTTACTTCTTTCTGCATAGTGACAGCCGAAAGGAGTGAATGTTTATGTATATAGTGGTTGGCAGCGCAACTGCCGCGGAAAGATTAAAAAGAGCGGCGGAAAGAATTGTCGGATTTCCCGCTTATGTGGTGCATACGCCCGCGGCTATTCATCATGGCGGATGTTCATACTCCGTGCGTCTCGACGACCGCGCGCTTAATGAAATAAAGAAAATATCAGCCGATAACGGAATATCTTTCAAAAAAATTTATATAGAAAAAACAGAAAAAGGGGAGCGTGTTTATCATGCTGTATATTGATAATGCCGCGACAACGGTAAAAAAACCGCTCGCGGTTTACGCAAAGCTTATGAAAAATTCGATATTTACAAGCGGAAACGCGGGCAGAGGCACTCATAAAAGAAGTATGGATGCCGTGCGCGCGATAGTCAACACGCAGGATTTGATAGCTCAGCTTTTCAATATATCCGAGCCGCAGAATATAGTATTCACGCAAAACGCGACATACGCGCTGAATACGGCTATTTTCGGCACGCTTAAAAACGGCGGACACATTATAGTCACCGCTATGGACCACAACAGCGTGCTGCGTCCGGCGTATCTTTTGGGTAATTGCACAATTGTAAACGCGAACGCTGTCGGATACGTGAACGCGGAGGATGTGGAAAAAGTAATCAGAAGCGATACCGCGCTTATCGTCTGCACGCACGCCTCGAACGTGTGCGGCACGCTTCAGCCCGTGTATGAGATAGGACGTATAGCGAAAAAGCACGGTGTACCGTTTCTCATTGACGCTGCCCAAACAGCGGGCTGCGCGGTGGTTGACGCTGAGGAAATGAACGCGGATATGATAGCGTTTTCGGGACATAAAGGGCTTATGGGTCCGCTCGGCACGGGCGGCTTGTACGTCAGAAATCCGGAAAAACTGTATCCGCTCGCGGTAGGCGGTACAGGCAGCAATTCGGAGAGTATTATACAGCCCGACTTTATGCCGGATAAGTTCCACAGCGGCACAATGAACACTCCCGCTATAGCGGCGCTGGGCAGCGGCGTTAAGTATGTGCTTAACCGCGGAGTGAAGGCGATTAACAAGCATGAGCGCGCGCTGGCGATGAGCTTTAGAGAAAATCTGCTGAATATGGACAACGTAAAGGTGTACGGCGACAGCGCGAGTATTGCCACAGTCGCTTTTAATATCGGCAAAATGGATAGCGGCGAGGTCGCCGAGCGTCTCAAGGGACGCGCTGCGGTGCGCGCCGGTTATCATTGCGCCCCGCTTGCCCACAGAGCGTTAGGTACGAGCGGCACAGGCGCGGTGCGTGTTTCGTTCGGTATATTCAATACAAAAAGCGACGTTGGGAAAATGACCGATTATGTGTATCATATAAGCAGAAATACAAAGGGATAGAGCAATCTGTCCCGTACATAGACGCGTGTCCGAGGCTGATAATAATTTTGAAAAAACTATTGACAAACACTATCCATTTTGATATAATAATGCAAGTCGGTTGCCGTACAACCGTTTATATACCTTACGCGGGTGTAGTTCAATGGTAGAATTCCAGCCTTCCAAGCTGGTCGCGTGGGTTCGATTCCCATCACCCGCTCCATATATGTGTCTGTAGCTCAGCTGGATAGAGCAATTGCCTTCTAAGCAATGGGTCGGGGGTTCGAGTCCCTTCAGACAC
>CANQQW010000095.1 GCA_947626075.1 uncultured Clostridia bacterium
TTTCTTCCCCACATCCATACATCTCCGTTTGCGTCAAGAGCCATGCTGGTACCGTCGCCCGACGCAATTTGTATGATATTATTGAGGTAGGATATCGGTGTTCCGTCCGGAGCCGACTCTTTAACCACCTGAACGGGAACATAAACATCCTTTGTATTTTGCACCTTTGTTCCGGTGTAATTGCCGTTACTGTTCTTCGTTTCATACGTTCCCTGACCGAGCTGACCGTAATTGTTATAGCCCCATGCCCAAACCGTTCCGTCATACTTCAGTGCAAGGGTATGGTTTCCGCCCGCCGCTACCATAGTCTGGGCAACAGCCGGTTTTCCGTCCATGCCAACAGAAGGTCTTACATGCACCATGATAAGACTTTTATATGTATTCGTTACACCCGCAACGGTCACCGTCGCCGTCAGCAAAATCTGCGTCGTTCCGTAATTTCCCGTGTGCGCGGGCGTAATAACGCCGTTCGCGTCTACCGTCGCGATTTTTTCGTTCATCGACTTATAGGAAATCGCCGTGTCAACAACAGCTTCCTCATCAACCATTATATTGAACGAGAATTTGCGGTAAACCTGATTTTTGTCTACCGTAAACGTTTCAAAGCTGTTTCCTTTTTCGTCGTCCTTAAGATAAATATTTGTTATAAGCTCGTTTGAATCGGCGGCTGCCGTTCTTCCCATCAAGGTGCTGCTGCCGGCGTTATCCTTAACCGTTCCGCCTCTTACTGTGAGCGCGTTCGCTCCTTCCGTTCCAACCTGAACGGGATGGCTATAGTAGCCCAAATTGTTTCTGCTGGTGTTTATTATTCCCAGTGCGTCTCCCGTTCCGAGTTGACCGTAGCCGTTATAGCCCCACGACCAAATTGTTCCGTCCTTACGCACAGCCATAGCGTGCTGACCGTTATGAGCACCTGATACCTGTACTATATCGGTTATGTTACTTACCTGTTCAACCGCCGCTCTGTTGCCGATCGTTCCGTTGCCAAGCTGTCCGTAACCGCCTGTACCGTTCGCCCAAACGGTTCCGTCACTCTTTATCATGTAGTTGCTTCCGTCCCAGCTAGTGTTGCCGCTTGCGTCAATATATACTACATTGTTCTCTGTCAGAACTTTTACCGGAGTTGCATTATACTGGGGGTTATTTGCAAGCTGTCCGCACTCATTATCTCCCCATCCGTATACGTCTCCGTTATCCAACAGCGCAATCGCATGCGCCCACGGACTGCCTCCGTACTCACCGCCGCCGGCTGATACCTGTACGGCATTCTCAAGGAATAAGCTGTTACTCGGCGCTGCACCTTTTAATACCTGTATCGGGAAAGCTGAGCCGCCTGTATTGTTTCCTATTCCTCCTCCGTTGTTGCTGCCCCATGCATATACTGTTCCGTTACTCTTTAATGCTACTGTTATATATCTCGATGTGCTTATCTGTACTATATCCGTCAAATATTGGCTTCCTGTCGCTCCGCCCACTACCTGCGTCGGTGTCGGTATAACGTCTGTTGTACTGTTGTTGCCGAGCTGTCCCTGTCTTCCGTAGCCCCAGCCCCAGACCGTTCCGTCTTCGCGTATGGCAAATACACCGTATAATCCCGATGCTATATATTTTACCTTGTCTATGCCGGGTACTTTTATCGGCAGAGAGTGTGCGTTGTTGTCTGATATTCCCTGTCCGAGTTCTCCTTCATTGTTTCTTCCCCACATCCATACGTCTCCGTTTGCGTCAAGAGCCATGCCTGTATTGTCGCCCGACGCGATTTGTATGATGTTTTCAAGATATTTACCTGTACCGCCCTGCTGCACACCTTTCTTTACCTGTACGGGATAGTACACATCCTTTGTGTCGCCCTGTCCAAGCTGTCCGTAATTGTTGCGTCCCCACGCCCAAACGGTTCCGTCGGCTTTCAGCGCAAGCGTGTATCCGCCGCCCGCCGCTACCATAGGCGTTGCAATGTCCGTTTCCTTATTCTTTACTTCCAGCTCGACAATACTCGTCATTTTGCCCGACGCGTCGTAACCGACTATCTGCGTGCGTCCGATATTAACGCCGGTTATCAAGCCGCCGCTCACCGCCGCAATATTCGGGTTAATAACTTTTACACTTGTAGTCGCATTGACTCCGTTCGCCGGATCGAGCACGTCAAATACGTTACTCTTAAGCGAGTTTACGTACATCGACTGTCCCACCGCCATAGACTGGAAACGCTGCGCAAACGCGTCACTGCTTGCCGCCGTGAGCATAATGCCGTTGTCATTCTGCGCTGTCGGCTCGTCAATTACAGGCTCGTCCTGCGCGTCACCGTCCGCGTCCTGCGCTGTCGGCTCGTCAATTACAGGCTCATCCTGCGCGTCACCGTCCGCGTCCTGCGCTGTCGGCTCATCAATTACAGGCTCGTCCTGTACATTATCGTCCGCCAATGTATCGTCGGAATATGCCGCGTCCTGTGCGTCCGACGCGCTTGCGCGTGATGACGATGTTTTCACCGTCGGCGCGGACTTCTGCGCCACAGGCTTTTCGGGCGCGTCAAGTGCGACGGTCTGTACCTCGTCTACCTGTACGTCTACCGTCTTTGCGACATATTCTATAATTTCCTGCTCAGTATATGTAGTGAAAGATTCAACCGCAGTGCCGACCTCGGGCGCTTCCGTGGTCGTGTATTCGTTGACCGTCGTGGACGTGTTTGTACCGTCGTCGGTTGTAACCGTTTCACGTACCGTGTAGTTTGTGCCGACTACTTCCTCAACCGTTTCTTCCGTTTCAATCGTTTCGGTGGAAGGTACCTTAATTGTTTCGTATTGAGTTTCGTATGTAGTTTCACCGGTCTCCTCATCGTAAGCCGCGGCGACAACCGTCTCCACGCGCATTTCTTTCTCTGTCGGAACTTCCGTGTAAACCGTCTTTGTCGTCGTCTCGATTATCGGTTCTTCGCTTACGATTTCCGTCGTTGTTGTCTTGGTCGTTGTTGTCTCCGCTTGTTTGGTCGTTTTTACTTCTTCAACCGTTTCCCGCTGTACTGTCTTTGTTGTAACAATATCCTTTGTTTCCGTTTGCTCGGGTACGCCGTCGCCGCTATCGACCTGCGCGACCGACTGCGTCTTAGTCGGTTCATCCGTTGTTTCCTGCTCAGACTCGGCTTTATCGACCTGTTCCTTGTCCTGCTCGGATACGTCGGATTTTTCTGTATCATTAACCGTATTTTCTTTTATATCGGAAACGTCCGCGCTGTCCTCAGCGGGTGCGGGTGCTGCCGTTTCCTCATCTGCTTTTTCGTCCGAAACCGTCTCTTTTTTATCCGTTTCTGACTGAGTTTCTTCTTTATTATATGTGTTATCTGTATCGGTATCCGTTACGCTCTCATTATCATCTTCGTTTTCGTCCGCGGCTGTTACGTTCTCCGCGCCGTCGTTTTCATCGGCGGTATTTTCAGCCTGTTTTTCCTCAAACAGTTTCAAAATATCCTCGTCCGACATATTGCTGTAATCGGGAGCTGCCGACGCGTCGTCACCGAACTCGGACAAATCGTATACGGAATTGTCCTGCGTAAGTCCGGTCTGGTACATCTCTTCCACGAACTTCTTAACTTCCTCGGATTCAAACTCCGTTTTTGAGCCCGCGGCAATTTCTTCCTTCTCCTGCGAAGGAGCCGTACCGTTGGAGAGATACGCTGTACCCGTAATTCTTTCGCCCGGATTGGATTTTAGCATTGCGTAGAACGGCGTTCTTTCAATAGTCTCCACCGTTTCTCCGTCCCATGTAATGTCTACCGAACTCTTGTCGCCGTCTACGACAGGCTCAGAAATAGACAAATATTTAGGCTCGCCGACTTCCCATACAATATCGCTGCCGTCGCCGTTCGCGGCGGTAGCGGTAAATGTCTTTTTCATGCCAAAGTACTCGAACAGGGAGAATGATTCGTCAAACCACAGCTTATCGCTGTCGTTTTCCGTCGAATACGGCTCGAGAACCTTTGACGTGTCCATATCGTAATTGTTCGATGAATTTGATGACGATGACGAGGATTTACCGCTGCGGCCCAAAGCTGACGAAGTGCTGCCTCCGTTTTGGGAGAGTGCTTTGGAATTATTTTTTGCAGCATTTTCAGACGCAGCCTCTGCTTCTTCATTTTGAGCAGCTTCTGCGCCTTCTTTATTATTGTCCTCATCATCGGCAGCAACGGTGTCCTCAGTCTCCGCGCTGCCTTTGCCGTCCATGGCGGCGTCCCTCGTTTCGCCCGCGTTATCCGCAATCGCCTGCGAGACGATTTGGATTTGAGCGAGAGTGGGTACTTGAACCGATGTACCCACCATCGATGCCATAATCAGCACCGACAGAATTTTCGTCATCTTTTTTCCGAACTTCATAAATATATCTCCCCTTATATCATTGAAGCGTTTGTGTTTTTAATCTTACTTGTCTAAATCTTGTCCCAAAATTTTTTGTAAAAACTATATATAGTGGTATCCAAAAGACATTTTGGGCATAATACTACTATTATCTATATTATATATCTTTTACCTGTCAAAGTCAACGTTTTTTTGTATAAATATATTGTTTTTTTTGAGATTTTATCACATTTTTTAGTTCTTTTACACATTTTTAATCTTGGCGTAATTTCATCGTATCGGCGGCGAAAAAACAACGTAACATTGTATCACAAAAATAACAAATTTAAAATTCCCGAAATGCTTTTTAAAGTTGCTTTTAATTTAAAAAAAGTATTGACAAATTTGACATTTTCTTATATAATCTGATAAGCTGACTGATTTAGGCAAAAAATCGGTCGGATAAGATATTTTCGGATACGGAGTGTGACTAAAAAAATGATTAGTGAAGCCGACAAGGCTAAATTACAGGTCGGTTACAAGCAGGTTCAACGAGCCTTAAACGAAAATAAAGCGGCGAAAGCGTTTGTTGCCGCAGACTGTGATAAGAGCATAAAGGACGGCATAGAAAGGCTGACGTCCGCGAGCGGTATTCCTTTATTTATCATAGACACCATGAAAGAGCTTGGAGAAATGTGCTCCATAGAAGTCGGCGCGAGCTGCGCCGCGGTACTTAAATAAATTCGTTTATTCCGCGGTATACGCGAAATAATATATACAAATATTATGAAAGGAAGTGTAACACGGTATGCCTACATTTAATCAGTTGGTCAGAACAGGCAGAAAGACATCAAAGAAGAAATCTACCGCCCCCGCTCTGCAGAAGAGCCTGAACTCTTTGAAGAAAAAGACGACCGATAAGAGTTCGCCGCAAAAGCGCGGAGTATGCACCGCTGTAAGAACAGCTACACCGAAAAAGCCTAACTCGGCGCTTCGTAAGATTGCCAGAGTTCGTCTTACAAACGGTATAGAGGTTACGGCTTATATCCCCGGTATAGGTCATAACTTACAGGAACACAGCGTTGTGCTGATAAGAGGCGGAAGAGTTCGTGACCTCCCCGGTACAAGATACCACATCATTCGCGGTACTCTTGACGCTCAGGGTGTGAACGGCAGACTTCAGTCAAGAAGTAAATACGGTGCCAAGAGACCTAAGGAAAAGAAGTAATGCCGCGTAAAATTTAATTTACGCGCATATCACAAGTGCATATCGAGTTATATTTATCAGATATTATTCGAATAGCGCTGACGGAGCTTTGAAAGAATAAGTTCAGAGTACCTGTGATATCATGACGAGGAGACGCTAACAACGTTTCCGCATACTATGAAGGAGGGAAGTAAAGTGCCAAGAAAAGGTTTTATAGCAAAGAGAGAAGTTTTGCCTGACCCGATTTACCACAACGTTGTTGTTACAAAGCTTATCAACAACATCATGCTGGACGGTAAAAAGGGTGTTGCTCAGAAAATCGTTTATGACGCATTTGACATCATAAAGGAAAAGACAGGCAAGGACGCGCTTGAAGCATTCCGGGAAGCTATGGACAACATCATGCCGGTTCTCGAGGTTAAGGCAAGACGTGTCGGCGGCGCGACGTACCAGGTTCCTATGGAGGTTCGTCCCGAAAGACGCCAAACGCTGGGTCTTAGATGGCTTACGCGCTACTCAAGAGAGCGTCACGAAAAGACCATGAAAGAAAGACTTGCAAATGAAATCATGGACGCCATTAACGGTACCGGCGGCGCGGTCAAGAAGCGCGAGGATACCCACAAGATGGCGGAAGCGAACAAGGCATTCGCTCATTACCGCTGGTAATTCTTACGTTGGATTTTCAGCGTCTAAGCATCACGGGCTGCCGCTTGAAGTACAGACGTACGTCGGCGCGGCATCCGAGGCACTTATCCGCTAAAACTACAACGCAATAACAGAATTATCTGATTTATTGTAGAGAAATCATTTCAAACTTCTATCAGAAAGGAAAGGAGGACAATATTTTGGGTAGACAATATTCACTTGAAAACACAAGAAATATCGGCATCATGGCTCACATAGACGCCGGTAAGACAACTACCACAGAAAGAATACTGTATTATACCGGTATTAATCATAAAATCGGTGAAACCCATGACGGCGCTGCCACAATGGACTGGATGGCGCAGGAGCAGGAGCGCGGTATTACCATTACTTCCGCCGCTACAACATGCTTTTGGGAGCCGAAAGAAGGACCGTACGCGGGCATAAAGAACAGAATTAACATCATCGACACCCCGGGACACGTTGACTTTACTGTTGAAGTTCAGCGTTCGCTTCGCGTTCTTGACGGTTCTGTAACGGTTATGTGCGCCAAGGGCGGCGTTGAGCCGCAGTCTGAAACCGTTTGGAGACAGGCTGACGACTACAGCGTACCGCGTATGATTTTCGTAAACAAAATGGACATCATGGGCGCGGATTTTTACAACGTTGTAAATATGGTTCACGAGAGACTTAACGCGAACGGCGTTCCCATTCAGCTGCCTATCGGCGCTGAGGACACGTTCACGGGTATCATAGACCTTATGAACATGGACGCTGAAATTTATGACGACGAGCTTGGCTCAAAGTATCACAAGGAAGAAATTCCCGAAGATATGAAAGAGAAAGCCGAAGAATACCGTCAGCAAATGGTTGAAGCCATATGCGAGACGGACGAAGAGCTTCTCGAAAAGTTCCTCTCGGACGAAGAAATTTCCGTAAACGAGCTTAAAAAGGCTTTGAGAAAAGCCACAATAAACAACGAGATCGTTCCGATGCTTTGCGGAACAGCTTACAGAAACAAGGGTGTACAGATGCTTTTGGACGCCGTTATTGAGTATATGCCCTCACCGGTAGACGTACCTGCCATCAAGGGTATAAACCCCGAAACGGACGAGGAGGACGAAAGACCGTCATCCGATGACGCTCCGTTCTCGGCTCTCGCGTTCAAGATTGCGACAGACCCGTTTGTCGGTAAGATATGCTTCTTCAGAGTATACTCGGGTACACTTGCAAAAGGCTCGCACGTTCTTAACTCATGCAAAGGCAAGAGAGAAAGAATGGGACGTATCCTGCAAATGCACGCTAACCACAGAGAAGACCTGGATATGGTTTACTCGGGCGATATCGCCGCGGCGGTAGGACTTCAGAACACCACCACGGGCGAGACGCTTTGCGACGAGAAGCACCCGATTATCCTTGAATCCATGAACTTCCCCGACCCGGTTATCCGCGTTGCGATTGAGCCTAAGACAAAGGCGGGTCAGGAAAAAATGGGTATCGCTCTCGCGAAGCTTGCCGAGGAGGACCCGACATTCAAGACCTACACCGACGATGAAACGGGACAGACGATTATCGCCGGCATGGGCGAGCTTCACCTTGAAATTATCGTTGACAGACTTCTGCGCGAATTTAAGGTTGAGGCGAACGTCGGCGAGCCTCAGGTTTCATACAGAGAGGCTATCAGAAAAGAAGTCAACATCGAGCATAAATATGCCCGTCAGTCGGGCGGTAA